>CAYXKP010000226.1:0-5778 GCA_964465695.1 uncultured Nitrospira sp.
ACTATGACCAGATCGTGGAAATCGATCTGTCCAAACTCGAACCGCATGTGGTTGGTCCCCATACGCCTGACCTCGCCCGTCCGATCTCGAAGTTAAAAGCGGAGGCCAAAGAGAAAGGCTATCCGGTTGAGCTGAAGGCGGCGCTCATCGGAAGCTGTACGAACTCTTCGTATGAAGACATCAGCCGCTCGGCACATGTGGCGCAGCAAGCGCTAAAGGCTGGGTTGAAGGCCAAGACGTCGTTCCTCGTTTCACCCGGCTCCGAGCGCATTTATCATACGATGAAGCGCGACGGGTTCTTGGACACGTTCGAGCAGCTCGGCGGCACCGTGCTGTCGAACTCTTGCGGGCCTTGCATCGGCCAATGGAAGCGGGCGGACGGCGTGAAGGGCAAGGCCGATTCCATCGTCAGCTCCTTCAACCGCAACTTCCCCGGCCGTAACGACGGGATCAATGAAACATTGTCCTTCCTCGCAAGCCCGGAAGTCGTGACGGCTTATGCGATCACCGGTGATCTCGGATTTGATCCGGTCAATCAGCCGGTCAAAGGTGCGGATGGGAAGGAATTCAAGCTCCAGCCACCGGTGGGGGAGGAGTTGCCGGCCAAGGGGTTTGCAAAGGGCGAGGAAGGGTACGTGGAACCCGCTGAAAACGGCGACGCCTTGACCGTCGATATTCCTCAGACCAGCGAACGGCTCCAATTGCTGCAGCCGTTCCCGCGCTGGGATGGCAAGGACTTCGAGAAACTTCCGCTCCTGATCAAGACCAAGGGCAAGACGACGACGGACCACATTTCACCGGCCGGTCCTTGGCTCAAGTTCCGCGGCCACTTGGACAAGATCAGCGACAACATGTTCCTCGGCGCCAACAGCGCTTTTGCCTCGGAGCCCGGCAAAGGCACGAACGTCTTGACCGGCGAATCGAACCTGACCATCGCGCAAATCGCCCGTGCCTACAAGGCGAAAGGCATCGGGTCCATCGTCGTGGGCGACGAAAATTACGGCGAAGGCAGCAGCCGTGAACATGCGGCCATGTCGCCGCGGTTCCTCAATGTGCGTGCGGTCATCACGAAGAGCTTCGCGCGCATCCATGAAACGAATTTGAAGAAGCAGGGCATCCTCCCGCTGACGTTCGCCGATCCGAAGGATTACGACAAGATCGACATGAACGATCGATTGAGCATCGTGGACTTGGAGAATCTCGCGCCGGGCAAACCGGTGACGGTCATCGTTCACAAGGCCGGCGGCGATGTGAGGATCCAAGCGAACCACAGCATGACGGCACAGCAAATCACCTGGTTTAAGGCCGGTTCGGCGCTGAACGCGCTGAACTAAACGATATTATTGAGAGGGATCACCATGGCGAAAGCGGACAAAATCATCTATACGAAAACAGACGAAGCGCCGATGTTGGCGACCTATTCATTCCTGCCGATCATTAACGCCTTCACGAAGGCGGCGGGTGTCACCGTGGAATTGCGCGACATTTCTCTCGCCGGCCGCGTGATCGCCGTGTTTCCCGAGTACCTGACTCCGGAGCAAAAGCAGCACGATGCCTTGGCTGAGTTAGGCGAACTGGCCAAGACGCCGGAAGCGAACATCATCAAGCTGCCGAACATCAGCGCGTCCATCCCGCAGTTGGTGGCGACGATCAAAGAATTGCAGAAGCAGGGCTACAAGTTGCCCGATTATCCTGAAAATCCAAAGGACGACAAGGAAAGGGAAATCAAGGCCCGCTACGACAAGGTGAAAGGCAGCGCCGTGAATCCCGTGTTGCGCGAAGGCAACTCGGATCGCCGCGCCCCCCAATCGGTGAAAGCCTATGCGAGGAAACATCCGCATAAGATGGGCGCCTGGTCGTCGGATTCCAAGACGCACGTGTCGCACATGAACGGCGGTGATTTCCGTTCGAACGAAAAGTCGATGACGATCCCGGCGGCGACGACCGCAAGGATCGAGTTTGTCGGTGCAGACGGAAAAACGACCGTCTTGAAAGAAAAAGTCGCGTTACAAGCGGGCGAAGTGCTTGATGCGACCTTCATGAGCGTCAAAGCTCTGCGCAGGTTTTTAGAGGAACAGATCGAGGATGCGAAGAAGCAGGGCATTCTGTTTTCTCTGCACATGAAGGCCACCATGATGAAGGTCTCCGATCCGAAGATCTTCGGTCATGCCGTGACGGTGTATTACAAGGACGTGTTCGAGAAGCATGCCGAGACGTTCAAGAAGTTAGGCGTCGATCCGGACAACGGTCTCGGCGATGTTTATGCCAAGATCAAGTCTCTGCCGGACGAACAGCGCAAAGCGATCGAAGCCGACATCCAGGCCGTCTATCAGAAGCGGCCGCCGATGGCGATGGTGAATTCGGACAAGGGCATCACCAACCTCCATGTGCCCAGCGACGTGATCATCGATGCATCGATGCCTCCGGTCATCCGCGACAGCGGCAAGATGTGGAACCCGCAGGGGCAATTGCAGGACGTGAAGTGCGTGATTCCTGACTCAAGTTACGCGCCGGTCTATCATGAGGTAGTCGAGTTTTGTAAGAAGCACGGCGCCTTCGATCCGAGGACGATGGGCAGCGTGCCCAACGTGGGTTTGATGGCCCAGGCCGCGGAGGAATACGGCTCACACGACAAGACCTTCAAGGCGCCGGGCAACGGTACGATCCGCATCGTGGATGCATCTGGCAAGACCTTGCACGAGCATAAAGTGGAAGAAGGCGATATCTGGCGCGCGTGCCAAGTCAAGGATGCGGCGATTCAGGACTGGGTCAAGCTGGCGGTGACTCGAGCCAAGGCCACCGGCGCCCCGGCGGTGTTTTGGCTGAACAAGGATCGCGCGCACGATGCCGAGCTGATCAAGAAGGTGAATACGTACCTGCAGAAGCATGACACGACCGGACTGGAGATCAAGATCATGGCGCCGGCGGACGCCTGCCGGTTTTCTCTGGAACGGATGAAGGAAGGCAAGGATACGATTTCCTGTACCGGCAATGTGCTGCGGGACTACTTGACCGATCTCTTTCCGATTCTCGAAATCGGCACCAGCGCCAAGATGCTCTCGATCGTTCCGTTGCTGAACGGCGGCGGTCTGTTCGAGACCGGTGCGGGAGGCTCGGCTCCGAAACATGTGCAGCAGTTCCAGGAAGAGGGCTATCTGCGCTGGGATTCACTCGGTGAATTCCTTGCACTGGCGGCTTCGCTGGAGCACTTGGCAAAGGTAGGGAACAATGCGGTGGCCAAGATTCTCGCGGATACGCTGGATCAGGCCAACGCCAAGTTCCTCGAGAGCAACAAATCACCGGCCCGAAAGGTCGGAGAGATCGACAACCGGGGAAGCCATTTTTACCTTGCGCTCTATTGGGCGCAGGCGTTGGCCTCCCAGACGGCGGACAAGAAGATCGCGGAGAAGTTCCAGAAGATCGCCAAAGACCTGGCCGACAACGAAAAGACCATCGATCAGGAGTTGCTGGCGGCGCAGGGTAAGCCGCAGGACGTCGGCGGGTACTACCACCCGGACGACGCGAAGGCGGCAAAGGCGATGCGCCCAAGCGCGACCTTGAACCGGATCATCGACGCGATAGCCTGAAATGGCGTGAGGGGTTGGGCGTCAAGCGTGAGGGGGTTCACCCTTCACGCTCACGTCTGACGAAGAAACAATGAATCAAGAAGATGCCAACGTCATCGATCAGCCCGAAGTATTGAAGCCCCGGCTGGTGACGATCGAGATTGCCGGCAAGAAAGTGGACGTGCCGGAGGGGATCACGGTCATCAAGGCTATGTGGTATGCCGGTCAGGAAGTGGTCCGCGGCGTCGGCTGCTTGGGCGGCTTCTGCGGCGCCTGCGCGACCTACTACCGCACCAAAGACGATCCCAAAGTCCGCACCTGTTTGGCTTGTCAGACCGCGGTACAGGACGGGATGTCGTTTACGATGATGCCGCCGTTTCCGGCGCGCAAGGCGACTTACGACATCCAAACGCTCCAAGATCCCAAGCAGGATCTGTTCAATCTCTATCCCGAAGCGCCGCTCTGCAGGAATTGCAACGCCTGCACCGAGGCCTGTCCGCAGAAAATCGACGTACGCGAAGGTGTCTGGAAGGCCGTCTTCGGCGACTTCAAGAGCGTCTCCGAGATGTTCATGGATTGCGTCATGTGCGGGATGTGTACGCCGGTCTGCATCGCGGATATCGCCCCCAATCTCGTAGCGCTGTACGTCAGTCGTGCGCAGGGCGCCCATTTTTCCGAAAAGCCGGTGGGCCTCAATACGCGCATTAAAGAAATTCAAGACGGTCGGTTCAACGACGAGTGGAACAAAGTTCTCAAGATGAACGACAAGGAACTGGCCGAGCATTGTGCCTCTGTGAAGTGAACAAGTTGAAAAGTGTGAAAGTTCGAAAGTCGGTCGAGTCCGAAGAACTTGTCACTTGTCACTTTCCCACTTGTATCTGAAGAACTATGGACATCCACGCCCTCCAGCAGATCGTACACAAGACGCGAGATGCCCGCCGCAAGCAGACGATTGCCAAGTTTTCCGCCGCAGACCGAGACCAACTGATTCACAAATATCACCCCGACTATCGCGCCAGCGCCTATCGGCCGATCCGGTTCGGTCCGAACGAAGGAGACAAAACAGTCGTCGAGTTGGCGACGCTGCTCGAAGGCGACAGTCCCTTACAAGACCATGCCGATCTCACCGCGCAACACACCTGCGATGTGCTCGTCATCGGCGGCGGGGGAGCCGGCTGCGCGGCGGCGTTGCACGCGCATGGCACCGGTGTGAAGACGATTCTCGCCACGAAGCTGCGCTTGGGAGATTCCAACAGCGTGATGGCGCAGGGTGGGATGCAGATTTCCGTCGCGCCGGAGGATTCGCCTGTCACACATTTCCTCGATACGCTCAAGGGCGGGCATATGCAGAACGACCATGCCCTCCTCAAGGTCATGGTGGAGGAGGGACCGTCGATTGCGAAGTGGCTCTTGGAGTTGGGCGTGCTGTTCGACCGTCAAGCCGACGGCAACCTCCATGTGAAGAAAGGCGGCGGCAGTTCCAAACCCCGCCTGCTGACGTGTTCCGATTATACCGGCCTCGAAATCATGCGTGTGCTTAAGGATGAGGTCATCAATCAAAAGATTCAATTGCTCGAGTTTGCCGCCGCCATTGAACTGCTCAGCGACGACGAGGGGAACTGTACCGGCGCGATCTTTAAAGATCTCGATAATCAGCGGCACGTAGTGGTGGAGGCCAAGTCCGTCATTTTGGCTACCGGCGGCATCGGCCGGCTGCATATTCAGGGGTTTCCGACGAGCAATCACTATGGGGCGACGGGCGATGGGCTCTGTCTGGCCTACCGCATGGGCGCCAAGCTGGCCCATATCGATACATTCCAGTACCACCCATCAGGGGCGGTGTACCCCGAACAATTGATCGGAGCCTTGGTGACAGAAGGTATTCGTTCCGAGGGCGGGCAGCTGGTGAATGCGAAGGGCGAACGCTTCGTGAACGAACTCGACACGCGCGACGTCGTGTCTTCTTCGATCATCCGTGAATGCGAAGAAGGCCGCGGTATCAGAACGATGTCCGGCCGTGTCGGCGTCTGGCTGGATACGCCGTTGCTGGATGCGGAACATGGTCCCGGGACAGTGGAAAAACATTTCCCGGCGATGATGCTCCAGTTCGAGCGGTTCGGAATCGACATCAGCAAGGACCCGGTCTTGATTTATCCCACGCTGCATTACCAGAACGGCGGGGTGAAGATCGATACGAACTCGGAAACGAACG
>CAYXKP010000227.1:0-5776 GCA_964465695.1 uncultured Nitrospira sp.
TGACGATCTCGAGGTGCGAGGGGTTGAAGGCCAGGCTCAGGTGCACCGGGCCGGCGGGCGTGGTCACGTCGCTGGAGAAGCCCTGGTGGTACTTCACGTCGCCGGCCGGCAGCACCTCGGCGGCGGTGTGGTCGAACTCGGCGAACAGGTCGGCCGGCATCTTACCGAGCGTGTTGACCAGCACGTTCAGGCGGCCGCGGTGCGCCATGCCGATGACGATCTCCTGCACGCCGCTTTCGCCGGCCCGCCGGACCACCTCGTCCATGCTGGCGATGAAGCTCTCGCCGCCTTCCAGGCTGAAGCGCTTCTGGCCGACGTACTTGGTGTGCAGGTAGCGCTCCAGGCCTTCGGCGGCAGTCAGCCGGTCGAGGATGTGCTTCTTCTCGGCGGCGCTGAAGCTGGGCTTGCTGCGCACGCGCTCGAGGCGCTCCTGCCACCAGCGCTTCTCGGCCGGCTCGGTGATGTGCATGAACTCGGCGCCGATCGAGCCGCAGTAGGTTTCGCGCAGCGCCTGCAGGATCTCGCGCAGCGTCTGCTGCTCGGCGGTGGTGAAATAGGTGTTCGTCGCGCTGAACGTGATGTCCATGTCGGACTCGCTCAGGTCGTAGAACGCCGGCTCCAGCTCGGGGATGCGGGGGCGCTCGGTGCGCTTGAGCGGATCGAGGTCGGCCCAGCGGGCGCCGAGCGAGCGGTAGGCCGCGATCAGCGACTGGACATGGACCTGCTTGCGCGCGACCGCCAGTTCGGCGGCGCTGGCCTTGACGGCGAAGGCATTGGCCTTGGCGCGCTGGGCGAAGGATTCGACGATCGGCGCGTGCGCGACGTCGCGCGCTTCGCTGCCGTCGGTGGCCGGGACGTTCTGCAGCGCGTCGAAGTAGGTGCGCCACTTGTCGGGCACCGAGCCGGGGTTGTCGAGGTAGGCCTCGTACAGTTCTTCGACGTACGGCGCATTGCCGCCGAACAAGTACGAGTTCGACCGGTACTGCTGCATCATCTTCGCTCACCTTTCGCCCTGCTCTCAGGGCTCTGGCTGGTTGGACAACCTTCCGCGGCACGGCTAGACCGGTTGGCGGATTGCGACCCGCCTTGGCTCGTTCGAGAGAACCAGCAAGGGGACGGGAAGGACCGATGGGTAACGGAGCGAACTGTAGCACCGGCCCGCGGCCCGGTGGACGACGACCCGTGCGCTACTGCACCACCCGCGACGCCGGCGGCTGGTCGCGCGGCGTCGTGAAGACCTCGCCGCCGACGTCGACCGCGTCGAAGCGGTACTGCGCGCCGCAGAACTCGCAGGCCACCTCGGCCAGCCCGCGCTCGGCGATCAGGCCGTCGATCTCCTCGCGGCCGAGCGACTGCAGCATGCGCCCGACCCGCTCGCGCGAGCAGCGGCAGGCGAAGCGCGGCCCGCGCTCGCCCGCGAGCGGCTCGAAGCGCCGCACACGCTCCTGCCAGAACAGGCGGTGCAGGATGGTGTCGGCATTCAGGGTCAGCAGCTCCTCGCGCGTCAGCGTCGCGGCCAGCAGGGCGATGCGGTTGTAGGCTTCGTTCAGGCCGATCTCGTCCTCGTTGCGGGCGCCGGCCAGGTTGGCCTCGCCCTCGACCGGCAGGCGCTGGATCAGCAGCCCGGCGGCGAGGCGGCCGTCGGCCGCCAGCACGAGCTTGGTGTCGAGCTGCTCGGACTGCAGCATGTAGTGCTCCAGCACCTGCTCCAGCCGCTGCAGCGGCTCGCGCTGGTCGCCGTGCAGCGGCACCACCCCCTGGTAGGGCTGCCGGCCCGGCAGGCGGTCCTGCGGGTCGAGCGTGATCGCGCAGCGGCCCTGACCTCGCAGGTTGACCAGCGCCGCCAGGCCGGGATCGGCCGGCACGGCGGGCACGTCGCCGACCAGCGTGGCGGTGGCGCGGAAGCTCAGGTCCGGCTGGGCCTCGGCGACCGCCAGCCTGACCGGACCGTCGCCGACGATCTGCAGGACCAGCGCGCCGTTGAACTTGAGGTTGGCCTGCATCAGCAGCGCGGCCGCGGCGATCTCGCCGAGCAGGTCGCGCACCAGCGCCTGCTCGGCGCCGGCGGCGGCGCGACGCGCCAGCAGGTCGGCCCAGGCGCCGGTCAGGCGCACGAGCATGCCGCGAACCGGCAGGCCTTCGAAGATGAACTTGTGCAACTCCGACATCCGCGGCCGCCGCTCAGCCGACGCGCGCGAGCGCCGTCTTGTAGCGCCGCCCGCGTTCGGCGTAGCCGTCGGCGCCGCGCCGGTTGCGCGCGACCTCCTCGGCCGTCAGCGGCCGGACGGCCTTGGCCGGGCTGCCGAGGATCAGCATGCCGTCGGCGAATTCCTTGCCCTCGGTGACCAGCGCGCCGGCGCCGACCAGGCAGTCGCGGCCGATCTTCGCGCCGTTGAGCACCACCGCCTGGATGCCGATCAGCGCCCCGTCGCCGATCGTGCAGCCGTGCAGCATGGCCTGGTGTCCGACCGTGACGCCCTCGCCGATCACGAGCGGGAAGCCGATGTCGGTGTGCAGCACGCTGCCTTCCTGCACGTTGGAGCGCGCACCGACCGTGATCGGCTCGTTGTCGCCGCGGATCACCACCTGCGACCACACGCTCGCGCCCTCTTCGACGATCACCTCGCCGATCAGCTCGGCGCTGTCGGCCACGTAGGCGCGGGCATGCACGCGCGGCGTGCGGTCGTCGAGCTGGAACAGGGCCATGCAGGGCTCCGGCAAAGCGATAATTCTAAGGATGTCCCCCGACCCCGCCGGCGCTGCTGCGAATGACCTTCGGCGCTGCGCCCTCGCGCTGATCGAGGAACCCGACCCCCAGGCCAAGGCCGAAGGCGCACGCGCCCTGCTGGCGCGCCGCGACGCGCTGACGATCGACCCGGGTGCGCGGCTCGCGCCGCGCGCGGCGCTGCCCGGCCGCCCGCCGCGGCCCGAACTGCAGCCGCCGAAGCGGGTGCTGCAGCGTTCGCCGGCCACGCCCGAGGGCCGCGCGGCGCTGGTCCACGCCATCGCCCACATCGAGTTCAACGCGATCAACCTCGCGCTCGACGCCTGCTGGCGCTTCACCGACCTGCCGACCGACTACTACCGCGACTGGCTGCAGGTTGCCGGCGAGGAGGCGCTGCACTTCCAGCTGCTGCGCGAGCACCTGACGAGCCTCGGCCACGATTACGGCGACTTCCCGGCCCACGACGGCCTCTGGGCGATGACCGCCCGCACCGCCCACGACCCGCTGGCGCGCATGGCCCTGGTACCGCGCACGCTGGAGGCGCGCGGCCTCGACGCCACGCCGCCGCTGCAGCGCAAGTTCGCCCAGGCCGGCGACACGCGGGCGGTCGAGATCCTGGGCCTGATCCTGCGCGACGAGATCGGCCATGTGGCGATCGGCAACCGCTGGTACCGCTGGCTGTGCGAGCGCGCCGGCCTCGACCCGGTGGCGACCTACCCCGAGCTGGCGGCCCGCTACGGCGCGCCCAGGCCGCGTCCGCCGCTGAACCTTGCGGCCCGCGAAGCCGCCGGCTTCAGCGCCGCCGAGCTGGCCTACCTCCAGGGCTGAACCGCACCGCCACCCGAGGCGCGGGGTTGCCGGGCCGCCGGCGCTGGGCGAGCATCGCGTCCAGAGCTTTCGATCCGCCGCGCCATGAACCCGCCGACCCCGCCCACCCCCGGACCCCGCCCGCTGGACGAGGACGCCCAGGCGGCGCTGTGGAGCCAGCTGCTCGAGGAGATGGCCGAGCTCAACGTCCAGCTCGAGTACCTGCGCCTGCTGCTGCGTCTTGGCGTGCGGCCGTTCTGAGCCGCCCGGCCGGCACGCGGCTCAGACGACGCGGTGGAACCAGGCCACCGACAAGCCCGCCGACAGCAACAGCAGCAGCAGCGCCGCCGCGACGGCGATCGCCGTCACCTCGGTCAGGCGCGTCTCGAGCACGATGCGGGTGTTGAGCGTCTCGTAGACCTTCCTCAGGTCGGGCGCGGTGGCGGCCTGGAAGTACTCGCCCTGGGTCATCGTCGCGATCGACTGCAGCGTCTCCTCGTCGAGCTTGACGTGCACCGTCCAGCCCTCGAAGCCGATGGTCGCGCCGGCCTGGGTACCGACCCCGACCGTGTAGACGCGCACGCCGCGGTCGGCCGCGAGCTTGGCGGCGGCCAGCGGGTCGGGCCCGGTGGTGCGCTGGCCGTCCGACAGCAGCACGATCACCGCCTCCTTGTACGAGCCAGGCGGCACGATCTGCACCGATTCGGCCGGAGTGGCCGGCCGCCCACCCGCGACGCCGTCGGCGCCGAGCGGCCCCGGCGGCAAGGCGCGCGGCCGGCCGCGGTCGGCTTGCAGCGCCTCGACCGTCAGGCCGTCCTGCGGGAACAGCGCCGCCAGCGACAGCACCAGGCCGCTGCCGGTGGCGGTGCCGCGCTGCAGCTGGAAGCGCTCGATCGCGGCGATCACGTCCTCGCGGTTGCGCGTCGGCGCCTGCACCAGCTGGGCCGTGCCGGCGAAGGCGACCACGCCGACCCGCGTGTGCGGCGGCTGCGCCTCGACGAAGGCACGCGCCGCGGCCTGGGCGGCCTCAAGCCGGGTCGGCAGCACGTCGTCGGCGCGCATGCTGCCGGAGACGTCCATTGCCAGGATCACGGTCTGCTGCTGCGACGGCAGGCTCAGCACCGCCTGCGGCCGCGCCAGCGCCAGCAGCAGCGCCGTCAGCGCCAGCAGGAACAGCAGCGGCGGCAGGTGGCGCCGCCAGGCACCGCCCGTGCCGACCGCCTCCTTGACCAGCGCCAGACTGGCGTAGCGCAGCGCGGCGCGCTTGCGGCGGCGCAACAGCAGCAAGTAGCCGGCCACCAGCAGCGGCAGCAGACCCAGCGCCCACAGCAGCTCGGGCCAGGCGAAGCTGATCGGCAGGCCGCTCACCGGACAGCCTTCCGCACGGCGCGCTGGACGAGCGCTTGGGAGCGGCCCGGCGCGCTCACTGGACGACCCTCCGCACGGCGTGCTCCGGGACGAGCGCTTGGGAGCGGCCCGGCGCGCTCATGCCGCGCCCCCCGCCACCGGCCAGCGCGGCCCACCGCGGCGCTCGGCGACACGGCGCCGCAACCGCACGAAGCGCAGCAGCGCCTCGGCCAGGTCATCGTCGGTCGACAGCTCCAACACGTCGACCCCGGCCGAGGCGAAGGCCTGCTGCAGCCGCGCCACGCGGCGCTCGGCGGCCTCGGCGTGGCGGCGGCGGAGCCGCGGATCGCCGGTGTCGACCAGGATCTGCTCGCCGCTCTCGGCGTCACCGAGCAGCAGCAGGCCGAGTTCGGGCAGCACGCCGTCGAGTGGATCGGTCAGCCGCACCGCGACGACTTCGTGGCGCTGCGCGAGCCGGCCGAGCGGCGCCTCCCAGCCGGGCTCGCTGTGGAAGTCGGACAGCAGCACCACCTGCGAACGGCGTTTGAGCATCGGCAGCGCCGCCTCGACCAGCTCGTGCAACCGGGTGCCGGCGCCGGCGGGTGGCCGCCCCGGCGAACCCGGGGCGGTCAGCGCGTGCAGCAGCCGCAGCACCTGCCGCCGGCCGCTGCCGAGCTCGACCCGGGCGTCGATGCCCTGGCGGTAACGCAGCGCGCCGACCCGGTTGCCGCGCCGCACCAGCAGCCGCGCCAGCACCGCCACGACGTCGAGCGCGACGCGCGCCCGCGAACGGTGGGCGCCGACCTCGGCCGAGGCGCTGAGGTCGACCAGGAACCAGGCGGCGAGGTCACGGTCCTCGTGGTAGCGGCGTACGTAGGGGGTGTCGAGCCGCGCGGT
>CAYXKP010000228.1:0-5697 GCA_964465695.1 uncultured Nitrospira sp.
TCACAGAACTGTTGCGTACACCACCCCACCGCCCCTGAGAGGAAGAATTCATCTGTTTTTGATACTCTGCCGACATGTCCCGTGGTCGCCGTACCCGTCATCGCCCCCGCCACTCTGCTCTGAGGTCTATGGCGCGTTTTGCCAATCGGCGGTGGCAGAATCTCCGCTTTTTTTGGTTGGCGGTCGGCCGCACGCCACCCGCGGCGCGGCTGGCTATCAGTGCCAGCCTTTTCTTCGTGGTCCTGTTCGGTATCAATTGGGCGTATCACACGTTCTACAAGCCGACGGAATTGTTCTTTCCGGTGGAGAATGCGCTCACCAAGAACCCCCGCGAGACCTGGCAAGAGTACGGGGAGTTGTTCGAGGTACATTCGACGGCCATTATGACACCGGAACTGCTCGCCGCCTTGGCCCAAGCCGAGGGTTCCGGTAATCCGGTGGCGCGAACCTACTGGCGTTGGCGCTTCGTCTCGTCGAATCCCCTCGAATGGTATCAACCGGCCTCGACTGCAGTCGGCATGTTCCAAATCACCGACGGCACGTTTCAAGAAGGGAAGCGCTACTGTATTCACAACCACGTGGTCGTCGAGGACGGCCCGTGGCACAACTTCAACTCCTGTTGGTTCAACAGCCTCTACACCCGGGTCCTCCCTGGCCATGCCATCGAGCTGACTGCCGCGTACCTCGACCGTCACGTAACCAAAGCGATTGGAGAACGCCCGGCAACATTCCAACAGAAGCAGGACCTGGCCGCGGTCATCCATCTGTGCGGCGCCGGGGCAGGCCGTGATTATGTAAAGCGGAACTTCCGTCTCTTGCCGCACCAGCGCTGCGGTGACCATGATGTGAAGGCGTATCTCGCGAGAGTTAAGGCCTTGGAGCGTCTCTTTGAGACGTTGGCGGCCGGCTCCATTCCCACCAGTATCCATCGTTGAATCAATCAATGCGCCGCGACAATCTTCAGCCCTGAGTCTGGGCACTTCTCAGGCCTCAATCGACATTCAAAGTGGCTTCGGGCGAACCGATATTCATTCATGGTATGGTGGCTGCGGCAGGGGCGCTGTTGCGCAAGGGACATCTCGATGGGTTCGGACCAGCCGAAGGCATTGCGGAAGACGGTCTTGGCCGGTGCGATCGGAAATGTGCTGGAGTGGTATGATTTTGCCCTATTTGGATACTTCGCATCCGTCCTGTCTCGTCTCTTCTTTCCTTCTTCTGATCCGTCGTTGTCGTTAATCGCCACCTTTGGTGTGTTTGCCGTCGGCTTCCTTGCCAGACCACTGGGCGCGCTGCTGTTTGGATATTGGGGCGACACCAGAGGACGACGAGCCGCCTTGGCTTGGTCCATTATTCTCATGGCATTCCCCACCTGCTTGGTCGGCTTATTGCCGACCTATGCTCAGATCGGTCTTGCGGCACCGCTTACCCTCACTGCCTTGCGCTTTCTTCAAGGTCTATCGGTCGGTGGAGAATTCACCGGGTCCGTCACGTTCCTTGTCGAGCATGCTGCACCGACCGAACGAGGCTATATCGGCAGTTGGGCAGGATTCAGTGCACAGGTCGGCGCGCTGTTGGGCTCCGGTGTGGGAGCCTTAGCGACTGCCAGCCTCTCTTCCGAGGCACTCGAGCAATGGGGATGGCGTATTCCATTTGTGGCGGGAAGTGCCATTGCGCTGGTCGGTTGGTATCTTCGAAGGCGCATTCCCGAGTCGCCGGCTTTTCAACGGCTGCAGCAAGCAGGTGGGGTGTCCTCCTCACCGATCCGTGAATTGCTCGCATCTTACCGTGCGCCGCTCCTACAAGTGATCGGCCTCGTCCTGTTGCATGGTGTCGGATTCTACATCTTCTATGTATTTCTGCCTACCTATCTTGTCAAGGTGAACCATCTTCCCTTGGGAACGACACTGTTAATCAACACGCTATGCATGGCTCTGCTCGCCATGCTGATCCCGATCATGGGTAAGCTGTCCGATGGCATCGGACATCGATGGGTCCTGGCAGCCGGCGCTGCAGGTCTTGCCATCGGCACCGTCCCGTTCTTTTCTTGGCTGAGCAGCGGCGATCTTGCGCTGATCGTCATGGCCCAGGTCCTGATGACGGTGTTCGTGTCGGCCTATATGGGTCCGTTCTTTGCCATTGTCGCGACTCTTTTTCCGGTCGCCCGCCGCTACACAGGGCTTTCGATGTCATACAACATCGCCTCGGCTCTGTTCGGCGGAACTGCACCGTTGATAGCCACAGTGATCATGGAACGGAGCGGAAGTGTACTGGCCCCTGGATGGTATGTCAGCCTGTGCGCCGCACTATCACTGGTCGCACTGTCCACGATTCGTAAAGAGATGAGAGAGACAACCGGAGTTCCGGCTGGAACTCATTGACAGTGACAACTGACCTTACGGTATCTTTCATGAGCGATGCCAAAGCCGCATGATGATCAGATGATTCCATCGCCCGCCATGTCCGGTCCACCGGTCTCTCGCTGGTGGGGATGTTTCCCCGAACTTCGGCGTGACACCCTCGGCTTTCTCTTGCATTGCCACGCCTTCGGCGACGTGGTCAAACTCCCGATGGGTCTTGCCGTCGAACTTCTCTTGCGACAGCGTGACGCCGCCATGTATGTGCTGAACCACCCCGCCGACGTCAAACATGTGCTGGTGACGAATCAAGACAACTATCGGAAAGCTCCCGTGGCTCCGGCCGAATCGCGCATCTTCGGTCAGGGTGTCCTCCATACGGAAGGCGACACGCATCACCATCAGCGGCGCCTCGTTCTTCCCTTTTTTCACGGAAATCATGTCACCGCGTACACCGACCTGATTACGGCCAAAGCTCAGGATCTCGTGGCACACTGGCAAGATGGAACGACGGTTGATATCGAACATGAGATGGCGCACCTGACACTGTCGGTAATCTGGCGCCTGCTCTTTGGACGGGACGTCGGATTGGAAGCCGATACGGTACGGGCAGCGATCGCGGTCGGCCAGAGTTTGATCAAACTCCAGTATGACTCTCTGTTGGCGAGTCTCACCCCTCTGTGGGTTCCGACGAAACTTCATCGCCAGTTCACCCGCGGCCACCGATCGATGGAAGCGACGATCCGGCAGATGATCAAGGAGAGGCGTACAGCGCCTCATCAGAACAACGACGTGTTGACACTGTTGCTCGCCGCAAGAGACACAGAAGACCGCCCGCTGAGTGATGAGGAAATTCGTGACGAACTCATGACGTTCTTATTGGCCGGCCACGAAACCACGGCGAATGCGCTGACGTGGACCTGGTTTGTGCTGGCACAATTTCCGTCGGTGCGGGATCGGCTCACGCGCGAATTGAACGACGTTGTGGGTGACCGTCTTCCAACCGTCGCCGATGTGTCTCGCTTACGGTACACGAAGATGGTGTGGGAGGAATCGCTTCGTCTCTATCCTCCCGCATGGAGTCTCCATACCCGTGTCGCCCATGCCGAAGACCGACTTCCATCAGGAGCCGTGCTTCCATCCCGCGCATGGGTCTTCATCAGTCCTTGGAGTCTGCATCGGAATGCGCGATGGTTTCCGGATCCCAACCGATTCGATCCTGAGCGATTTTCAGAGGAGGCGAAACGAACCCGTCCCGCATTCAGCTACCTCCCCTTCGGCGCCGGAGGACGGAGGTGTCTCGGAGAGTCGTTCGCGGAGTCGGAGGGGCTATTGATCTTGGCGACGATCGCGTCCAAGGTTCGTCTGTCCCTGGTCGAGGGGCAGACGATCCAACCCGAACCTGTGATGACTTTGCGGCCCAATGTTCCGATCCGGATGACCGTTCAGCAAATCGGAGTCACGGAACCGCATCCCGCTTTGACCGAGATCGCTGGGCCATCGTCTCTCCGCCGCTAGGCATCTTCCTGTTGATATGGTACAACTCGCAGCGAGTACGTGCGAATACCAGTCGACCAAAATATGACGAGCAAGGTCCTCCCTTCCCTGCCCATCATCGTTCCCGCTTTGATCAATCTGACATTCCTGTCGGGCTGTCTTTCGCCGGTCACCTTGACGCGCGCCGTCATCGCTTATGATGATGCCATTACCGAATCACAGTCCAAACAACTGCTCCTGAACATCGCCCGAGCGCAACACCATCAGCCGATCCACTTTACCGGAGTCTCTAACGTGGCGGCGACCTTTGATTTTCGCTTCACGGCCGGCGCGACACCGGCTCTCACGGGCGATGCCAGCCGCACCATCCTACCCGTCATAGGCGGAAGCGTGGCCGAGAATCCGACCATTAGTATCGCACCGATCGAAGGAGAAGAATTTACGAAGCGCCTTCTCACGCCGTTCAATGAAGCGAAACTGACGTTGCTCCTACGGCAGGGTATCGATATCGATCTACTCCTCCGGCTGATGGCCAAGGAGCTTCGGATCAGCCATACCGACGGTGCGGTTGCATATCGGAATAATCCTTCCGACAAGGTCGGCTATGAGATGTTCAGGCGGGTGGTCCTCCATCTCTCAGCCATTCAAGATCACAACAGCCTCTATGTCGAACCGCTGAGCATCGAACGAAGTTGGACGATTCCAGCCGACTCAATTACGGCGGAAGGATTCAAAGCGCTCGAACAGGACTACCAGGTGACGTATAACGCGCCGGACAAAACGTTCACGCTGCGGAAACAGGTGGAGGGCGGCACGCTGATCACCAACTACGACCCCAATTTACTGTCCGGGGAAGAACGGGCCCGCCTGCAGAAGGCGAATGAACAAGGACTTCCGCATGATGTGACGTTTGATATTCGTCCCGGACATTATGGCGGCGACTGGACGCTGAAGGGAGATTTTCGACTGCGAAGCTTCAATGCGATGTTGAACTTCCTGGGACTCTCCATCGCAGAAGAGCCGGAGTACCATGTCGACAAAGACAGCCGGACGCCTGAAGTAGCCGAAAATCCCGTCAAGACGATGGACCTGGTCGTATCGCCGTCAGCTCTATCCGAACTGGATCTCGCAATGAAATCCCATGGACAGTACTACGCCGTCAACACGACTGGGCCACAGGCCCGCTGGAACCGCGAGGCGTTCAAGCTCTTGTCGCAGTTGTTTCAGATGACGGTCACCGAAGTTCCTCGCGCCGGTGTACCGAGTATTACCATCGCGAAATAGATGGAGAGAATGAGGCGGCTCGATTTATGCGTCGACGCTGAGATCAGATTTCGGGGGCCGCCGACCGACGAGATAGATGACGGCGGGAAAGAGCATAGTCGTACCAGGAAAAATCAATCGATATCCCCACCATGGCAAGCTCGGTCGGAAAAATCCCAAACCCACAGTGAGCAGAATCGATGCCAAAATTCCATAGATATAAGCCGGTACCAGCGTCGTGGAATGATCTTCGCTTCGTTGTCTCGAGGCGGCAATAAAGCCCTTGATAAGGAGATAGGCGGAAAAGATGATACAGGCGGTACCATAATATGCTGCATACTCTTGCATAGACCATCCTGGTTCAAACGCCCACCGGTGTTGGGCAAGATCATTTATAGCGTATCGTCTCGGGCCTTGTCGAGTCGGACGCCGGGTTTGTAAGCCCATGGTCCATCCTTTCCGTCGCAAAAAAAGATATCCGCCGCCAATTGATGGGCCACGGGCAGGGACTTGAACGTGCGGAAACCGCCCGTACAGAGGAGAGTCGCTCATGAAGATGTTGGTGATCGTCTTTCGTGAATCG
>CAYXKP010000229.1:0-5633 GCA_964465695.1 uncultured Nitrospira sp.
AAATACTCCTGATCCATACGGGCGAAAAAATCTTGAAGCGCGTCGGATGGAATGTCGGAGCAGAGCGGACGAACCGAGTTGAGGAGCGAGGTGCGATCAGGAGAGCCTATCGCCATAAGTGTCAGTATACCCGATTGAGTTTCATTGTGCGTAGAAGAACCAGTCAGTATAATGCCGCGCCATGAGTCGACGCTCTGTACCGACGGTATTCTTGCCTCCTCAGCCTGCAGCCAAGCATAGTGTTTCCAAACCGGATCCCAGGCCCATTTTGCTCGCGGCCAAGCGGCATGCCGAGGAAGTGCGAGCCATTTTATCCTCCTACGGGCTGCGTGATCCGGACCAAGCGGACCGCAACCTTGAGGCGATGGCGGGGGACCCGATCCAACGTCAGCGGCTGGCCGATATCCTGCCGATGTTGATGGAATCGATTTCCCGCACGGCTGACCCCGATCAGGCGTTGAACCACTGGGAGCGCATGTTGGGCACTGTATCTCGCACCTCGTTTCTGGACTACTTACACACGTGGCCGCGTATGCTTGACCTCCTCTGTGGCATCTTCGGCAACAGCGACGCCTTGTCCTTTACGCTGATCCGCGACCCAACGTTGGTGTATTGGCTGGCTGAAGAGGAGGTGTTATCACGACCTCCGACCAGGAAAGGGATGGAGAGCACGCTTCGCAAGAGCATCGGGCACCTGACTTCCAAGGAGATGAAGCTGGACGCTCTGCGACGTTTTCGGCGACGGGAAATGCTGCGCATCGGGGTGCGGGATCTTCTCCGTCTCGCCACAGTACCGGAGACGACCGGCTCATTGTCCGACTTGGCCTGTCTGCTGATCCATGCCGCCTACGAGATTGTTGATTCCGATCTCAAGCGCCAGTACGGTGTGCCGATGCATCACAATGAGCGGGGGCGATGGGTGGAGACCAAGTTCACCATCATCGGGGTGGGCAAACTCGGGGGCCACGAGCTGAACTACAGCTCTGACGTCGATCTGATCTACCTCTATGAGTCGCATGATGGGGAAACAAGAGCGCCGAGAGGCGGGCGTGCCCCCGTACCGGCCGGTGTCGGCATTTCCAATGAAGAATATTTTGAAATTCTCGCCCGTGAACTGACCAGGGTCTTGATCGAACCTACCAGAGAAGGGCATGTCTTTCGAGTTGATTTGCGGTTACGGGCGGAAGGTTCCGTGGGTCAGTTGGCTCGCTCGCTGGAAGAATATCAGAGATACTATACGGCTCGTGGACAAGTATGGGAGCGATTGGCTTTGCTCAAGGCTTCACCGGTTGCCGGCTCCCATGAGGTCGGCCGGGCGTTTCTGAAGCTGGTCAAGCCGTTCGTGTTGGGGGTAGGGGAAAAACCCGACCGTGACAAAGCGCTGGCGATTCTGCAAGACGTTCGTACGGTAAAGGATATGATCGATGCCAAAATGACGGATCGCGGCCATGCGCAGCGCAACGTGAAGTTGGGGACCGGAGGTATTCGAGAGATCGAGTTTTTCGTGCAGACCATTCAGGTCGTGGCGGGACGAAAGGTGCCCGCTCTCCTGGATCGGAGCACGCTCGGTTCACTGAACCGGCTGACTCAGAAAAAACTGCTCTCGATTGAAATCCGCGATGCGTTGGTTGCCGCATATCTATTTCTACGCGATGTCGAACATAAATTGCAGATGGTCCATGATCTCCGGACCCATGCGCTTCCTCAAAGCCCGGTGGAATTGGAGCGCTGCGCAGTCCGTATAGGGTACGGCACGGAAGATCGAAAGAAGGCGACCGAATTGTTCCTGGCCGACCATCGGCGCCATACGGAGATAGTTCACCGCACCTTCCGGTCGTTTTTCGTGGAGCCGATGACTTCGCCTGTTTTTAAAGCAACATTGAGGTCGATGGGGCTCAAACCTTGGTAGCAAACACAAAGGGCCCGGTGGTTTCCCACCGGGCCCTCATGCTCTTCCGAGCTATTGGCGATAAGCCATCAGCTCTTCGGTTTTAGTACATCCCCTCCATGCCGTGGCTGTGTCCGCCGCCCGGCATAGCCGGTTCTTTCTTCTCTTCAGGGAGTTCAGTAATCATGACCTCAGTCGTGAGCATCAAGCCCGCCACGCTGGCGGCGTTCTGAAGCGCCGTCCGCGAGACCTTGGTCGGGTCGATGATGCCGGCCTTGATCATATCGACATACTCATCCGTCGCGGCGTTATACCCGCCGTTGACGTTCTTGTCTTCCCGAACTTTGCCGACCACGACCGAGGCTTCCGCACCGGCATTCGCGGCAATCTGTCGGATCGGTTCCTCCAGCGCGCGTCGAACAATGTCGAGTCCGACTTTTTGCTCCGCCGGGACATCCTTGAGCCCATCGAGTGCCTTGACGCAGCGGAGGTAAGCCGTCCCACCGCCGGGGACGATGCCCTCCTCAACCGCCGCCTTGGTGGCGTGCAGGGCGTCCTCGACACGAGCTTTCTTCTCCTTCATCTCGGTCTCGGTTGCAGCGCCGACGTTGATGACCGCCACGCCGCCCACGATTTTTGCCAGCCGCTCTTGCAACTTCTCGCGATCATAGTCGGAGGTGGTTTCTTCAATCTGGGCTTTGATCTGCTTCACGCGCCCTTCGATCTTCTTTGAATCGCCGTACCCTTCCACGATCGTCGTGTTGTCCTTATCGATCGTGACGCGCTTGGCGCGTCCGAGGTCGGTCAGCTTGACGTTCTCAAGCTTGATGCCGATGTCTTCCGAAATCACTTGGCCGCCGGTGAGGATGGCGATGTCCTCCAGCATGGCCTTGCGGCGATCGCCGAAGCCGGGCGCCTTCACCGCGGCGACGTTCAAGGTGCCGCGCAGCTTGTTCACCACGAGGGTGGCCAACGCTTCACCTTCGACTTCTTCGGCGAGGATGACGAGTGGTTTGCCCATCTTGGCCACCTGCTCGAGCAGCGGGAGCAGGTCCTTCATGCTGCTGATTTTCTTTTCGTTGATCAGGATGAGCGGTTCTTCCACGGAACATTCCATCCGCTCAGCATTGGTGACGAAATAGGGGGAAATGTAACCGCGATCGAATTGCATGCCCTCGACGACGTCCAACGAGGTGGTCATCGACTTGGCCTCTTCCACCGTGATGACGCCGTCCTTGCCGACCTTTTCCATGGCTTCCGCGATCAAATCGCCGATGGTCTTGTCGTTGTTGGCCGAAATAGTCCCGACCTGCGAGATTTCCGTCTTGCTCTGGCAGGGTTTGCTGAGCTTCTTGAGCTCGCCCACGATGGCCTCGACGGCCTTGTCGATGCCTCGCTTGATCTCCATCGGGTTGGCCCCGGCGGTGATGTTTTTCGCACCCTCGCGGAAGATGGCTTGGGCGAGAACCGTGGCGGTAGTGGTCCCATCGCCCGCCGTGTCGCTGGTCTTACTCGCCACTTCGCGGACAAGCTGGGCCCCCATGTTCTCGTAAGGATTCTTGAGTTCGACTTCCTTGGCCACGGTGACGCCGTCTTTGGTGATGGTCGGTGCACCGAATTTCTTGTCCAAAATCGCATTCCGGCCCTTTGGACCGAGTGTCGCTTTGACGGCGTCCGCGAGCTGATTCACCCCTTTCAGGATGGAGGCTCGTGCTGTATCGCCGTACATGAGTTGCTTTGCCATTATCTTTCCTCCGTTTTGGTCAAAAGTTGCGAAGTTTGTAACGTTTAAGAGTCAGAAAGCGCATCTACTCACTTTCGGACTTGCCAACTTTTCTACTGAAGCTACGCCGTAAAGATTCCGAGAATGTCTTCTTCCTTGAGGATCAAGCACTCTTCGTCCTCAATCCGAAGCTTGCTGCCTGAATACTTGTCGAAGAGGACGTGGTCCCCAACCTTGACGTTCTCGACTTTCTTCCCGACCGCTTGGACCACTCCCCGTTGCGGCTTTTCTTTCGCCGAATCCGGCACATAAATACCGCCGGACGTCCGCTCCAATTCCTCAGTGTAGGTGACAAATACCCGTTCGCCCAAAGGTTGGAAGCCTTTGGCAACATTCTTCTTTTCCTTCTCGGCTGTACCCATTGCAGAACCTCCTCCTGATGAAAGTTAACTCGTTAGGTGTTGACGGTTGAGAGCTGGGCTGAACTCGATCCCGGCAGCCTGTGACTCGGTGGAGATAGTCCTTAATTTGCCCAAGTCAAGAGATGCTCAAATGGATTTTTTTGCCCCGAACATTACGCACTGTGGAGCAGCAGTGCATCCTAACCTATTGGGAAACCTATATTCCAGAACAATCTTGTGCTGATGTGGCTGGGGATAAGCGAAATATTAAGTTCGCAATCGGTCAAAATCTTTGATGTCTTTTTTGAGATAGTCACGGAGGCGCTTAATGATACGGGCTTCCAATTGGCGGGTCCGCTCCTTCGTAATGCCGTATTTGTCACCCAAGTCATCTAAGGTCAGAGGGTGGTCCGACAGAATACGATTTCTGAGGATATCTTCGTCTCGTTCTTCCAGAGTCTGGATGAATTCGCCAAGCTTGGCTCTAAAAAGGGTTTTAAGCTGATGATCGGCGAGCTGTTCGTCTGCGGGTTCTTGGTGGGACGGCAAAACATCAAGCAGAGTGCCGTCCTGATCTTCACCGATCGGCTGGTCAAGTGAGAGCTCCCAGTTGCCAAGGCGCTGATCCATTTCGATCACGTCACGCTCGCGTACGTTCAGACGATCGGCCAGCAATTTGGTGTCAGGCGCGAAGCCGTCCCGTTCCAGTTTGGCCTTTTCCTTTTTCAAGTTATAGAACAGTTTTCGCTGATCCTGAGTCGTTCCCACCTTGACGAGCCGAAAGGTGTGCAAAAGATACCGAAGAATATAGGCTCGGGACCACCAGGCGGCATAGGCATAGAAGCGCACGTTTTTCGAGGGGTCGAATTTCTTGATGGCTTGCATCAGGCCGACGTTTCCTTCTTGAATCAGGTCCATGTGGTCGGCGCCGGTATGGAGATATTCGGCCGCAATCGAAACCGACACGCGCAGATTGGCCATGATCAGTTTAACCGCCGCCTCGCGGCTGCCGTGGGTACGGTACTCTTGAAACAGCTGAAGCTCCTCTTCCTTTGATAGATAGGGGTATCGGCGGACTTCGGCAAGGTACTGCTGGAGAGCCGTGACCGGGACCACGGCAGTCGTGTCGGGTCGAGGGCCCGGCTCATGCTCAGGAGCAGGACTCAGCTCGGCGCTGGCAGCATGGATGTGGTTCGGCTCAGTCGGAGGGGGCTCCAAGTCTTCAGGCTCGTCCGGGGCGGTGTCAGACTCGTCAATGATGGACATGGAACGGCAGCCTACACCAGATTCCTAGGCGGCAACAATGCTGAAAACTCGCCCGATCCACCGAGTGAGATGGGGGATATGTGCGGAAATAGAAACGGTATGGAATGGAGTCCAGCGCGGGCGGTGGCTGCTACGTTAACTGATTCACGTTCAAGAAGGCCTCGGTCGTAAAGGGTGAGACCACACTCGCCTCGACTCCGCCCGTATTGCGGGTGATGAAGAGCAGAATGCCGATGGAGTTGTACGTGACGTCGCGACATTTCCGCGAGATGCAGAGCAGCAGCACGCAGATCACAACCGACAGAACTTTGCCCAAAATCATCTGCTTCCTTACCGTAGTCTCACCGCTCACAAC
>CAYXKP010000230.1:0-5606 GCA_964465695.1 uncultured Nitrospira sp.
GGGGTGGGGTATTTATTTTTTTTTTCAAAAGGCAAAACAAAAGGCTTTTGTTTTTTTTTATTTTTTGATGGCTGGGATCATGCTTTTGACCCAAGGGGTGCGTTTGATCCACTCTGGGACATACTTTTCAACATCACTAGCGTTTCTGAGTTTCATAGGGTCGAAAAAGATGACTCTAGCACCATCCTTTTTGACCACTCGTTCAAGGGAAGGATGGTCCAAGTCTAGCGGAGCGCCTATGCGGCTCAATCTGCATGCACGAGCTCCATCCAAAACATAAAAGGCATTGACAATGCGCCTCCCTTGCAAGATAAAGTAAGAGGCAGGCATGCGAGTTTCCTCCTTCCACCAATCAAAAAGGGAGGCGCAAAAATCTTTGAGGTCATAAAAGAAAGGGTAGGGCACATAGAGCATAAATGGAACCGTATCAGTCAAAAGCCTATTCAGCCAGTCGATAGTGTGAAAGAAAAAGGATTCTTCAACGCTACGCGGATCATATGGATTTTCCATTATTGGCATGCTGACTTTGATCTTGTCAAAGAGAAAGACAACGCGAAAGACTCGGCATACAAGCTGAACGTTGCGCTTTGTTTTCAAATCGCTTCCGTCACGCACAGCCTCTTGCAAGACTTGCTCTAAAATTTCAAGCGGAAGCCAGTTGATTGGGCAAGGTTTGTCAACTTCACTTGGCAAAATCAAAAGAGCTTCTTCATTCAAATCTCTTTCTTGCATAGGCGGGGTTGTGCTTTTTTGGAGCGGGAGCGGATGCAGCCCCTGCATTTTCCCCTTGGAGTTTCATCTTTTCAATGTAAAAAGTGTAGAGGCTTGGTCCTTTTTCTCCTTCACCGACGGGTTTTTCTTGCACATCGACAATATGACCAAGCAGAGGCTTTCTCGTCTTGACCAAAAAGGTCTTTGTCATGCGCGAAAATGAAAATCTTTTTGTGTATCCGGAAATTGTGACTTCGATTTTTTCGTTGATTGTGGAAATGTGGCACTGCAAGTCTTGCACATTTTCTTCAAACAAGTGGGCTTCAACCAATGTAGCAAAGACATAATCGTAATCCGCCTTTGCAATTACAAAGCGAGCCAATTGGCTTTTGGCCCATTCTTCTGCGTCAGCAAGAGCCTGTGTCGCCATTGAAAAAAAAGGAGCAGCCCTTCTCTCAAGGCTTTTTTATTCTTCAAAAGAGCTTGCCTACCATTTGCCTGTAGTAAATGACAAAGCAAGTGAGGAGAAAAAGAACAAAAAAAGTGGCGGCTCGCTCCCAATTTCTTCCTGCTCCTCGAGACACAAACCGCGGGCCTCTTGAGTTTGTGGCCTTATCCTCTACCCTCGTGGGCACTTCTATTCTTTTGATCACATATGCTTCTCGATTTGCCGAAGCAGGAACTGTCTCTTCATAATAGCGAATGCCTTGCACTCCCGTAATTTCTTCCAAGTAGGCAATTGCACTGGCGGAAATGGAGATGGAGTGGCCTTCCAAAATGGGACAAACCATTACGCTTTTTGAGACCTTACAGTTTGTAAAGTCTGGAATGTGCACATTTTCATTGTCTTGATTGCGCCAAAGCTCCCTTACACCTTGCTCAAGCGCTTGATGCACCATAACCAACTCTGAGTTTTCCAAAGCCCTCATTGTTAATTTAAGTAGAGAAAAAAATAATAAAGTCGCTCTATTTGCAAAAGCAGAGCTTTCCCCCTCTACTTAAAGTTTTTTAAAAAAAAAAACTATGAGCCGTCGTCGCGCGCAGAGACTTGATGCTCCTATGGAGCATGTTGGAGCACAAGAGTTTAACGAGGTCAACCCTGCGCAAGGCGCAAACGGAGATGCCTCTGGTATCTTGCTCTTTGGTTCGAGCCCCGTTCCTTCTTGGGCACAAGCCGTCACTTTTTTTGTGATGGAGGCCCTTTTGGTTGGAGCCCGCGGAGCCATTGTGGCTTTGGTTGCTTGGCTGACCTATCCTCCAGCCTCAACAACCACAGAGTGGGCTTTTGCAATTGGAATTGCATCGGCTGGAACGCTCTACATTGCAACTCGCACACGTCAGGATGCGCAATACAAGCGCTACATTAACCCAATCTTTGTGGTTGGAGCTCTTTTTACCAGAGGCATTGGTCTGCTTGGCCTTTTGCTTTATGTTGTTGCTCACTTTGGGCTGGGCGCCTTTTTTGGAGGAGCCGTCCTTGTGCGCTCGCTTGTTGGTGCTTCTCTGGGCACAAGCGCTCCCGCTTACCCTCGCGCCTACTTTCCCATTCCCACTACTACTGGAACATCGCTTGTGACAACTGTCCTCTTGGAGATTTTTGTCTCGTGCTTTTTGGTGCTTGTCCAGCTCATTCAGCAGCACATGGGAACCGACTCAAAGAATGACATGAAGAACTACCGCAATTCCATGAAGCACACGTCCATGTGGGTGTTTGGAGTGACTGTGATTGGAGTCTTCTTCCAGTCTTGGTTGTATGATCCTTCCCTCTATTTGACGGCTGCATTTGGTGGAATCAACCCACTTGTCACACCTCCTGGAGGCGCCTACTACCTTGACATTCAAAACATGACCCGCTTGAACTCTGCCGTCTACCCCAACAGTGTTTTTGGCAACCAAAATGGAGCTGGTGCTCTCTACGTTCTTGGCCCGCTTGCTGGCGCAATTATTGGATCTCTCTTGTTCTATGTCTTTTGGCTCATTTACTTTGGACAAGGCGACAATGATACCACTGGATACAGAAATCGCATTCGCAGCGAAAAAACCAGAGATTCGCTCGACATTCAGAGCTCCAACCAAAAGAGCGTCTTGGACGATGATGTTGTCAGCTCAAAATTTGAATGAAAAAAAAAAAAAAATTGAATCGTAAGAAGAGGTGCTCAATTTTTTTTTTTTTGATGGATCGCATTGCTTTGCTTCCTGCTACTTCCTCGCCTTCTTCTGTTGCGTATTTTCACGTCAAAGGTGGAGCTCCCGCCGATATGTGCACTGCTTTGCTTGAAAAAGCAAAAGCCGTCCCTGCTGAAGCTGCTGCTTCTCACTTTCGTGGAGCAGAAGCAAAAGGAGGAGGCAAGGTTGCTGCTCCAATTTGTTTCACAAAGGAGTCTTGCACTATTCGCAAAGCTGCTGTCGATGCCATCAAGACCCACCTTGCAAATGACGCTAGCGCTTCCGCTCGGATTGTCGATGTGCCTTCGCTCATTTGTGTTGAAACCAAGGAAGGTTGGTTCAACATTTTTGGAGAGAACAAAGCGACTACACCTTGGGTTGCTCTTGTTGCGCTTGGGCCCATTGATCTCACTTTTTTGAACCATGAACGCAAGGATGCCTCTGTCTTTGATGATGTCATTTCAAAGCTTCCCCATGAGCCTGGCAAGGGAAATCCTTTTTTTACGCAAGAGGTGACAGATGCGCTTCAATCTGATTGCTTTGAATTTGCAACCATGGAAGCGGGAGACATTTTCATTACTCATCGTGGCATGCCCCTTTGGGTCATTGGAGATGGAGGCTTTCAGCTGGTCCATACGCGCATTTTGGCGCCAAACTCTCAGATTCACGAAGCATATGCCAAGACGCTTTTGGACAAGGGGATTTTGCCGAGCGCAGGACACTTTGGAGAGCCCGGACTTTTGCATGATGTGCTGGTTGCAAAAAACGTCAAGGGCTTTGAAGAGGCTTTTGTGCCGTCTTGTCAGGTGGCTTTGCCAGAGGAAGTGCCTTGGCTGACCACAAAGGAGGCTTCGAAAAAGGCAAAAAAGGCTCCCGCAAAGCGAGAACCAGAAGAGCCTGCCACGCGTGAGGAGATTGAAACTAGCATTCCTGCGCAGCATGAGCGCGTAAGCGGTGCTGAAAAGCAAATTGCCCGACACACTGAAATTGAGGCTCGGATTGCAAAGCTCAATGGACGTGTGTGGGATGACAAGAGCGAGACAAAAGCGCGCGAGCACAGAAGCAAGCACATTGCAGGCGGCGAGGGCTTTGTTTTGACTTCTTACAAGCGGGTGCTTGATACGCTTGAGGAAAATGTCAAGCGCGCAGAGGAAATGCTGGAACTTGTGCCCGAGTTTGACCAAAAGCTTTTAGAGTGCAAGAAATTGCAAGCTTGCCTCGGAAAAGGGCCTGAAGTTACTTTGCTCAATAAGGATTTGCGCAAGTTTGATGACAATACGCTTGTGACTTCTCAGCGCAAAGAAAAGCTCGAGGAGCTATTGGAGAGAGCCAAAAAGCTTATGGAAACAATGGCGTTTCTTCACGCAAAAAAGAGCGAGCCTGCTCCTAAAGCTCGTCCTTCTAACGCATCATCTGCGCCTATTGATGTGCCAGAAGTCAAGCGCGAGTCTTGCGAGCCATACATTCCAGAAGGAGATGAAGCAAAAGCTGCGCTCGATGACATGAAATGGTGGAGCGAAAAAAAGTTTTTGCCAATGGTGATGCACCATCAAAAGAACAGTCCAAAAATTGCGGCGCTTTTTGATGAATATCAAAAGGAGGTTCGCACCCTGAGAGAAGGTGCCACTGAAGACTTTGGCTATGCTTTCACCATGTTTGGCTTGCTCAAAAACCTTTACGAGGATTTGAGTGCCAAGAGAATTCAAGAGAAAAAGCAGGAGCAAGCAGAAGCTGCTGCCGCTAAAGGAGTCGGAAATGGGCGCACTCGTGTAATCTGCCAAGACAATGAGTGGGGTACTGGGTGCGGAGAAAAGCTCCCCATGTGTGCTTTTGGACAATGCAAAAAGTGCTTTCGTCAAAATGTGGAGACCGAGGCAGCTTGGCTAAATGATTGCGCCCTTGATTTGCACGAACGGGCAAACATTGCCAAGGCAGAGCGGGAAGCAGAGAATGCATTTGTCGAAGACGTCAAGACGGAGCTTGAAGAGGACGCTCATGTTTTTGTCTCTCTGGGGGGCAGCCTGATGGAAATGGTCACAAAGCTTGACAAGCGCAAGAATCTTATTCCTGAATTTATCAAAAAGCTCAAGCAAGCAGAGGAATATGCAAACAAGTATGGTTGCGTCAGACCAGAAGCCATGGATGAAGGAGAGGAAGACTTTGTTGGAGGCGTCGAAGACTTGGAAGACGATGATGATGAAGACGAAGAGGAAGAGGATGAGGAAGAAGACGACTCGATCGTGTGCGGAGACGACGAGGTGTCTTTCAAGTCAGAAAATAGTCTCCCTTCTGAATCATTTTCTTCTTCTTCTTCATCCTCTGGTCGTAGAAAGAAGAGCTCGCACAAGAGGAAAAAGGAGGATAAGGAA
Organism: uncultured Nitrospira sp.; assembly: GCA_964465695.1. GTDB lineage: Bacteria > Nitrospirota > Nitrospiria > Nitrospirales > Nitrospiraceae > Nitrospira_D. The sequence continues at coordinate 5,247 of CAYXKP010000230.1, forward strand.
GAGGAGGATGATCTCGAGTCATTCAAGGCCAAGGTCTCTTTGCGCCTGTTCAAGCAAATGAGAAGAGCACCCAACTTGCCTCTTGTAAAACGTTGTGCCAATCGATTTGAAAAGGAGGATTTGCAATCCATTCAGTGGGTTGATGTCAACCTCAAGGAGGTGGAAAATGCCAAAGAGTGCTATGCCATTATGGCAACTGCAAGCGGCGGAACGGAACCGACTGCAACACCCTTTATGTTTCTCACTGAAGAGGAAGCCGAAGAAAAGAGGCAGGACCTGCAAAATGCCACAACGTCCATTCATTACACAATTCAGACCAAAACATTTTGAATTAAAAAAAAGCAAAAATGGAGTTGCAGG
>CAYXKP010000231.1:0-5606 GCA_964465695.1 uncultured Nitrospira sp.
GCGTAGGTCGCCAGCGATGTAATCAATCCGATATTGGGGCCTTCCGGCGTCTCGATCGGGCAAATACGACTGTAGTGGGACGGATGCACGTCTCGAACTTCGAACCCGGCCCGCTCTCTCGTGAGCCCGCCGGGACCAAGAGCAGACAGGCGCCGCTTATGCGTGATTTCAGCCAGCGGGTTCGTTTGGTCCATGAATTGAGACAGCTGGCTGCTGCTGAAAAACTCCTTGACGGCCGCAACCACCGGCTTGGCATTGATCAAATCATGCGGCAGAACCGTTTCCATATCGAGAAGGTTCATGCGCTCCTTGATGCTTCGCTCCATCCGCACCAAGCCCAGCCGGAATTGATTTTCCAGGAGTTCGCCGACGGATCGCACGCGGCGATTGCCCAAGTGATCGATGTCGTCGATTTCTCCTTTGCCGATCTTCAGATTGACGAGATAGCGGATGACTTCCACGATGTCCTGAGCGGTCAGGGTGCGCTGCTCGAGCGGCAAGTCCAAACCGAGCTTTTTATTCAGCTTGAGCCGGCCGACCGGAGACAAATCGTAGCGCTTGGAATTCAGGAAGAGATTGTCGAACAATGCTCTAGCCGTATCGACCGACGGCGTCTCACCGGGGCGGAGACGACGGTAGATTTCGACCATCGCTTCTTCCTTGGACCCGATTTTCTCCATCTCCAAGGTGTCAAGAATCACGGGCGTGGCGGTCGCCATATCCAGATAAATGACCTTGAATTCTTCCACATCGCTTTCAGCGATCTGCTCGACGATCTCAGCCGTCAATCGCTGATTTTTCTCCGCCAGTTTATTCTTCTTCGAATCGACCAATTCCGTGAGAATCGCGCGTCCCACCAACTCCGCGGGCAACAAAGGAATCTCCTTCACGCCCGAAGCCTTCAGTTTCGCAATCAGGCCTTTCGTCAACCTGGCCCCTTCCCGTACCAACGGTTCTTTGCCGCCCTTGTCCGTAACCTCGGCGGAACACCGAAGCCCATGGTGGATTTCCGGATCCAACTTGCGGAACATCTTTCCCTTCGACACACGAATTTCTTCGACGGGATAGTACATCTTCAGCAAGTCGTCGCTCGAGAAGCCGAAGGCTTTCAACAGAATGGTGGCCGGCATCTTCCGGCGGCGATCGATCCGCACATACAGAATATCCCTCGCATCGAACTCGAAATCGAGCCATGAGCCCCGATAGGGGATGATCCGAGCCGAGTACAACACCTTGCCGCTCGCATGAGTCCGACCTTTATCGTGCGTAAACGACGCCCCCGGCGACCGGTGAAGCTGACTGACGACGACTCGCTCGGTCCCATTGACGATAAAGGTGCCTCGCTCGGTCATCAGCGGCAGTTCACCGACATAGACCTCCTGCTCCCGCACATCGAGCACTTTCTTGCGGGGTCCCTTATCCTCCTTATCAAGCACCACCAGGCGGACGCGGAGCTTCAACGGAACCGCGAAGGTCATCCCCTGCTCGAGACATTCGCGCTCGTCGTACTTCGGCGTCCCCAAGGTGTAGCTCGAAAATTCGAGCACGGCCGTGTTGTTATAATCCGGAATCGGAAACACGCTGGCCAACGCCGCCTGCAATCCATGATCCTTCCGCCGCTCCGATTCGACCTCAAACTGCAAAAACTCTTCGTAGGAGCGCTTCTGGATTTCGATCAGGTCCGGAATATCGATATTGGTTCGAATGCGGGAAAAATCTTTCCGCTCGACGAATTCTTGAAGCGTCGTTTCGGACATTCCTACTCCTCCACGCTGGTTGGCGGTGAACAGCAGCCACTAGTCACGGCCGAATTTCGAGATGCCGCGAGATACCGATGGACTCGGCTTCCCACGAATACCGAAAAAGCCATGACGATGACGAACCGGCTCCCTACTTGACTTCGACCTTCGCACCGCTTTCTTCGAGCTTCTTCTTCATCGTATCGGCTTCTTCCTTGGCCACTCCGGTCTTGACCGGCTTCGGCGCACCTTCCACGAGGTCCTTGGCTTCCTTCAAGCCGAGACTCGTGAGCTCCCGCACCACCTTAATGATCTGGATTTTCTTGTCGGCCGGTGCCGACGCAAGAATGACGTCGAACGCCGTCTTCTCTTCAGCGGGAGCCGCGGCACCGCCGCCCGCCGCCGGAGCCGCCGCCACCGCAACCGGCGCCGCCGCCGTCACGCCGAAGCGCGCCTCAAGCCCCTTCACCAGTTCGGCCAAATCGAGCACGCTCATGCCCTCGATTGCCTTGATCAATTCCTCTTGTGACAACTTTCCTTCCGTAGCTGGCATGTCCCCTTCTCCTTTCCGTTTATCTTGAATGGCTGCAATGACTCGTACAAACTTCGACAACACCGCGCTCAACGTATACACGACGCCACGAATCGGCCCTTGCATGGCCGACAGCAACATGGCAATAAGCACTTCTTTCTTGGGCAGCTTGGCAACGGCGGCCAGTTCGGCAGGCTGGAGGATCTTGCCTTCCACCACGCCGGCCGTCATGCGAATTTTTTCCTCTCGCTTCTCCGCGCCGATGAAATCCTTCAGCACCTTGGTCGGCAACACCGGATCGTCATACCCGATGACGACACCGGTCGGACCCTTGAGATGCGCCTTGATCCCGGCCAATATCGTCCCTTCGGCGGCACGCGCCGCGAGCGTATTCTTGACGATTCGATATTCCGCTTTTGCCCCTCGGAGCTGCTTACGCAACTCGGTGACCTGGTTGACCGGGAGGCCGACGCATTCCGTCAGGATGGCCAGCCGCGCACGGCCGAATTTGTCGGTCAACTCCGCTACCGCCGCAACCTTCTCTTCCTTCTTCATCGCTCCCTCTCTCGTCGCTAATCGTTATCGCTCAACCTACCCGTCCGGCGAATCGCGATGAACGATTCACGCTGAACGCGCCACCTCAACTCCACTGCTTTGTCAGCGCAACGGTATCCAGCTTCACGCCGGGCCCCATCGTGCTCGCAATCGTGGCACTTTTGAGATAGCGCCCCTTGCATGAGGCGGGCTTCGCTTTGATCACGGATTCAATGATGGCCGAGGCATTGTCGTACAACTTCGCGGGATCGAACGACACTTTTCCCACCGGCACATGGACGATACCGGCCTTCTCCACCTTGAACTCGACGCGGCCTTTTCGGATGTCGGCGACCGCCTTTCCGACTTCGAAGGTCACGGTGCCGGTCTTAGGATTCGGCATGAGCCCCCGCGGTCCGAGCACCTTGCCGAGTTTTCCGACGGAAGCCATAAGGTCCGGCGTGGAAATCGCGCAATCGAAATCCATCCACCCGCCCTTGATTTTTTCCATCAAGTCGTCGGCCCCGACATAGTCGGCTCCAGCTTGCCGCGCCTCCTGTTCTTTTTCACCTTTGGCAAACACCAGGACGCGCACCTTTTTCCCCGTTCCATGAGGAAGCGAAGCCGTCCCTCGAACCAATTGATCCGAGCGCTTCGGATCGATTCCCAGCCTCAGCGCGAGATCGACGGATTCGTCAAACTTCGCATAGGCCGATCGCTTCACCGTTTCCACGGCCTCACGCAACCCATAGACACGCGGCTCGACATTTTTGATCGCCGCATTCATTTTCTTTCCCATAACCAGACGCTCCTTCGATCTCGACATTAGCCTTGAATGACGACACCCATGCTCCGGGCGGTGCCCTCGATGATTTTGGCCGCTCCATCCACGTCAGCCGCGTTCAGATCGGCCATCTTCTTCCGCGCAATTTCGTTCAACTGCTGTCGGGTGATTTTCCCCACTTTATCCTTCTGCGGCACACCAGATCCTTTGATGATCCCGGCGGCCTTCTTCAGGAGATCCGAAGCCGGGGGGGTCTTCATGATAAAGCTGAAGGTACGGTCTTTGTAGACCGTAATGATGACGGGGATAATACTGTCCCCGTCCTTCTGGGTCTTGGCATTGAACTGCTTGCAGAACTCCATAATATTGACGCCATGCTGCCCCAAGGACGGGCCGACAGGAGGAGCCGGATTGGCTTTGCCGGCCGGAATTTGCAACTTGATCTGCGCCGAAACTTCTTTCGCCATTTCGTTTTCTTTCTCCTTCGCGATCGACGATCAGCTCTCAGCCCTCACCCTCGATTGACGGCCGGAGACCGATCGGCTTAAATCCGTTCAACCTGCAAAAACCCCAATTCCACCGGGGTCGACCGACCGAAGATGCTCACCATTACCTTCAACCGGCTATGGTCCTGATCGACTTCATCGACCAAGCCGTTGAACCCGAGGAAAGGTCCGTCGATGATGCGCACGTTATCGCCCTTAATAAATTTGACCTGCTCCCGAGGCTCGGCTTGACCCGCATCGACCTGCTTGAGCAAAGACTCCACTTCTTCATCGGTCAGCGGAGTCGGAACTGCGCCGCCCCCGACAAATCCTGTGACTTTTGGCGTCTCCTTGATCATCTGCAACGTCTCGTCCCCCAGGGGAGACTCCAGCTCCACGAGGACGTAGCCCGGGAAGAATTTTCGTCGGGAAGTCCGCCGCTTCCCGTCCTTGATTTCAATGACGTCCTCTGTCGGAACCAGCACCTGTCCGACCTTTTCGACAAGCCCCATTTGATTTGCACGTTCCATGAGGCTGGTCTTTACGCGCCCCTCAAACCCCGCGTACGTATGGATGACGTACCAGTTCTTTGTCATGCACCACCCTCAGGTCTTCGATGAATTACCGCTGAATCCCTTGCCTCTTCTCGGCAGGCTTAAATGAATTTGCCGACCAACCATGACAGGAATGAATCGATGACGGACAAGTACAGCGACATCAAGATGCAGAACACGATCACCACCGTCGTTGAGCCGATGGTTTCCGCCCGACTCGGAAATGAAACTTTTTTGAGTTCGGCTCGTACGTCCGTCACGAACAGCCGAATCGACTCTGTCATCCGCTTAAACATCAGTGACTCCGCCTCTTAGTGTCCAAGCTCTGTCGCCAAGGACTGTCCTATGGCGCCCGGTACGAGCGAGTATCTCCAAAGAACCAAAACCCAACCAAAGGCGTTATCCCGTCGCGCACATTGCAAGCGCTCCGGGTCGAGCAAGCTTTCATAATCTCAAACCAGCTCCCAAAGGTGCTTTATCCGCCTGCCAAGAACCATCCGATGGCAGTCGGTACGAGCAAGCTTGGGGTGGCAGGGGCACTAGGATTTGAACCTAGACTCTCGGTTTTGGAGACCGATGTGCTGCCATTGACACCATGCCCCTACTCGAACGTGAAACGCGAGGCGCGAGACGTCAGCCAATCGGTGAGCCCCCCTCACCCCAAACGCATCACCCCTTGCGCCTCACCTTATTTCACCTCTTTATGAGGCACGTGCTTTCGGCAGAACTTACAGAATTTGTTTCGTTCCAACCGATCCGGATCGTTCTTCTTGTTCTTCATGGTCGAGTAATTCCGCTGTTTGCAGAGCGTACAAGCCATGTCGATGATTTCGCGCATCTCTTTCTCCTCGATACAAGCCGACAGGACCGCTCGCTGACCGGCACGGAAATCCTCGTGTCAGCCTGACTCCTGCCGCCTGTAGCTTCTTACGCCAGAATTTCGGTGACGACGCCGGAGCCGACGGTCTTGCCGCCCTC
>CAYXKP010000232.1:0-5585 GCA_964465695.1 uncultured Nitrospira sp.
GTCTTATTCCGAACCGCTTCCCGAAGCAAATCACCGGTCGAAATCTTACGAATGCGATACTGCGAGGCGACTTTGTCAGCTTGCGTGCCTTTCCCAACACCCGGAGCACCGAGAAATACAAGCCGCATGATCTAACCACTTCTCCCGCGTAACGGAGCCATGCCCTTGCCTAAGAATCCTTCGTAATTCCGCATCAACATATGGGATTCAATTTGCTGAGCCGTATCCAGTCCCACACCAATGACAATCAGTAGAGAGGTGCCCCCGAAATAAAAAGGAACATTAAGCTTATAAATCAAAAATTCAGGAATCACGCAGACGATGGCCAAGTAGATGGCACCGGCAAATGTAATCTTCGTGAGAACATTGTAGATATAGTCAGAGGTTCGTTGACCAGGCCTGATACCAGGAATAAAGCCTCCGTACTTCTTCATGTTATCGGCCATATCGACTGGGTTAAGGACCACCGCGGTATAAAAGAAGCAGAAAAAGATGATGAGCCCCACATACATCAATGTGTAGAGCAACGATCCCGGAGCCAGTTGTGCTCCAATCGATTTCACCCATGGCGTCTCAAAAAACCCAGCAATGGTCGCAGGAAACGCGATGATCGACGAGGCGAATATGGGAGGAATGACCCCGGCCGTATTGATCTTCAACGGAATGTGCGTGCTCTGCCCTCCATAGACTCTTCGCCCAATCACCCGTTTCGCGTACTGCACCGGAATTTTCCGACGCCCGCTTTCTAAAAAAACTATCGCGGCGACAACGCCGACCATCAATAATGCCAGTGCAATCAATAGGAATGCATTGAGTTGGCCGATTTCATATAGATTGTAAGTCTGAGCCACGGCCGCAGGCAGTCTGGCGACAATACCGGCAAAAATGATTAAAGAGATTCCGTTGCCGATTCCTCGTTCAGTGATCTGTTCACCGAGCCACATCAAGAAACCCGTGCCGGCTGTCAACGTGATGACCGTCATGAGACGGAATCCCCATCCGGCATTGAGCACGAATGCCCCCTGATTCATTTGTTCTAATCCAACCGCAATACCAAACCCTTGAATCAGGGCAATACCAATCGTTCCGAACCGAGTATACTGAATAATTTTCTTCCGACCTCGTTCTCCCTCCTTGGCCAATTTGGTCAAATGCGGAACGACCACTGTCAACAATTGGAGGATGATCGATGCGCTGATGTACGGCATGATGCCCAGCGCAAAGATCGTCAGGCGGGATAATGACCCGCCTGAGAAGATGTCGAGAAATCCCAGCAGAGATCCGCCCTGTTTCTGCAGAAACTCGGAAAGAGCTTCACCATTGATACCGGGAGTCGGGATGTGAGACCCGATCCGATACACCACAAGCATTCCGAGCGTGAAGAGAACACGAGTACGCAGCTCGGGAATCTTGAAAATATTCTGAAAACTGGTCAGGAGCCGTTCAAGCACCGCCGATGACCTCGACTCGCCCTCCGGCCGCTTGGATCTTTGCTTCAGCCGATTTACTGAACTTATGAGCCTGAACCACGAGAGATTTCTTCAACTCGCCATTGCCGAGGATCTTAATCGGGAGGTGTTTTCGCTTCACTAATCCGGCATCAACCATGGCTTGCGGAGTGATCGTCCCGTCTCCGGCCCATCGTTCAAAACTCTTGACGTTGACGACGGCATATTCCGTCCGGGATGGATTGGTAAATCCAAACTTGGGCAGTCGGCGGACCAATGGCATCTGCCCTCCCTCAAACCCTGGACGCTTGCCGCCTCCTGATCGAGCCAGCAATCCCTTATGCCCTTTGGTTGCCGTTTTTCCGTGACCGGACCCAGGTCCCCGTCCTATACGTTTCCGTCGTTTTTTTGCTCCTCGCGCGGGAGCCAAATCATGGAGATTCATGGTTTTCCAACCTCAAGCAGGTAACCGACTTTCCCGATCATCCCTCGCACCTGCGGCGTGTCCGGATGGATGACCGTCTGTCGAATACGCCGAAGGCCCAGACCGCGCAACACAAGGCGATGCCGTTCCGGTGTTCCGATTGGACTACGCCGCAATGTCACGCGCACACTGGGAACACCACGCTCCGGAGTTCCTGATTTCTTTGTTGCTGCCATCAAACCGTAACCCTTTCTCGCCCGTCGGAGAATGCTTGTCGACGGAAGCGAAGAACATCATCCAAATTTCTCAATTGGGTAAGCCCGTCCAGCGTTGCACGTACCGCATTGAAGGGGTTCCCACGCCCCAATGTTTTTGCGATGACGTTATGCGCGCCAACTAGCTCCACTACGGCACGAACGGCTCCCCCGGCTATGATGCCGGTACCGTCAACGGCCGGCTTCAGCAAGACATGCTCTCCCCCGAACAGACCATGCACTTCATGTGGGATAGTTCCGCCCTTCAATGGGACGTGAACAAGGTGTTTCTTGGCTTGTTCCACGGCTTTTGAAATCGCAACCGGTACTTCAGCGGCCTTCCCCTTGCCGATCCCGACCCAACCATGACCGTCACCGACCACCACGAGCGCGCAGAAGTTGAAACGCTTTCCACCCTTTACAACTTTGGCGACGCGATTGATAAATACGACTTTGTCTTTCAGGCTTAACTCATCGGGATTGACTCGCACGCTCTTACCCCTCAGTCCGAAGTTCAGTTATGATTCCGGCTCAACAGGCTTCCTTTACCGGGTTTGTCCGGTTCGAAACTAGAATTGTAAGCCCCCTTCGCGCGACGCATCTGCGAGCGCCTTGATTCGCCCGTGGTACATCCGGCCACCTCGATCAAAAACCACGGTGCTGACCTTGGCGGCCTTGGCACGATCAGCAATCAATTTCCCTACCGCCTTGGCGGCCTCAATCCCACCGGTCGACTTGAGGGACTTACGTACTGATGCATCCAGCGATGAGGCGGCCGCGAGGGTCGTGCCTTGAATATCATCGATAATCTGAGCATAAATATGAGCCGCGCTCCTAAAGACATTCAGGCGTGGCCGTTCCGCCGTTCCCAGAATCACACGTCTTACCCGTCGGCGCCGTCGGTCAAGCTGTCGAACTTTGTCTGCAGCATTCATGGCCAGTTCCTATTTCCCCGTCTTGCCCTCTTTCTTGCGCAATGTCTCGCCTGCGTAACGAATACCCTTTTGTTTATAGACATCCGGCGGTTTAATGGCTCTCAAATCAGCCGCCACCTGGCCCACCAACCGCTTATCAACTCCTTTGATGTTGATGAGCGTCTGCTTGTCCACTTTCACATCGATACCACTCGGTACCTCATAGATCACCGGATTGATATATCCCACATTGAAACTTAAGGTTCGACCTTGAATCTGGGTCTTGTAGCCCACACCGGTGATTTCAAGGGAACGTTCGTACCCTTTGGTGACTCCGTCGATCATGTTGCTCAACTCGGCGCGCGTCAGTCCGTGCAATGCCCTCACTTTACGATCGTCGCTCGAACGGCCGACCATGACTTGACTGTTATTGACGGCAACGTTCACTCCTTGCACGAGCGACCAATCCAGTTTGCCTAACGGGCCCTTGACGGACACGGTCGACCCGGCAACTTTAACTTCCACTCCACCCGGAATTGCAATCGGCTTTTTTCCAATGCGGGACATGGCCTGTTATACCCTTTACTCGAAATCGAAATGACTCATCTGCTTACCATACCGAGCAGAGAACCTCACCGCCAAGACGGCTCTTACGGGACTCTTGGTCGGTCATGATTCCTTTTGAGGTGGAAAGAATGGACACACCGATCCCATTTCGAACCTTTTTAATATCCTGACTGCCGACATAGACTCGGCGCCCCGGCTTGCTGACACGCTCCAGCCCGGTGATCATAGGTTGCCCTTCGCCCACATAGCGAAGCCGCACCGTAAGAACGGGATGTCCGTCATGAGTTCCATCCTCCACCGCATCAACATAGCCTTCTCTCTTCAAAATCTCTAAAATGGCCCGCTTCAGCTTTGAGGTAGGAACCGTGACCGTTTCGTGACGGCGTTGAGCGCCGTTCTTTAAACGAACTAAAAGATCGCCGATTGGATCGGTAACCATGCTATATCCTTCTATCCTCCATTGGCTGCCTCAGGCTGAAAAGACGTCTACCAGCTCGACTTTCGCACTCCGGGAATTTCTCCGCGCAGTGTCATCACCCGAAAACAAATTCGGCACATCCGGAATCGACGGAGATACCCGCGAACACGACCACACACTCCACACCGATGATAATCCCGCGTGGAGAACTTTTGTTTCGTTGCTGCCTTATTTCTCAGCGCCAATCGTGACACGCGCACTCCTTCCGTTCAAACAAACACCGTTGTACATGTCGCTCTCATGTGCGGAACGGCATACCGAGGTGCTTCAAAAGAGCTTTCCCTTCGTCATTCGTCCTGGCGGTGGTGACAACCGTAATATCCATGCCATGAATGGAGGCCACTTCATCGTACTTGATTTCAGGGAAGATGAGCTGCTCTTTTAAGCCCAGGGTATAGTTTCCCCGGCCGTCAAAGGCTTTCGGGGAAACACCGCGAAAATCTCGTATGCGAGGAAGCGCCAACGTCACCAGTCGATCGAAAAATTCATACATCCGTCGGCTGCGGAGCGTCACCTTGGCTCCGATCGGCAATCCTTGGCGGAGCTTGAATCCCGCGATGGCTTTTTTGGCTCGAGTCACAACCGGCTTTTGACCGGTGATCATTCCCAATTCCGTCACCGCGCTCTCCAAGAGCTTCACATTCTGAATGGCCTCACCCATCCCGACGTTCAACACCACACGCTCGAGCTTGGGAACCTGCATCACGTTCTTATACCCGAACTCCTTCATGAGCGCGGGAATTACTTGTTGTTCGTACAGATCGCGAAGTCGCGGACGAAACTTTGATTCTTCGCTTCCCTGGTCCAGTTGAGGGACCGGTTCCTTTTTCGAGGATTTTCGCTCGGACGGCTTGCTGGATCGGTTCTTTGGTTCCTTGGCCATTACGTACCTATTCAACGGTCTCGTTGGATTTCTTACTGAAGCGCACTCGTCGCCCGTCTTCCAAAACGCGAATCCCCATCCGGGTAGGCTTCTGCGTGACCGGGCAGAAAAACATGACGTTGGAGATCTGGAGAGGTGCCTCTCGCTCAAGAATCCCCCCCTGCTTAGCCTTCTGATTCGGCTTTGTGTGCCGCTTGATGATATTCAGCTTCTCTACGACGACCTTCCCTGCACGCAGGTCGATTGACAGGACCTTGCCGGTCTTTCCTCGTTCCCGACCGGAAACCACGACGACGGTATCCCCTTTTCGAATTTTGCTCTTTCGGAGTGCTTCCACGATGCTCCTCGTTCGTTCTGCCCTACAGCACTTCAGGTGCTAAAGAAATGATCTTCATGAATTTCTTCCAGCGGAGCTCGCGGGCAACGGGACCGAATATGCGCGTACCGATCGGTTCGCCTTCTTTATTGATTAAGACGCACGCGTTTCGATCAAACTTAATGTAGGACCCGTCCTCTCGACGAACCTCCTTCGTCGTTCGGACAATGACGGCCCGACTCACATCCCCCTTCTTCACGCTGGCCTGAGGGATCGCCTCCTTGACCGCGACCACCACCAC
>CAYXKP010000233.1:0-5486 GCA_964465695.1 uncultured Nitrospira sp.
CGACGATTCCACCGAGACCTTCGTCGACGAATCCCGTATGGGAACCGCGGTCTGATACTCGCGGCATCCTTAGTACCGCGGAGGATCCATCGATTTGACGCCGGGCATGACGCGGTCCTTGTCCTGCCTTGACGGCAACTTCTGCTGCGTGGCCGGCGCGAATTTTTGTTGCGTCGTGTCGAACTTTTGCTGCAGGCTTTCCTCTTTGAATTGCAGCGAACTCCCTTTCGAACTCCCTTTGATGCTTTCGAAACCAATCTTTCCTTGATCGGATTGCATGGTGGCTGGGTCCGCCGCCATCAATTCATGCACATTGACCCCGACGGATACGCCAAACACCGCGAGAGCCGCGGCAACCGCCAGCGCATGGGTGCGTCCTGCGTCATCATGGTCTTCTCCCATGGCATCCCTCCTGTAGTTAGAGTGTCGAGCTGCTCACCTGTTCTCCGACAGCCTGAATGTGCAAGTTCATCTTCTCGGTCATATCGCTGGGCACGGAGACATGGCGCGCTGTGCAGAAGCGCGCCAGCACTCGATCCATGTCGAAGCAATCCGGAACGGTTCCATCATTCTGTCGGCCCGCGTCCTCGACCCGGTGTTGTACATCAGTCCGTAAAATACCGTTCTTATTCATGGCCATGCGAACCGCAGAGACCATACGTCCCACCAGCTCGACGTATCGATCAACCGCCTCGATGAACGGCTGTACTCCCTGCCGGTCCAAAAAGTTTTGCACGGTTCCGTTTTCTCCATAGACGCCTTCCGTCTGCGGATGGGGTTCCGCCTCACGGAATGTTTCTTCGCCGTCCGCCGATACGCGTCGTCCCAGCGGATAGAGTCGGCAGACCAGCGGTCGATCAGGATGCACCCCACATCCTTGCCGCGTCAGAAAGACGCAGGCTCCTTCCTCTGTGCGACGAAGCGCCGTGCCGTTCCGCTCCGTAAAGCGAGCCAGAAATTCCGTTGTTCCGATACCGCGATTTCGAGCAAGCCGCGCCACTTCATAGGGGTTCAGTTGAATGACTTTGTCATAGCAACACCGGCTGCACGCACGGCATTCGTAGGAAAATGGGTCGTCGCGGCTGTACTGAACGTCAGTCGATCGAGATATCGTCATCGGTTTCCAGCGTGTGACTGACCGGCGGTATGCCGTACATCACCCGTGTCGTTCCGCGCCTCTCAGTGCGAACGCATACTACCTTGGTCCGCGAAAATCATCACTCACCACAGTCTTTCCTATCAAATCTTCCAGTTCTATTCTTTGGAAAATGAAACTAATTTCCTCAAGATGGGGCCGATTCAGTGCTCCTCCGTGTTTGGCTATCCCCGTGGAGCCGGCGCCGACAGGTTCCTCCATCGTGTGCAAAATGTTCGTCACCGTGGCATTGGTCAGCCGAATCCGGTGCGTCAGCATATCTTGCCCTGTTCGTTGGTCGACGCTCACAAAATCGATGAGCACTTCAGCCAACAATTCGTTCGTGACCAGCGCCTGGAACAATTGTGGAGAGGCCGCGCCCCATTCCTTGACGATGACCATCGGCTTGTGTTGTCGTTTGCCGCTCGCATGGCCGCTGGCGATGTCGCGCGGACTCGAGACTTCATACAAGAATTTGTGAGCCATAATTTTATCGACCAGGTTCGGTTGAGGGGCTTCGCCCTTGAACTGCCCTTGTTTTGTTCCCTTGATCGCCACATAGATCGTGTCGGCTTCTGCGGGAAGCGCAAGCGACAGCGCCAAGACCAACACTCCACCCACCATGCCCATCGTTTTTTTCATTCGCATGTCTCCTCCTTGTGAAGATGCCACGTGTCTCCTTGCAGTCCTGACAGAACCACGCTATCCGCCGCCGTCACCTCCACTCCCATCGCCGAGGCCTCCGCCGATTCGACGGCGGTGAATGGACAGCAGCCCGACCCAAGTGTTCAACACACTTCCGCGTCGACGTTGCCGCGCTCAGGTGTCAAAATTCTTTGACTGACTTGCCAGGCGAATGCACCATCTCAACACAAGAAACCGTAGCGACCACTGCCATCATAGAAAAGCTTGACCGGGCTGGGGCAAGTTGAAAGCGGCACGCGATAAGCGGCCTGCGTCTGGTCGGTATTGGTGCAGACAAGCGTGATCGCTGGTTCGGCCGCGTCCCAATTCACAGGCCGGCATCGCCCCACCCAATTTCCCTCGGGTAGGCCGGTGATCAGACCACACGTGAGATGTCCATCCAGGGCGTCGACGTCCTTCGTGCAGGGTCCCACCATCGTACGTTGCCAGACAAAATCGCTCGGGCGCATGCAGATCGCGGCGAACCCGACACCAGGCAACGGAAGCGATGCTTCTTTGCAGTAACCGCGCCAGGGTCCAGGCGGAAGGGGGGCGGTATCGCAGGACATCCAGCCGTTGTCGTTACTGACGCTTGGACAGGCATAGCTGGTATTCAGGCTTGTGTCACGCCACTCCCCGGAAATCGTCCGACACTGCGCGCGCACTTCACGCGAGTCCATATGATAGTACGCATCGCGACAGGTTTGTTGCCACGAGCCTCCGGGCAACGCGAAGATTGGACGACCCAGCACGGTCGGTATCGCGCGCTGACAGTGGAGCACCCCGTTGTTGTTGGCGATATCGCCGGCGCAGAGCTGCGGATCCTTCAAACTTGCCGCAACCAGTGAGCCTTGACTGGTTCGGCACTGCGCCGACAGTGTCGTCATCGTCCAGCCCGCGCCCACGCGCTTTCTTTGGACCTGCGACACGTTCTCGCAGCTTGCCTGGTAGCTGCCCGGTTTCGGCGACGTGGCAAGGGGAATCGGCACCTCCATGATCGGTGTGGCGAAGATATTCATATCCTGAGGGACCGCCATGGGGCGTGCCGACTGACGAAGCGCCCCCGCCTTCGCAAGCTGACTGCTATACGCTTGCTTGATGTGAGGTGCGGGCAGCGGGGACAGTGCGGCTCGCGACCGCACCGCGCTCGTACTTCCCAACGCATCGAGAGCAGTCCGGTCCGGCATGAGCAGGACGAGATGCGTCGTGTCCTCGTCCGGGGCGACGATCAGCGCAGTCGGCGATTCAACCGATTCGGTGTGAGTTGCTGACTGAGCGCGAATTAGAAGAGTCGATCCTCCATCAGAAGCACTCAGAAGCAGTCGTGATTCTCTCTCCGGCTCGACGTGATAGGTGCCGGCCGGCGCCTCAACGTCGTTCCCCTCCGGACTCGTGAAGTGCACCGACCGGTCAAGTGTCACCGTGGGAAGCGTGGCGGCTTGCTGTGCAAGCGCCCTGGCTGCGACGAGGCAGGCCATCAGCAGGACGGTGTTGATAAGTGTGGAATAGCGCATCGTTCTCCTCCGGTGTGTCATGACCAGCTATTCGTATCCGACTTGCCCTGGAAACATACGATTCTGGAACCATTGTGCGATCGCTCACCCTCGATTAAGGAATGAACTGCCCGTGAACGTCGCAGTTCTTGCCGGTGGCGCTATCGCATGGACAGGGCGTCCCACGCCAAACCCAGGTGGTCATTCTTTCATGCCAACGTTGCCGGCCGAGACCCGGAATGCGATCGACCGCCCAAAGAATCAACGGATCATCTTTCAAATGGCCGATTCCTCCGGCGCTGAGACCAGGTTCGAACTTGAGCGCCGAGCAGAATCCTCCGGAAAGCGGCCTCTCAAAACTCCGTTGGGAATCAGGCGCGCGCCAGAAATCGGCAAACCCGTTGGAAGCGGTGTGACAATTCCGACATTTGTTGCTCATGCCGCCGATGAACTGACCGGGTGGATTATCTTGCCTCGTGAACCGGCCGAGTTGGATGTGCTGAAGATAGGTGTCATTTTCGCGATGCATCTCATGGCAATTTTTGCATTTGGCGTTCTGCGTTACTTCATAGATCGAGACAAAAGATCCGATCAACATCGGGATCCGCAGACGTCTATGCTGCTGCTGGTACACGCAGCCCAATGTGGCGTTACAGGCTGCAACCGTCCAATACAGGGTTTGGCCTATGAAGGGCTGAAGGTCGTGCGTCAACGTGAATCCCAAGGCGCCTTGGACCCGCGCCACAACGACGTGCGGTTGTACGGTGGGTTGAATCGGACAGGGGCTGGTTGTCTTGGAAACGCAAATCAGAAAGTGGTCTATTCCGTGCTGATTGATATAGGTCCAAGCGAACGAGGGCTGTCTGAGCGAGTGATACCACAAGGAGGGCGGGCCGCTATGGCTTGCAGGATAGCTTTCAAAACCATTCTTGATGGCTGTAGGCAGGAGGGCGTCATCCGACGGCGAACTCAAAATTGGAGCCGGCAACATCCACGTGATCGGTTTTGGCGCTGAAGAGGTGCAACTTTCCGGAATCTGACCGATGGCCGCCTGACCCGTCACAGGCACGCAGGCACTTACGGACCACTGCAAGCGTTTCCCTTGAAATGTCGTGGGCAGCGTCACTCCGTAGCCGTAGGCTGTCGATGTCGAGCCGGTTGTCCCCGCCGGTGGTTCGAAATTCGGATCGCCAGGCTTAGGACCGAAGGGCACCGACTGCTTCGGCTGCGACGGCTGGGTCAATATGATTCCAGTCGGGACTTTAACGATGACCGCCGTCGGCAAGGAACAGGATTGATGCAACTCCGTCACGCAGATCTCATACCGAGCCTGCGAAGACTGTCCTGCTCCCGGGAACCACTGGACTCCGAAGCTCGGCCCGGTAATGACCGCGCCATCGGCCGGATAGAGCGCGACCGGTGCGACGCTAGGAGTCATCCGCTTGAGATTCATACCGGCTGCTTGGTTGAGTTGAAACGCCGTCAGCGGTCTGGACACATCGGTCCGGGAGCGGACGCCGCTAGGGCTGCCCAAAGCGTCGAGAGCCGTCTTGTCCGGTATGAGGAGGACCAGATCCGTCCGATCCTCATCGATCACTACCGCCAATGCGAGCGACGATCCAAGTGATTCTTGGTGCGTCGTCGGCTGAGCTTGAATAGTAACCGGCTCTCCTCCGTCGGTCGGAGTCAGCCGTAAGCGGTGCTCTTCTGCTGTCTCAACCTGATAGGTACCGGTCGGGACTTCGACATCAGTCCCATCCGGGGCAATGAAGTGAACCGACCGGTCAAGCGTCACGGTGGGAAGCGTGGCAGCTTGCTGCGCGAGAGCCCCACCCGCTACGAGCCAGGCCATCAGCAGGGCGGTGTTGGCAAGCTTAGACCAGCGCATCGTCTGCCCCCGGCGTGTTATCTCCATCTACCTTGATTGACATTTTCTCCCGGCCCTGAAACGAACGGTTCTGAAAACCGCCCCACGTCCTCTCAACCTCGTATCTGAATGACCCCAACCCTTCACGGATAGGACTTAATCGTTATGGAATAGAAATATATTCCCCACGTGCTTGGATCAGCCCAGAAATACCAATATTGTCGCCCAGCGGCATAGTAATCGACGGTCACATAGGGAAGGTCTGATTTATTCCCTTCTCCTGATGTGCTATGAGAAACCAGCACTG
>CAYXKP010000234.1:0-5475 GCA_964465695.1 uncultured Nitrospira sp.
AAAGTCACCACCGACCCGCAAGGAGGCTCCTATACGACGCCGATCGAGGTGGACCTGGCGACACCATCTTCCGACCACACAGTCCGCACCGTGCTGCGTGTCCTTGACCCGGCCCAAGAGCGCGTCAACATCGGCATACACCTGGACCAAGCCCTCTCACGAGCCGCATGATGAAGCCGTCTGGAAGGAAACGTAGACGCGCCCGACGTCGAGTGACCGGCTCGCTTTCTACGGCTTCCACCGGTCTCGATTTCCTCGAAGGACTTCCGCTGGCCACCATTCTCCTCAACCCTGATCTCACCGTATTGACCGCTAACCGGGAGGTCCATCGGCTGCTTGGACCACGGTTTCCCTCCTCCGCCATCCGACCCTTTCCCTCCCTGTGGTCGATGCTTACTCGGTCCGACACATCCGCCGTGACGGTACAGCTGCAGGGGGTGCTGAAAAGCCGCCGCCCAACTTCCATGACGCAACACCTTTTCTTGCGAAAGAACGGACACCCTGTTCCGGTGGAATGGACTTGCGCGTCAAGCACGTTCAACGGGAAGGCCGTATTGGTTATCAGCATTCGAGATCTATCCCGTGAGTTGGAACTGGAGCAGGATCGAGATCGATTGGCCGCAATCGCTGAAGAAAGTCCCTTGCCGATGATCGAACTGGACCGGCACTTGAGCCTGTTGTATGCCAATCCTGCGATGATCTCTCTACTGACTCGATTCGGATACAGCCTCGAAGGATTTCCGAGTGTTGCGCCGAGCGGGCTTCCCGAAATCGTGCGGCGCTGCCTCACCACCGGACGCGCAATTCATGGTGAAGAGGTCGCCCTCGCACAAGCCAATTTCTCCTGGACCTTCTGCCCGGTACTTACACACGGAGTTGTTCGCGGCTATGCCATCGACATGACAAGCGTCTACAAGACGCAGCAGTCGCTTCAACTATCGACTGACCAACTCCGCCAAAGCAACAGACGGCTCGACGAAGCGCTTGAAGAAGCCAAGGAATCCGCACGCGTCAAGACGGCCTTTCTCGCGACCATCAGCCATGAACTCCGAACCCCCATGAACGGGGTGATCGGTATGACCAGCCTGTTGATGGAGACGCCCTTGACGTCCGAACAACGGTCCTACGCGGAAACGATTCGACAATGCGGCGAAGCGTTGTTGCAGCTGATCAATGACGTGCTGGAATGCACCAAGATCGAGGCGGGGAAACTTGAACTGGAATGTCTGGACTTTAACCTCCGAACGACCGTCGAGCAGGTGTTGGCGCAATTTGCCGAGCGGGCGGAAACAAAAGGGCTGGAACTGACGGGACTTGTACATGCCGCAGTTCCAACGGGACTCAAAGGCGACCCAGGCCGCCTGCGTCAGATCCTCACCAACCTGGTTGCGAACGCGGTGAAATTTACCGACAAAGGCGAAGTGACTCTGCAGGCCTATCTCGAAGAGGACTTACCGGACACGGCAGTCATCCGCTTCGAGGTCACGGACAGCGGCATCGGAATCAATCCGAATACTCAAGCCAAACTCTTCCGTCCGTTTGTGCAGGCGGATAGCTCTACGACGAGAAAATACGGCGGGACCGGTCTCGGCCTTTCCATCTCCAAGCAGCTGGTGGAATTGATGGGTGGACGGATCGGAGTCCGCAGCATTGAGGGACAAGGCAGTACCTTCTGGTGCACCACGCGCCTCCAGAAACAGGCGGGATCTCCGCGAGCGATTCTTCCGACGGGAGATCTCACCGGAAAGCGCGTCTTGATCGTCGATGACAACGAGTCAAATCGCTTGATCCTCCATCATCTTGTCTCAGGTTGGGGGATGGTTGACGACCTTGCAGAAGATGCCGAATCGGCTTTACGCCGCATCACGGAGGCAAGGCAGGGGGAACTGCCGTATGACCTGGCAATTCTGGATGTCATCATGCCGGGAAGGGACGGGCTGGATCTCGCGCGAGAGCTGCGAAGTCACCCGGCGGGATCCGGAATCCGCATCGTCGTGATGACCTCGATGCTGCAACGAGGCCATGCGGAACAGGCCCGCCAGGCCGGCGCGATGGGCTACTTACCGAAACCCGTTCGCCACGACGAATTACGCGATTGTCTACGAACCGTGCTTGGCTTGCCCGAAGGACAACCGCCGAATGATACTCCGGCACGGTCCGTCGTCCCTCAACTCGTGACCCGACACATCGTCGCAGAAAATGTGCAGCATCGGCGCATTTTGGTCGTGGAAGACAACATCGTCAACCAGAAGCTGGCCGTGCGGATGGTCGAAAAACTAGGCTACAAGCCGGACGTCGTCGATAACGGGAAAGAGGCGCTGACTGCGCTCGCCAAAGGCGACTATGCCGCCATCCTCATGGATTGTCAGATGCCCGTTATGGACGGTTTTGAGACAACCCGGCGCATTCGAGAACGGGAAGCGACTGCGGCATCACGCAACTCACCCGATGGAGACGTGGGTCGTCCAGGCACGGGGCCACAATCGACTCCACACATACCTATTATAGCGGTCACCGCCAATGCAATGCAGGGCGATCGTGAGCGCTGCTTGGCAACCGGGATGGATGATTATCTTGCCAAACCGATCAAGCTGGCCGAATTGCGGACCGCCCTGGCACGTTGGACCTCGCTGTCTCCTGATCAGGGGGACACTGAAGAACAGAAACCGATTCTCACCCCGGTGGACCCGACACGAGGGATCTTTAATCCCGTCAAAATGTACCAGAACATCGGCGGTGACAGCGAGTTGTTCGCTCAACTTGTCTGTCTGTTTCTTGATCGTCACCAGACCATGCTGGCTGACATCAGAACCGCGCTGGCGGACGCCGACCCCATCGCGCTCGAACGGATGGCACACACCTTCAAAGGCACCGCCGGAAATCTGTGCGCCTCAGAAGTCGCACTCACTGCCGGTCGCCTGGAAGCAGTCGGCCGACTCAACGCGCTCCACGACGCCCCCCCCGTCTACGCTCAGCTCGAATTGGAAGTCGCACGACTCGTCCGCATTCTCGAATCCTACCGGCAGGGATATCAGCCCATTACTCAAGCGGCCGCCTGACTTAGAAGGACGCATTTTGGAGTGTCACCGCTTTATTGAAGATCGACTCGCCAAGCCTACAGTCTCATCTTGACGAATCCATCGCGAAAAATCCGACGTACTTCCGCGGTATGTGGTCATTGCAAGATGGTAGGTTGTGGGCAGAGCCATTCTGCTGGCTGATTCAATAGTTCATCCCGACCCATCAACGCCTCAGGTTACTCAGCTGCCTTGTCTAGTGAGGGAGCGTTTAAAGCACGAAGCTCCAGGCCTTCAATCTCCTGTATCGTCTTCCCGGCAATTCCCTGCAGATCTCCATACATCCCGGCAGTCGCATGCATGACTCGGTCAATCTGTTCTTCCCGCTTCGCCCATTGTTTGATGATGACCTTCTTCTCTTTATCCAAATCTTCCTGCATGGTGGAGAACGCTTCAACGATCGCCTCGACTCGATGACGGAAGCGCGGTCCGGTCAGATACTGGTAGATCATTTCTGTTTTGGTCTGCTGCCCCTCGGATGCTTGGCGGGCACATCCGACTTCGATGAGAGTGTGCCGCAGGGTTAAAGCCAGTGGGGATACCGTCTTGGGGTGAGTGACCCAGACGCCGTCTACCACACCGAAAGTTTCTACGTCTTTGGGAAGGGATTGACTGACGATGACGGCAATCTCGGCCTTGGCAGCCCGCTGGTCTTCACGGAGCTTTGCCAACCAGCCGTCACTCCAATTCTTGGTGCGTTTCGATTCCCAAATGATCGTTCCGCAGGCCTGTCCGCTTGGCCCCATGACACGTTGAAGCGCGTCACCGCCATGTTCCCCTTTGGGAACGGGTTCGATCGTGTCGCGAGGAAATTTTGCGCGTAGCAACGATTCCAACTCCAACTCCTGGACTTCTCCCTGAAGTTGCTGTGACCCCTGTTCAGCCTTCCGCTTCAATTCCTCGATCTGTTTCTGCATCGACGCGATCGTCTGCTCTTTCTCCAGCACTCTGAGCTTGAGACTCTCTTCCGCTTCCTTCTTGGCCTGTTCACGGGCTACGGCCAAATCCTGTTGCACTCGCTTTTCGATGGTCAGCTCCAACTCGCGCTTGGCATCGTCCAGTTCCCGGTGCTTTTTGAGCAGATCGGCTTGCACCTTTTGAGCTTCAGCAAGCTTGGCTTCACGCTCCAGCATCAAAGCATTCAAGTCGGCAAGCTCCTTGGTCTTTTGCTCAAGATCGGCCTGCAGGGCAAGCCTGGCCTTCTTCGCCTCATCGGCTGCGATCCTTCCTCGTTCCAGTCGGATCTTTTCGGCCACCTGCTCGTCCATCTGCTCCTTGGCTTTCGCGATGGCCTCTTCTCTTTCTCGAAGTCCGCCTTCTCGCTTGGCGATGTCTGCGTCTTTCTGAGCGAGGCGTTTTTCATAATCACGGCGCGTGGATTCGATCAGCGGCGCAGCAAGCGACTCGGTCAGCCTGATCTCAGTCTTGCACCTTGGACAAATGATAGTTGGATCACTCATTTCCGATTTCACCCTTTGTCGTACCTACAAACAAACCAACATAAGCAGCATACCCGTGAATACTCACACGAGGGAATTTTAGGCCTCAATCCAGCGAAAATGCATACCGGTTTTCCTCGCAGAAAGCAATTATTCCGACGGCAGGCAAGCCCAATCGGATGAGAGTTTGGCGGCGTCAGGATGTCAGGCGACCGCCATGATCAATGAATAGAAGCTAGACGGGCAAGGAGTGCACCGACGCTACTTATTGGTTAGACACGACATTCGGCGGAAAAGCCGGCCTCCGCCGTCTCCGACGTCGAAGGTCCGGAGACGGCAAACACCGGGTGCCGGGTGGGAAAATCCTCCGGAAGGACCACCTGTTTCCCCAGTCTAGTTTTATGGCTGATGACCAGTGGACCTCGCAGATTGGCCGTGATTCGGCCTGGATCGTCCGACGGAATCGTCAAAATCACGACCAGCACGATGTCTTCTCCCTCTTCACTCCTGATTTCGGCCAAGGCATCGGCGGGAACATCGATGTGGTAGCCGGAGTAGAACGTTGTGGGATCCAAGATCACAAAGGCCAGCGTCGGTTCCTCAACCGATTGAAGCCACTTGAAAGGAGCTTCGGTATCATGATCCAAAATCACATACCGTTGTTGCTCAGGGAAACCAAGCAGGCCGGAGGGAAAGCGTATAACGCTTTCGTCGGGAACCTCGAACGATCCGAAGCGGGTCGATGTGCACTTCACAGTTACGTCCTCACGAAGCCATTCGGCGTTTTGCGGGGATCAATCGGCGAAAAGCGTCAAGCGGCACGGCTTGGGTTTTCGCCGCCAGCCGATTTTCGTCTTGAATTCTCGCATAGACTTCTTCCCGATGAACCGCAACGGCGCGCGGAGCTTCGATTCCGAGACGGACTTGCCCGCTTTTCAATCCAAGCACGACCACGCGGA
>CAYXKP010000235.1:0-5441 GCA_964465695.1 uncultured Nitrospira sp.
TCCATATGCACTTAGGGCAACCCGAGACTCCTATGTCACCGTTCTTATTACGCAGGAAGCCAGCGAAGACAAGGTATGGAATGATATCGTTGTGCCCCTTATCAGTGAAGAAAAAGAAAATGTGCGGGCGATTTGTCACTACGGATTTACTGAGATGTTTAACAATGTGATTGATCATTCTCGTTCGGACAGAGCGAATATTTGGGTCAAAGTTGATGCACTGGTAGTCCACATCTCAATTACAGACTTCGGCGTTGGGATTTGGAATAAGTTACAAGAAGCGTTTCATTTAGATGATCAACGGCATGCCCTTTTAGAACTTACAAAGGGGAAGCTAACAACCGACCCCAGGAGACATACAGGAGAAGGGATTTTTTTCACATCGAGAATGTTCGATAAGTACATAATAGCTTCGGATAAGCTGAGTTTTTGTCGGTTCCAGGAGGGCGACGAATGGTTGTTCGATGTTCAAGAATCAGAAGGTCATAAAGAGCCGGGAACGCGTATTTCCATGACTATATATCGAAACACTGAGAAGACCGCACAAGAGGTATTCGATAAATTTACAGACGATCTAAGCAAGTTTGGTTTTACGAGAACCCACTTGTCAGTTTACCTCGCTAAGTACGAGGGGGACCATTTAGTTTCAAGGTCTCAGGCGAAGCGTATTCTGAATAGGCTTGATAAGTTCAAGGAAGTGTATTTGGATTTCAAGGATGTAACCGAGATTGGTCAGGGTTTTGCTGACGAAATATTCCGGGTCTTCAAACGCGACCATCCTGAAGTCACGTTGATACCTTCTAATACCGTTCCTGCGGTCCAGCAGATGATAAATAGGGCAAGATCTGAAGAGTATCAGACCGAGATACCTATCTAGGTAGGAGGGTGGGAGATTGGCAATAGCCCACTACCTATGCGGCTCTGAAACATTGACATCTTCTGTTTGTCAGACTAATCTGCCGCGACTATTTTTGGAATTTGCAGTCTATGCCTAATAGGCAATCACGATTCCATCCGATAATCTACGTTCGTGGTTATGCGATGACGCCGAGCGAGATTGACGAGACTACTGCTGACCCCTTTTGCGGATTCAATCTTGGCTCGACAGTCTATCGCGCTGTCCCGGAGAAAGACCGCCAGCCTCGGAAGTACATCTTTGAGTCGCCGGTTATACGTCTGGGGTCGGATTTTGGCTATTGCGATGTATTTGAGGACGGGTACGACATTCTTGATCCGGAGTGGGCCGCCGATGCTGATAATAAACTGAACAGGCGGTGTATCATCATTTATCGCTATTACGATGAGGCATCGCGTTTGCTGGGAATTGGCGAAACACCGCCCATCGAAATGTTTTCCTCCAAACTCGGGGAATTGATCTTGCGTGTGAGAGATCTTGTGTGCTCAAACCCGAAGAACAAAATGTCACCCAACGACTTTCGCTGTTACCTAGTCGCACACTCTATGGGTGGATTGGTTTGTCGTGGGCTTTTGCAGAATCCGAAACTAGACAAGAAGAACTCACGGCAGTATGTGGACAAATTTTTTACATATGCCACTCCGCATGACGGAATCGAAATGGCCGGCATTAATGTTCCATCTTGGTTAAGCCTTGCGGATATGCATAACTTCAATAGAGATACGATGGCACGTTATCTTGACCTCAAGAAGGCCTATGAGAAGACGGGGAATGTTGACTGGATACCTGAAGATCAGTTTTCTCCCGAGCGTGTCTTCTGTATGGTTGGGACCAATCGTTTGGATTATGAAGTTGCGTTAGGAGCTTCTCGCACTTTTTCTGGCCACGGAAGCGATGGATTGGTGCGTATAGAAAATGCCACCTTAAAAAGCCTCACGACCAGCGGTAAGCCAGGCGTTCCTTGCGCCAAAGCTTTTGCCTATCGCTCGCATTCAGGCTTTTTTGGTATCGTCAACAGTGAGGAGGCATACCAAAATCTGACCCGCTTCCTATTTGGTGATGTGCGAGTCGATATTTGGCTTGACGTTGAAGAAATTCGATTACCTGCTGAGGTGCAGAGAGAAGCCGATGCGGGACGAAAGATCAACGCATTGTACCAATTTGAAGTGCTGGCATCGCCTCGCGGGAAACTGTGGTTCCTTACTAGACGCACCGCAGAAGAGGATTCGGTTGCCTGTATATCACATGCAGACTGGGTTGCGGATCCCAAAGCAAATGGATCAGAATTTCTCTCTTCCGTTTTCCTTTCAAAGCGTGCTCGCGTGAATATTCGCAGACCATCTCTTGCCTACAGCTTGTCTCTTGGCGCACGTGTACCGGATTATGAGATTGACCGTAAGCTCTGGGTCAATGAACATTTTGAAGGTGGCTATCTGTTCAGAAATGCAATAATTCTTGAGTTAGTCCCACCGGAGAATGGAGGTACCAAGTGGAAGGTCAAATATTCTTGGCAGAACAAAGGTATGAGTGCGGCTCATATTGCAATCGATGCGAAAGCCATCAGTGGAGGCAAGGTTGAAGTATCTATTCCATTTGATAGCGAAACAACCCCGGGTATTGAAGGCAAACTGCGTTTTATTGTGTCGGCCTGGAACGTGGAAGCAGACGACGATGAATGACCATTTGGTCAATAACAAAACAGAGGGATTCTAAAACGTTGAATCCAACGACTCCTACTAGGTTATCTACCTTAGGGATCATTCAGAAAATCTGGTGGTGACTAGAACCTATCTCAAAATTGTTTGAGGAGCATGGTGATGCAGGCGAGCTGCACAAAGCCGAGGAAGTTCGAGGCATAATACTCCCAGCGGATCAGTAAGCGCCGCTTCCATTGGAGCCAGGCAAAGAAGCGTTCGACGAGCCAGCGACGTTCGTATCGACGTAAGTGGCGGCCATCCTGGGTCTTGAGTTTGCGGGTCGAGCGATGCGGGGCAATCAAATTGACGCCGTCCTGTTTGAGGTCGTCATCCAGACCATCGCTGTCATAGGCCCGGTCACCGATGAGATGCTGCGGTCTGGCCTCCAGCATGTAGAAGTCGAAACTGAGTTGGACGAGGGTGACCTCATGATGATTGGCCGCATGGGTACTGACGGAGAGGGGCAGCCCATGGCGATCCACAATCGCGAGGATTTTCACGCCCTTGCCGCGTTTCGTAAGCCCCACGGCGTCGCCGCCGCCTTTGGCTGCCGCAAAGGTCGCGTCGATGAAACTCTCTCGTTCATCGATCGTGCCTTCGTCGCGCAGCGTGTTCGCCAACTGGGTCAGCACCTCGCGCAGGACCTCCTGCTGACACCACTGTTGGAATCGACGATGAACCGTTTTGTAATTCGGATAGCACTGGGGCAGGAAGTGCCATTGCGCCCCGGTGTTCAAAATCCAGAGGACGGCTTCCAAGACTGCGCGGGTCGGGATCGGTTTGCGGCCGGGCCGACTATCAGGAATAGGCTCTTCGGGAAAATGGTTTCGAATCCGCTCCCATTGGTCATCGCGCAGCCGCAGCATGCCAGGACTTATAGAGCGGAAGGTTCAGGCCGTCAACTATTTTGAGATAGGTTCTAGAACATACCGAGGCATTCCAAGGCCATCATTTCCCCATCTTTCCTTCAATAGAGTAAGCCACTACTCGGGGATCCATCCATTGTGGAGTAGGCGACAATGATCGCCGTCAATAACTGGGCTACAATCGCGGTTATTGCAATGCTCTTAGCAGGTGCTAAGGGATATTGGATCCATCGCATTACAGGCCGCCATGGACATCCACAACACATCCATCTTGTCTCTACCCTGGCTTCCATCACAATGGGCATACTGGTACTTCTTTATCAACAACCAGTGGTGGCAACGCCAGAATATTTACTAGCCTTTTGTGCGTTTTCTGGACTTACCTACTCGCTGGCCTCCATTTTAGGAGCGGCGGCTCAGCAACATGTATCGTTGACGTCATATAATTCTGCTATTCGTCTCGCGGCATTTCTCCCCATGGGGATTTTTTATTGGTTCCTCAATGAGCGGCCAACCTTGTCGCAATGGACAGGCGTGCTCTCGGCCGTAGTTCCCCTTTTGCTACTCGCAAAGGTTTCTAGTGCAAACGACACCAAATCAAACGAAGCCCGTGGCGTTCCATTGCTCATTGGTGCAGTACTTGCCATTTCTGCCTCGCATGTGTTGAACAAAATCGCAGTTAGCTCAAACCTGCGCGTAGATAGCATTTCCCTTCTTATTGGAATTAACGTCTTTGCTGCGTTATTCACACTCACCACAATTGTTGTAAAAGGAGAGCGGGTTGCGTTATCAACCACAATGTGCCGCGACAGTATAATATTGGGGTTCCTCAACGTCACTAGTTTTGGACTATATCTTGAAGCGCTCAGCATAGGTCCAGCGATTTTGATCATCCCTTTGAACTCGCTCCACGTTTTTGTATCCACAACACTTTCTCAGAGTTTTGAATCCAAAGAACGTCGATGGATAATTTTGTTACTCGTCTTATGGGCGTTTGTGTCTGGAGCATTGATGGTCGCGGAGGACCTAAGATGAGGAGATGGTTGTTGTATCTGACCGGAATCGTATCCATTTTATTGCCACTAACTTGGCTTGACATCGCGCGCGGTGCCACTATTGGGCTAAACCCGGATGACAAACCTGAGGAGATGCGGCGACGCTTTGAAGGACTAGCGGAATTCCTAACACAGCGGATAGGCAAACACAGACTGGAGGTTGCTGAAACTCACGCCGCCTTACGCGATGGTCTTGCTAATGGTCGTTATAGCTTGGCAATAATGTCTCCACTAAATTATGTCGAGGCTAAGCGATCGATAGATCTTAATATCGTCGCTCGTTTGGAGAAGTATGGAGTAGACCATTACGGCTCCATTATAATCGTGCGGCGTGACGCTGTTCCTGATCTTACGAAGTTACAATCTCGGACGTTCGCATACTTTGACTCAAATAGCACTTCAGGCTACCTTTATCCCCTCAGTCTGTTGGCAGAGCGTGGTATAAACTTGTCCAAGCTAGAACAACGTTCTGTTGGTCATTCCCATTTCGACGTCATTCACTCAGTCATTACTGACCAGAAGCTTTTTGGTGCAACATCAACGGACAAGCTCGAAGAGGCGAGGCGAAGAGGAATGGGCGTGGGAAAACTGTACCCATTGCTCAAAAGCGCGGAAGACATTCCATTCGACGCGCTCGTGCTATCACCAATGATTTCCACGGAGGATCGCCGAACTTACCGACGCGCAATTGCAGAATCTTTTGAGTTTAGTTCGACCGAACGGGCGTTGGTATTCCCCGACGAATTCGGTGTCAGTGGATTAGTACATGCCAATGATAGCGACTATGATGTCATTCGCCGAGCACTTGCTGAGGTCAAAGGAACCACACTCCGCATTGGATTGTCCTCCAACATTGAGCCGAGAGCTACTCATCAAAAACAACTCGCCTTCCGACCTTTGCAGCAGC
>CAYXKP010000236.1:0-5420 GCA_964465695.1 uncultured Nitrospira sp.
AAGCAATATGCTTCACTATACGGCCCCACCACGGGTGACCTTGTCCGGCTGGCCGATACGGACTTGATCATTGAGGTTGAGAAGGATTTCACCACGTATGGCGAAGAAGCCGTATTCGGGGGCGGCAAGGTAATCAGAGACGGGATGGGTCAGTCGACGCGGGTGACGAGCGCGAACGGTGCGCTCGATACCGTCATCACGAACGCCCTCATCCTGGATTACACCGGAATCGTCAAGGCGGATATCGGGATCAAAGATGGGCGGATCGTCGGTATCGGGAAGGCGGGGAATTCCGATCTGATGCCGAATGTGACCAAGGGAATGGAAATCGGTGTCGGAACGGAAGTCATAGCCGGAGAAGGCCATATCGTAACGGCCGGCGGCATCGACACCCACATCCACTTCATTTGTCCCCAACAGTATTGGGATGCCTTGTCAGCCGGTATAACGACCATGATCGGCGGTGGTACAGGCCCGGCGACCGGGACCAACGCGACGACCTGTACACCGGGGCCGTGGAATATCTATCGCATGTTGGAAGCATCGGATGGCATTCCCATCAATCTGGGCTTTTTGGGCAAAGGTAATTCGTCCCATCCCGATGGGTTGAACGAGCAGGTAGAGGCCGGTGCCATCGGCCTTAAACTGCATGAAGATTGGGGGACGACACCGGCGGCGATCGATACCTGTCTGAGCGTGGCGGAACGCTATGACGTGCAGGTCGCGATTCATACCGACACGCTGAATGAGGCGGGGTTCGTAGAGGACACCATCAAAGCGTTCAAGGGGAGGACGATTCACTCTTTCCATACGGAAGGCGCCGGGGGAGGGCATGCACCGGATATCATCAAGGTCTGCGGCGAGCCGAATGTACTCCCTTCATCGACCAACCCGACCATGCCGTTTACCGCCAATACAATGGATGAACACCTCGACATGCTGATGGTATGCCATCATCTCAACCCGAGAATTCCAGAGGATGTCGCCTTTGCCGAGTCCCGGATTCGGCGCGAAACCATCGCGGCCGAGGACATACTCCATGATTTAGGTGCCATCAGCATCATGTCCTCCGACTCGCAGGCCATGGGCCGCATCGGGGAAGTCATCATCAGGACCTGGCAAAACGCGCACAAGATGAAGGTCCAGCGGGGCCATTTGTCGCCGAGCGGAAGCAAGGAATCGTCCCAGAACGACAACTTCCGTGCCAAACGCTACGTCGCTAAGTATACGATTAATCCGGCGATCACACACGGTATCGCGCACGAAGTCGGATCGGTGGAGGCCGGGAAGTTTGCCGATCTGGTGCTCTGGAAACCGGCATTCTTTGGCGTGAAACCGGAGTTGGTACTGAAGGGAGGGTTCATTGCCCAAGCTCAGATGGGCGATCCCAACGCCTCCATCCCAACGCCGGAACCGATAATTAGCCGCCCTATGTTCGGCTCATTCGGACGAGCCCTGTCCAGCACGAGTTTGACGTTCGTGTCGCAGGCCGGTCTGGACCGTGAAATCCCGAAAAAACTCGGACTACAAAAGCGCGTGGCCGCGGTGAAGCATTGCCGGAGCATCACAAAACGCGACCTCAAGCTGAACGACTATCTGCCTAAGATCGAAGTCGACTCGGAGACGTATGTTGTAACGGCCGACGGGGTGCGGCTCACCTGCGAGCCGGCCACTGTCCTCCCTATGGCACAACGATATTTCTTGTTCTGAAGAACTAAACGACCGGCTCGGCTTCATGTAATCAAGGTATCGTAAAGATAGGCAAGCGGTTTTTTTCTCCACACCTCATGGATACGACCGTATTACTTGAAGGGTTACGGTTTATCGATACATTTTTCCCCTCGGGTGGATATGCGTTTTCTTCGGGATTGGAAGCGGCCGTGCAAGGCGGTGCCGTCAAGGATTCAGATCAGTTCGCACGATACATTGAAGATATACTGCGTGGAGGTATGAGTCGTCGAGAAGTCTTAGCAACGAAACGAGCCAATCGAGCAGCAACTGCCGGAAACGTTTCAGCGGCGCTTGACATCGATCGAAAACTCGAAGCGACGAAGTTGAGCCGAGAGTCAAGATTCGCAAGCCGTCAAATGGGACGGCAAGTGATCAGGGTCGCGGCGCATCAGCTCCGAACGAGGCCGATCCTGATTGATTATCGTGATGAAGTCGAATCCGAGCGAGCGCCGGGCCATCTCGCGGTGACGTTTGGGCTCACGCTGGGAGCGAGCGGTTGGAGTCAGGAAGAAACAGCCGCTGCCTTCCTGTATCACACCGCAGTAGGTTTCGTGTCCGCGGCCATGCGCCTAAAACCTATTGGTCAACAGGAGGGGCAGCGCATACTGAGCGAATGGCTTCCGTTGATTGATCGAATCAGCCGAGAGGCCGACAGGGATGAGCGTATGTCTTCGTGGTCGCCGATCCAAGATATTTATTCGATGCGCCATGGCTCGCTGGAGTGGAGACTCTTTCGATCTTAGTAATTAGAATTTGATGATGTAGGGAGCGATGGAGTGGCGGCTTGTACGTTTCGTCTGAGCTTGCCGCTCCAGGATTGACATGCATGATTTGAACAGACAGCACAGTCATGGGTGGGTTCCCACTCAGGCACGGAAACAAGGCATTCCGGTCATCGGTATCGGCGGACCCGTTGGCTCGGGTAAGACGGCGCTCGTCGAGGCCCTATGTCAGAGACTTCGTGATCGGTACAGTTTGGCCGCCGTGACCAACGACATCTTTACCAAAATTGACGCGGAAATTCTCACCAAACGCGC
Source organism: uncultured Nitrospira sp. (assembly GCA_964465695.1). GTDB lineage: Bacteria > Nitrospirota > Nitrospiria > Nitrospirales > Nitrospiraceae > Nitrospira_D. Next base: position 2,769 of record CAYXKP010000236.1, read on the forward strand.
GGCTCTCCCGGTCGATCGGATCTTGGGAGTCGAGACCGGGGGGTGTCCTCATACGGCGATTCGGGAAGATGCCTCGCACAATCAAGAGGCGATCGACCAGCTGCTTCGTCGCCATCCGGACGTGGAGGTGATCTTCCTGGAAAGCGGAGGGGACAACTTGGCCGCGACGTTCAGCCCCGAGCTGGTCGATTACGTCATCTATGTGATCGATGTGGCAGGGGGTGACAAGATCCCGCGCAAAGGCGGCCCCGGTATCACCCGCTCGGATTTCCTCATCATCAATAAGATGGATTTGGCGCCGCACGTACGTGCGGATTTGTCGGTCATGGATCGGGATACCCGCCGGATGCGCGGCGAGCTTCCATTCGCGTTCACGAATATCCTGTCCGGCGAAGGGTTGGACGCCGTCGTCACCTGGGTGGAACAGCGCATACCCCAACGCACCAAGCGTTCATGATCACGCCGGCTCGTGCGACGCAGCAGAACCAGCCTGCTCGGGTAGGAAGTACGTCTCCAACACGGAAGGCTTCAACGAAGAAAGGCTCACCACGGAAGGCCGACGCAGTTCCACGGTATTCCACGGAATCCATCGGACGGGTCGGTGAGCTCAGGCTTGAGTATGCCAAGTCCCAGAACCAAACCATCATTGCTCATTCATACTTCACCACTCCCTGGAAGCTGCTGCCTCCCATTTACCTTGATGACACCGGAGCGGCCTACACGCTCCTGGTCAATCCCTCCGGCGGCATGGTCGGAGGTGATTGTCTCGCGATAGATATGAGGCTGCATCAAGAGGCGCATGTACTGGTCTCCGCCCCCTCCGCCAATCGTGTCTATCGAACTGAGGGAAAGCTCTCCGAGCAGCATATCAAGATCACCATGGGGCCTGGTGCCATCTTGGAGTGGTTCCCTGAATATACAATTCCCTTCGCCGGTTCACGATTTCGACAGACGCTCCACGCGACTCTGGCGCCTGGTGCGACGCTGTTGTTGTGGGATGCCGTCGCATGCGGACGCATCGCCAGAGGAGAACGTTGGGCATTTATCGAGCTGGAAAATGAAATCGAAATCACTGCCCCATCCGGCGGCTCTCTGCTGGAGCGATACGTCCTTGCCCCGGCTACGGACCTCGGGTGTGTCGGTCTGGCGGAAGAATGGAATTATGTGGCCTCGTTCTATGTGATGAACGACACCGCGGCATCGGAGGTTTGGAGCGGACTGGAGTCGAAAATCGCCGCTATTTTGGATAGCCGACCAGGGGAAGTGTTGGGAGGTGTCTCAACGCCACCCATACCGGGGCTCGCCATCAAGATCTTGACTCGAACGGCACCCGACCTCACCTCCATGCTGGATACGCTTTGGGCGACCATCCGCGAAAGGCTATGGAATTTTCCGCCGGTGTCTCTGCGGAAATACTGAACGGCAAGTTCGGCTTCCATCGACTCGGTTCCTACGGATGGAACCTGCTAGAGATTGGAAGATTTGAAATCCGCCGCGGTGGCAGTGCGGAGCGACCACGCCAACCCCAGGAGCGAAAGCGTAAAAATCACCCATTTTGATGGATCGAAGTTATACCAGAGAGGACCGTTACGGTAGTCGCTTTGGTAGGTGTGGTGGTAGTTGTGATAGCCTTCCCCGAACGTCAAAAGGGAGACCCACCAGCTGTCTCGGCTGGAATCCGCATGGCTGTGAGGCTGGTCTCCCCAGAGATGACAGACCGAGTTGATGCAGAAGGTGGAATTCAGCACGGCAAATGTGCGCCCCACGCCGGCCAGCATGAAACAGCTGACACCGCTGATCCACCCCGCGTAGAGAAAGCCCACTATGAAAGGGAGTGCCAACCCTGAAAGGAAAATCGGCGTGTAGTAACGATGCTGCCACATGACAACCGGATCTCGCCGGAGGCGCGTGGCATATTTTTCGTCTGAATAGCGCTGATCGGCAAAGAGCCATCCGCAATGACTGTGCCAGAACCCCAGCTTTGCGTTATACGGATCGGCGTCTTGGTCGCAGGCGGCATGATGACGAATGTGGTCGGCTCCCCATTTGAAGGCGGAATTCTGCAGGGCCCATCCGCCCGCGACCAGGAAAACGGCCTTGACCCAGTCGGGACACATAAAACTTCGGTGTGAGATCAGTCGGTGGTACCCGACCGTAATGCCCAGCCCGGTAATGATGTAGAGAAGCACGAACATAGTCCAGTCCAGCCAGGTATATCCATAAACATATCCGAATAGCGGGACCCCGATAAGCGCGCTCATGGCAATGAGACCGAAAAGCAACACCGTCACATGGACCGGGTAGGTGCGCTTAAGACCGTCTGCAGACGCTGTCGATGCTGTCATTTGGGGTGCCGATGTGAGAAGGGCATTCGTCCGTGAGTCACGTAGGCATTTTTTTCACTGTACCAGGATGATCACAAAATAGCTACTAGGGGGGCCGCTATGCGCCTCTTGTTTGACATTGACAGCGGGCGGTAAGATTTCATATACATAACTTGATCTGAGTCAATCTCGCCAGCGGAAAGTTGATGCGTCTAGTAAAGAAGCAATGTCGTTTAAGAGTTCTGCTCGGCTGATGAGAAGGACGGAGAGAGCAAGTCGGAATTTTGTAGTTGGTCTATTACAAGGAGGCAGTACAATGAAGAGTGCG
>CAYXKP010000237.1:0-5306 GCA_964465695.1 uncultured Nitrospira sp.
GGTGAAGGGGGTATAGGGCTTTTTAACGCCCGGCCAAGGTGACCCTTCGTAATTTAAGCGGCATGCATTGCATTTTTCAGCAAACCTCAAAATCTTGTCCCGCTTCGACCGGCCTCTCACGCTCCATGGTTTTCCGCGATTTTCAAAGGCCTCACCGCTTTCCGATGGAGTTTTCTATAGTCACTGCCGGCTCCATGACACGATTCGCACGGCGATCGCATGCAGAATAGGATGGTTCACGGCCTCTCCTTCATGCCAGTGGAGGATTGACGTGCCCTGCGAGGCTATCTGCACTCTGCCCCGCTTTTGCCCATCGGATCGAATAGGTTGAATTTGTTTCCCGGTCTATCGTTTGTGTATTTAGTGTCCGGCACCCGGCCTGTGTCGCCTGTGTCGTGAGGGTATTGTACGGAGTCACTCAGTCTGAAGGAACTAGGGAAGTGCTTATCAGAGAGAAAGAACTTGCCAGTGGAGTAAGCAGTTATGGTTGGGCGCTGGCAAGACCTTGCACAATCGCGAAGCGCATCAACTCCGCCGTCGTATGGATATCCAATTCTTCCATGAGGCGGGTCTTGTGGAACTCAACGGTCTTCACGGATACGTTGAGCAGCGTTGCGATCTCTTTGGTCCCCTTCCCCTCGCCGATCAATTGCAAGACTTCCCGTCGGCGGGGAGTCAATTCTGAGACGGAACGTTTGATGGGCGGAACAGACTCGGGATTGAGTGTACTTTCCAGCACCGGCTTGGCGATGGAAGGGGTAAGGTAGTGCTGCCCTTGAAGAGCGGCTTCGATCGCCAGCGGCAGCTCCACAGGAGCCGAATGTTTGAGCAAATATCCGCTCGCGCCGGCCTGAAATGCTTCCGTCGCGTACGTCGGACTAGTCTGCATGGTGAGGAAGAGGAGTTTCACGTCGGGACGGTGCGCCTTAATCTGATGCGCGGCATCGATCCCATTGAGTAACGGCATAGCAATGTCCAGGATGATCAGGTCGGGTTCAAGCCGCTGAGCCGCCTCAACGAGCGCGCGGCCGTCTTGGGCCGTCCCGACGATCTCACAGGTATCTTCGAGCAACTTGTGCAAACCAGCCAGCATCATCTGGTGGTCATCGGCCAAAAGAACTCGTGGTTTGTTCACCGAATCATTCCTGTTGTATCGCCTCACCCATCAGGTTGAGGGCGGTATGGGTGGCTCAATCGTCGTGGTCCTTTCCTCATGAAGCGACCTCATGAATCCGGTCCGCCAGCGGGACCCAGGCATGTACTTCCGTTCCTTTTCCAGGCTGGGTACGGATGCGGAACGTGCCGTTCATGAGATGAACCCGTTCTTCCATGCTGAGGAGTCCCAATCCTGGAGAGGAGACGCGATCTGAATCCAGCAAAAATCCCCTTCCGTTGTCCTGGATACACACACCCACGCCCTTGGGCGTACTCAGGAGTCGGATCAGCACCTCCGAGGCCTCGGCATGTTTGTGGATGTTCTGGAGGCATTCCTGTGTCACACGGTACAAACAGGTGGCAGTGTCGATCGGAAGGGACCGGGGAATATTCCGGCGCACATACCGAACGGCCAATCCCGTGCGCCGTCTGAATTCGTCAACATGGTCTCGAATGGCCGCCTCTAAGCCCAGATGTTCAAGAAGCGAGGGGTGCAGCTGGTACGCAAAGTTATGGATGTCGTTGGCTAGTTGTCCAGCGGTCTGCCGCAGACGTTGCAGGTGATCGCGAAGCGATGGGTCTGAGGGAAAGGATCGTTCCAGTGAACCGATATCGACGGCCAGGACAGCCAACCGTTGTGTGAAATCATCGTGCAGCTCGCGCCCAAGCCGCCGCCGTTCATGCTCTTGAGCCGCCAGCAGCTTTGCAGTCAATTCCTCAAGTTGTGCTCCATGCTGGCGCAACAGGTCTTCCGCCTGTTTCCGTTCGGTGATGTCTTTTTCGGAACCCACCATACGGACGGCTTGGCCTACTTCGTTCCAAAGCGCGATGCCCCGGTCCAAGATCCATATCCAACTTCCATCACATCGCCGGATCCGATATTCTTCCCGAAACTCCTGTCGTCTCCTGGCCAGATATTCATAAAAATGGCTCAGCACACGATCGCGGTCATCCGGATGGATCCGTTTTGCCCACTCCTCGGGCAACTCGTCTTCGCCCTGTTGGGAAAATCCGTGCATCGCTTTCCACTGAGGCGAACACACGACCGCCCGTGTCATCAAGTCCCAATCGTACACTCCATCGTGGGTCGCTTGTGTCACGAGGTCCCAGCGATCAAGGGCGGTTTGGAGTTGTGCGGTACGTTGCGCAATGCGGGATTCCAGTTCTTCGTTTATGGTAAGCAAGGCCTCTTCTGCCTGCCTGCGTTGGGCAACTTCCCGTTGTAGAGAAACTTTGATACGTTCCAGCTCAGTGGTGCGTCGAGCAAATATCTTTCCCCCCCACAGCGCAGACCAGAGGGCAGCTAAGCTGATGCCTCGGTCTACTGCAGACCAGGTAACAGGAACTCCCGACGGTGACAGAAGGAGTCCGGCGATCGTAAGCCCTGAGGACAACATGCCCATGACGAATGCGAACCGCCACTCTCGCAGCCAGAGGCCGGCCAGACAAACCGGCATATAGAGTATCGACACGGAGAAGCCGCGTGGTGTGAGCCAATCCAGCAGGAATACTCCGCCCACCGTGGCGTACAGCAGGAAGGACGCGATCAGCATCGGTTTGGTCATCAGTGGAGATCGTTCAGTATCCTTGTAATCCACATGAGCCTTCGGCGTGGACTGAATCATGCGGCGATCATAGGCCCCAGCAACAGCCCCCCGCAAGAGCCGCAGAACTTCCGATCCGCAGCGAAACATTCCGCTAGTAACCTTTCAATTCAACACTGGGTCAACCCCTAGCCGGCGGAGGACCGAAGGCGTCATTGAAACGCCGCTGCTCCTCACGGTTGAGCAGAACGGCCTCCCGTATCATCCCGCTGGTAAAATCTCCATCACGCACTAGGTTATCCCCTAGTAGTGTGGCAGCAAGAGATTTCATTAGGGTGCTAACGCATAGGGACGATGCTGGGGTCGGAATTTCTAAAAGAGACGATGTTAGGGTGAATGTCATGCAGGACAGGGTTGGGCACATGAGCTTGATTGTGGGACGGAACGGAGTCTGTCCCCGTTGCCATGGATTCATGGTGCCGATGATCGGCGACGGTTCCGAGGCAGTCGTGTTGGATTGGAGCGAGATGCCCGGCTGGCGCTGCATCAACTGCGGTGAGCGGATCGATCCCCTGATTCTCACCAACCGCCGAGGAGCTGAACGGCGCGCATGAAAAGGAGCATCTTGTGAAAACACAAAAAGCCCGCAAGAAAGAGGACCCCTTATTGTCCCAAACCAGCAGACAATCTGCTCCGACCGGTTCGGACAACGGGGATGTCCGGCAGCGGATAGCCGTGCGTGCCTATGAGCTTTATAGAGAACGGGGGTGTCACGACGGGCATGATTTCGATGATTGGCTTGAGGCCGAACGCAACATTCTTCGTTCGGTGCGTCGGGACTGATCGAGAGACGTCTGGTGTCGTAGGTCTTCGAGCGTCCCATGGGGCGCAGGCGGTAATGCATTGGAGGTGCAGAATAGCTGTAAGGTACTGGACGATGAGCAGTCGCGGGCGAATGATGAAGAACAACAAAACTACGACGGAATCCACGGACCGAGTGTTTCGTGGGGGATACGTGACGCGGTTAGTTACGTGCCAAACAAGTAGAGCGCTTGCTTGACAGAAAGGAGGGGCCAGCAAGACCGGTGAGTCCAAATGAATCCACAGACCATCTCATACTGGAGGCGATCAAGTGCTCGGAATATCGAAGGGGGGCATACCATGAAGACGGCGAAATGGGCCTGTCTATTTTTGGCTCTCAGTTTCCTGATGAGCATGCCGGTCTTTGCAGCGGACGACCTTGAAGCCTTGATTAAGGCCGGGGATCATCGAATGCTGGAGACGTACTATCTCGAAGAGGCCAAGAACCTCAAAGCCAAGGCGGATAGGTGGGAGTTTATCGCCGAATATTATGAGAAGTTTCCGGACGAGTATTCCGGCGGTAGCGAGAACGTGCATAAGCATATCACGAATGTCCGTGCCATGGCGGAAGATTATCGGAAAGCTATGCATGAAGCTCGGGATTTGGCCTTGCGACACCACTCTTTGATACGAAGAGGTCCATGACGCAACGGAGTCTCAAGTATTTGAGCCGGCGAATGTGATGACGGTATCGTCAAGGAGAGCCCCTTCACACGGAACGACGCCGTTGGACGGCAGAACTATCGCCTTCAGGGTCGTCCGAGTCGGCGTACGGTCAAGCGTCTGCGGGACATGGAACGTGGTAGCGCGATCGGAACCCTTGCAAGGATGAAGTTGTAAGCTTGTGAAGCACGAGATACTGGTGGCCATTGAAATGAACTGATCCCTATGCGGTGGTTCAATCTTGTGGGACTTGGGATGTTAACGTTCGGCATTTATTTCGATGCGTGGGTGTATCTGTATGTGTGGGAAAGATTCAATGTCATGCTGGCTGTTGTATTTGCCATGTATCTCGTCGTCGCACTCGGATTATCCCTGTGGGGAGGTTCAAGTGGCGAATGAAACCGATCAGCACTCCTCTTTATTCTTTCTTCCCTATGCAGTCACACTATTCCGGATTCCGCGTTGACTGACGGTGAGAGGAGGCACCATGCGCAGGAAGTGTGGATTGGAGCGTCGGTCTGGTGAGCATGGTTGGCCAAGGTGTGGCTGCATCCGCGGGGGTCTGGCGGCCACGTGCTGGCGGCGCGGCCATGACGGTCGCAGATCGGATTGAAATGGGCGAACGCTGTAGCCCGACGGCACGTCGGTCGCCATGACGGCATGATCTCGACGCTGGCTGGAGGCGAGCAAACCATTGTCGGCTCCATAGCCAAAGGCAAGTAAGCCCGAGTACTGTGGGTAGGGGTGCCCTGAGATAACAGGAAAAGGAGGAGATCATGAGACCACCATTTGTGTTGGGTTCGACTGTTGCCATGCTGGTAATCACCGTCGGCACTCTGACGGTCGCCGACTCTGCCTTTGGCGAGGAGCACAACAAGCTCGAGATGGCGGCTGCGGCCAAGGTCACGATTGATGAGGCGATCAAAACGGCGTCGGAAAAACTTGCGGGTAAGATCATCGAAGCCGAGTTGGAACGGAAGCATAACAAGCTGGTCTGGGAAGTCGAAGTGGTCACGGCCGAGAACAAAGTGATGGAGGTCCACATCGATGCCGAGACCGGTACGGTGATCGATGTGGAGGAAG
>CAYXKP010000238.1:0-5097 GCA_964465695.1 uncultured Nitrospira sp.
CGACAATTCCGGCATCCGCCCCTCCATACTCCACGTAAGTCGGCACATCGCTGGGGCGAACGATAAGGAAGGTCATATCATTCTCCGGACTGACAAATATCAGCCGACGGCTTTCCCCTGACAATCCTGTAATTTTGTACCCGGCGCGAAGGAAGAGATCCAATGCGGACTTGATGAGTTTCCCTTTTGGCAACGCGATCGTCAACATGGGCATCTCTAGTGCGCGGCTGTCGTAGCTTGTCGGCGTCGTACGTCGGCCCCTAAGGCTCTTAGTTTCTCTTCGATTCGCTCATATCCCCGATCAAGGTGATAGACACGTTGGACCTGTGTCACTCCCTCAGCCGCTAACCCGGCGAGAATGAGACCGGCACTGGCGCGAAGATCGGATGCCATGACAGGGGCGCCGGTGAGTTTCTTGCTTCCGGTTACCACCAATCGATTACCTTCCACGCGAATATCGGCTCCCATCCGTCGTAATTCCTCTACATGCATAAACCGGCTCTCGAACACGGTTTCCGTTATGACACTCGTGCCTTCGGCTAAGCTCATCAATGCAGCCATCTGCGCTTGCATATCGGTGGGAAACCCGGGGAAAGGCAAGGTCCTCACGTCTGTTCCTCGTAGCTTGTTGGGCATAGTCAGCCGCACCGTATCTTTGCCCTCCTGCACGACTGCACCAGTTTCGCGCAATTTCATCAGCACGGCTTCAAGATGACCAGGGCAACAGTGTGTCGTGGTCACATCCCCATGCGTCATGGCACCCGCCGTCAGATACGTGCCCGACTCGATACGATCGGGGATCACTTCATGGTCTCCTCCGTGCAGTTCGCGGACTCCCTCTATCGTGATCACATCGGTTCCTGCTCCGTGGATTCGCGCGCCACGCTTAACGAGAAAATCGGCGAGGTCTACGATCTCCGGCTCCTTGGCCGCATTTTCAAGCATAGTAACCCCTTCGGCCAGTGACGCGGCCATCATGAGGTTCTCAGTACCTGTTACCGTTGGTGTATCAGAGTAAATGCGCGCCCCTCTCAATCGCTTCGCTTTGGCTGTGATATAGCCGTGCTCGATGGAAATGTTGGCTCCCAATTTTTCCAATCCAGCCAGATGAAGATTGACCGGTCTGGAGCCGATTGCACAGCCTCCAGGAAGAGATACCTTCGCCTCTCCCCAACGTGCAATCAGCGGTCCCAGTACCAAAACCGATGCCCGCATAGTCTTGACTAGATCATAGGGAGCTTCGGTTGATAGGATCACATCCCCTCGGATGACCGCCCGATTGCCCTCATGGGACACTTTCGCGCCGAGGATCCCCAGCAATTTTCCCATCGTCAAGACGTCTACGACTCTCGGGACATTGGTGATGACGCATTCCCCGCCGCCGAGAATGGTGGAAGCCAAGATCGGGAGAGCGGAATTTTTTGCACCGCTGATGCGGACTTCACCGGACAACCGTCTGCCACCGTTAATGAGAATCTCATCCATACCTTGGCTTCTACTGTGCCCGCCGTGCCATCATCACGCGTTCAATACCGGCTTCATCTTTGACAGTTTGAAACCCTGTGTAGCCGCCGACTTGCTCCGCGGCCCGTCGCACAAGGGAAGCCTGGTCCTGACCAAGTTCCATGACGAGCAGTCCACCGGACCTGAGGAATGGTAGAGCCTCATGGAGCAATCGTTCATGAAGCTCCGTGCCCTTCTGCCCGGCCACCAACGCCAACCGCGGCTCATAATCCCGGACCTCAGGCTGCAAACCGGTCCAAGCCTCTTCGGCGACATAAGGGGGGTTGGACACAATCGCATCCACCGACCGTCCCAAATTACATTCGCGCAACGGTGATAAAACATCCCCTTCCTTCCAAATAATTCCGTCGCTGACTCCGTGTCTCTCTGCATTGCCCTTTGCGACAGCCAATGCGTCCCCGGAGCAGTCGAGGGCAAAAATTCGCATGCCCTTCAGGATCGTCGCCAAGGTCACCGCCACACAACCGGAACCTGTTCCCACATCGACCAGTACTGCACCTTCCGCAAATCCTCCCTCCCTCAAAGTCTCTTGCACAAGGAGCTCGGTCTCGGGCCGAGGAATCAACACCGCGGGGTTTACGTGGAAGTCAAGGCCGCAAAATTCCTGGGTGCCTAAGATATACTGTAACGGTTCGCGCGCCTTCCGCCTCGATACTACTGATTCGGCACGAGCCAGCCCTTCGCCTGAGACCACTTGCTCTCTCCGACTGGCCAATTCATGATGTTTCATTCCCAAAGCGTGGGCCAATAACCAGAGCGCTTCTTGAGACGCATTCATGGATCCGGATGTATCCAAAGAGCGTTGAGCCCAGGTAATCAGCATGCCGATGGTTGTCGAATCTGCAGCAATGGGTGCGGACATGGTTACACCTTGGCGGTTTCAGCCTGCTGCTGTTGTGCCTTCAACGCTTGAACGATCTCGTCAAGACCACCTTCCATGACCAATTCCAGCTTATGAAGAGTCATGCCGACTCGGTGATCCGTGACCCGATTTTGTGGAAAGTTGTAGGTTCGAATCTTCTCGCTTCGTTCCCCGGTCCCCACCTGAAACTTCCTGCTCTGAGCGATCTCCGCTTCTTGCTTTTCCCGTTCAGCCTCCACAATCCGGGCACGCAAGGTCCGCATGGCCTTGGTACGATTTTTCAGCTGCGACCGCTCATCCTGGCACGTCACGACTACGCCCGTTGGCAGATGCGTAATGCGGACAGCTGAATAAGTGGTGTTCACACTCTGTCCTCCCGCTCCAGAAGAACAAAAGGTGTCGATTCTCAAATCCTTCGGATCGATCTGCACATCCACTTCGTCAACTTCCGGCATGACCGCCACAGTCACGGTGGACGTGTGAATACGTCCGCTTGCCTCCGTAACCGGAACCCGCTGTACACGGTGAACACCGGCTTCGTACTTAAAATGGCTGTAGGCCCCCTTACCTTCTATTAATGAGACAATGTTCTTATAGCCCCCGATGCCTGTTTCAGAGGCTTCAACCGTATCGACCTTAAAACCTTTCTTTTCCGCGTATTTCACGTAGAGCCGGAACAACTCCCCTGCAAACAAGGCCGCCTCGTCCCCACCAGTCCCAGCTCGGATTTCGAGCACCAAGCTCTTCTCGTCACGCGGATCCTTTGGAATGAGAAACTCTCTGACTTCTCTTTCAATAGCTTTCTGCCGATCCTCCAACTCAGCTGTTTCCTCCGCTGCCATCTTGTGCAGCTCATTCCCGGCCGTCGGATCGGCCAGGATTTGAGAAGCCTCTTCAAGCTGCTTGATATACCCCTGATAGGTCTCAAATAGCTTGGCCGCAGGCTCGAGGTCGGTCCGTTCCTTGCTCAACCTGTGCACCAAGGTCGGCTGGCTGACGACGGAAGGATCCATGAGCTGGTCCGTCAACTCCTGGAACCGTGACGCGAGACCCTCCCATTTTTTGAGTAACGTTGCTTCCATCTTTCGTACCGAGATCTACGTAGACACACGACTACGATCCAAAAAAAGAGACCCTGCTTCACACACGAAGCAGGGTCTCTTTTCTACCAACAGGTGCGCTACTTGCCCTTCTTCGCGTACTTCTTTTTGAATCGCTCAACGCGTCCTTCAGTATCGACGATCTTTTGTGTACCGGTGAAGAACGGATGACAATTGGAGCAGATATCGACGCTGATATCCCCGATGGTGGTACGCGTCTTAAACGAATTGCCACAGGCGCAGTGAACCGTCGCCTCGCGGTATACAGGATGAATGCCCTTCTGCATGACTTACCACTCCTTACCCGAATTGCAAAGGTGCTTGATTACTTCCTAAAGGGCGCCACTTTAGCTGAAGGATGATAAAGAAACAAGCACCATATTATCGATTCATCGATTGCAGAAACTCTTGATTGTTCTTGGTACCCCCGATCTTATCCATAAGGAACTCCATGGCTTCCATCGTTCCCAACGGACTGAGTACCTTCCTGAGGATCCACATCTTATTAAGACGATCCTTATCCACCAACAATTCTTCTTTCCGGGTACCGGACTGGCTGATATCGATCGCCGGAAACAGGCGCTTGTCAGCCAATCGGCGATCCAAATGAACTTCCATGTTCCCGGTGCCTTTGAACTCTTCGAAGATAACGTCGTCCATGCGGCTGCCTGTATCGACAAGTGCCGTCGCCATAATGGTGAGGCTTCCGCCGTTCTCGATATTGCGGGCAGCTCCAAAGAAGCGTTTCGGGCGCTGTAGCGCGTTGGAATCAAGGCCGCCGGAAAGCACCTTGCCGCTGGGCGGCGCAATGGTGTTATAGGCGCGTGCGAGGCGAGTGATGCTATCCAATAAAATGACGACGTCTTTCTTGTGTTCGACAAGCCGTTTGGCTTTTTCCAGCACCATTTCAGCCACCTGCGCATGTCGCTGCGCCGGTTCATCAAACGTGGAGCTAATGACTTCCGCTTTGACTTGACGCTGCCAGTCGGTCACTTCCTCTGGTCGTTCATCGATTAAGAGAACGATAAGCGTCACTTCCTTATGATTCTTGAGGATCGCACGGGCGATCGCTTGCAGCAGCATGGTTTTACCGGTACGAGGAGCCGCCACGATCAATCCTCGCTGACCTTTGCCGATCGGAGTTGTCAGGTCCATTACGCGGGTGCAGTATTCCTCCCGGTCGAATTCTAATTGAATCCGTTCTTCGGGATAGAGTGGAGTCAGGTTATCGAAGAGAATCTTGTCTCTAGCAACCTCCGGATCCTCGTAATTGACCTTCTCGACTTTCAGGAGAGCAAAATACCGTTCGCTCTCCTTCGGAGGACGGATCTGACCCGATACAATGTCGCCCGTGCGAAGATTGAATCGACGGATCTGGGAAGGGGAGATATAAATGTCGTCAGGCCCCGGTAGGTAATTAGAGTCCGGTGCGCGTAAAAAACCGAACCCGTCAGGGAGTGTTTCCAGGACACCCTCCCCAAAAACCACGCCGTTTTTTTCAGTCTGGGCTTGGAGGATCGCAAAGATCAGCTCCTGCTTTCTTAAGTTGGCAGCTCCTTCGATTTTCAGTTCCCGAGCTACATCATTAAGGTCGGCAATGGATTTCTGCTT
>CAYXKP010000239.1:0-5082 GCA_964465695.1 uncultured Nitrospira sp.
GGCCAATCCGAGCCGGAGATCGCTCCATGGTCCGGACATGATCCCGAGCCGGCCGACTACATTATGGTAGATCTTGCTGCCGCTGCCGTACACGTCGTTATCGACGGCGGAGAAATAATGCTCCATGTTGATCCACTGCGCCACGACCTGCGGGGCCGTGAGAAGTACTTCGAGCAGCCGGTTGCTCGGATCTTCGCGATAATCATACGAGTGGAGAAAGACACGTCCCGCCAAATCCAAGCCTTTCGTCAGTTCGCGCCGTGCGATCAGAAACGACGTATTGTTTGACAAGCCCCACTCCGGCCTGACTTGACTCCAATCCACGCTCCGCTTGTGGACATGGACTTCGGCTTCCGGTTCGGGGATCATTTTTTGGATATCGGGAAAGCGTATGCACCGCTCCTGACTGGTGAGCGCAGAAGCTTCTTTGAGATCTTCCTGGAGACGGGCGATGTCCGCGCGATGGGTCGGCGGGGCGTCTTCAAGGTCGAAAAGCCGCACGACATCGGTCGTGGTGTCCATTTGGCCGGCGAGGAAATGCGTGTCGGATGGGATGTCGATTCCCAGCCTGCCGATTCTCTCGCGGACCTTCGGATTGTTCGCCATCATCGCGAGCGCACGGGCATTGGGTTTCCCCTCATTTCCGCCGCAGGCCCCGCAATCGAGTGCGGATTCGTAGGGATTGTTGTCCGACGTGCTTCCGTGGGCGCAGAAGAGGACGAGCCGCGCGAAGTTCCTGGTCAGTCCCATCATGCGCAATGCGGTATCCACGGTCAGGACCTGCTCTTCCAAGGTAAACCCGGTCCTGGTAAGCCGTTCTCTCTGTCGGGACACGGACCGCGGCGTCAAATCGTATTGCCGACGTAGGATGTCGACAAACATGCCGATCGTCTCCGGCGTCAGTTCCGCCCGCTCGATTTCCTCTGCGGCAATCGGCGGCTCCGGGTCCCCTTCCACCGTTAGAGCGCGCTGGCGCAAACCTTCGACGAGCGCGGGCGTGATGCGGGAGCTGCGGAGCCCGAATTGTTCGTGTAGGGCCTCCCTGACCACGGCTTGTTGTTCCGCTTCGACCATCTCCGCAGTGTCAGCCGGAGCCAGTTTGTCTATCGTGAGTGTGGTGGCCAGTGGAGGGACGAACAGGCCCCTTAACCAGGCGGTCAGGCGCTGATAGAGTACCGGGACTAATGTCTTGCCGAAAATCGGCAGGCCGTAAAACCAGCCCAGCGACTCCACCATGACATAGGGAGTTACGACGTTTTCTTTCAGATCGTGCAAGAGCGTGTGACCGGCTTGGACCCACTTGACCCTGGCTTGGTGCTTTGAGACCTTCTGATCGAGGTGGCTGCGGGGGACTTCACGGACTTCATTCTTCGCGCGCATGATGACCGGAAATTGTTCCGTATCGTGTTCCTTCCCCCAGGCCCGATAGCGAATGAAGGCGGCAAAGAAGCCGGCGAAGCCATAGGTCTCATGCGGGCCCACTGATTCGAGATGGCGGCGGAACGGTTCCGAGCGCACGTCGATGCAATAGACCGATTGTGAGTACGGACGAGCCGTATCAACAGGAACGGCTGTTGTCATATGCGCACGCAATTGTCCCAACAGCTGTTCCTGGTAGCCGGCCTCCAAGGCCTTGAGCCACACCGGTCCGTGGTCGGATTCCGGGAAGGCTTCCATCCAATCGACGACTTGCTTCAGGTCCGCGGGGGAGCTTTCCGCGAGTGTGGACGGTTCGATGCCCAACGAATGGGCGAGGGCGAGGAGCCGACGGGCGGCGCCGCGACGAGCGGCCGCTTGCAGCCGGGGAATGACTTCCGAGCGGTACCGTGCGAGGATGCTGTTCCAGCTCTGTCCCTTCCGATGCGACAACCGGTCGACTTCCTCGGCATAGAGGGCGGGCAACCGGCCGGCCACCCGCTGCCGACGAAGATAATATTCTTCGGGATAGTCGCGCATGTAGGCCATGACGGCCTCGTATCGTCCATCAATGCCCAGATGATCCTTGCAAGCCTGTTGGACCAATTCACGCGCGTACCAAAGACGAATCGCTAGAAACTTCACAAGGCCGACGGGGTAGGCTTGCTGCCATGGATAGTCGCGTTCTTCTCCGCGCCATTTGATGAAGCCGGCCCACCCGGGGAGGGCGGTCAATTGCAACGACAGGTAATCTTGTAGAAGCTCCGAAGGAATCCCAAGCGCATCCAGGCTTTGGAGCAGCGCGTCTTCCGGATAGTCCGGAAGCCGCGCGATCTTCCTGCCGCTGTCTTTGATTCCACAGGGAGACCATTCGTGGGAAGCCATGGCCTTCCAGGCTTCATAGAGACCCTTTTCGCGCCCCGGCATGACCCACGTGGCATGGCCCTCGTCGAGGAAGGCCGCACACCACTTGATCATCTGTTCATTGATCTGCTGGACGATCTGAGTGCCGAGCGTATCGTCGCACCAGTGCGAGAGTGTGAGCCATCTGCAGAGCGCGACCCGGTTCTCGTCCACGACTTTGCGGATTCGATCATCCAGTGAAAAAGGGTGAAGGACGCGCTCCAGCTGACGGGCGAGGGTGTCGATCTGCGGTTTGTCGGGATCGTCCAGTTGATCGTCAAGCGGTTCCATGGCCGCAGCGCAAAGTCCCTCGGCCAGACAAGCCCGTATGACGGAGCCGTGCGTGACGCGGTGCGATCCGATGAGTACGTGCTTGTCGAGGACGCGCGGCTTGAGGGCGTCATCGAGATGCATTGACCGGATGCGTCCGGCCTTCAGGTACTCCCGATACAGATGATGGGGAAGATAGCCGCTGCCCCCCATGAATTGCTTGCCACGCTTGACGGCTTCTTCGAACGGCAAATATTCGATGCTGTGCAATGGATTGTGGTGAACGAAGGTCCGCATCGGCCAGTACTGCGCGATGACTTCCCCCGCGAGGCGGACGATCCCGCGCAGCTCCATCCGCCTGGATTCAATGTCGGTCGCGTGCTCTAGCGGTTCCATGAGAGAGATCGCACCATAGCGGCACTCTTGTTCGAAGCGTGATCCGACGCATACAAGCTGGTGGGAGCCAAGCCGAGCGCCAGCAAGGCCAGCACCACGATCAACAGCGAAGTCAATTCAGGATGCCGGAGATCGGCATAGCGCAAATCCGTGCGACGGGCGCCGAAGAGCAACTGTTGCACCATCTGCATGATGTACCACGAGGCGGCAAGCCAAGCGGTGAGCGCGATGAAGAGGCCGATCGTTGAAGAGGGCGGTGCCGTCAGCAGCAACCCCATAAATCCCGCGAACACCCCGAAGGGCGGGATTCCCATTGCCGCAAGGCCCAACAAAGACAAGAGGACGGCGTATTTCGGCATCGCCGCGGCCAGGCCGCTGATGGCCTGAGGGTCCACATCGTCGCCGTATCTGGTGCGGATCACCTGCCAGGCCACCAGCAGGCCGCCGGTGGCGAGGCCCACTGCTCCGGCCAGCACGGTCGCGCGCGGCGTCGCTGTGTGGAATCCCGCCACAAACCACCAGAGGATCGAAAAGAATGAGACACTGCCGTATCCGACCAAGAGACGGACGCGCGACTGCGCCAATGCCTTGACCGCGCCGTACAGGGAGCTGAGTAAGGCCAAGAGGCTGACGACCGCAACGAATTCATTGGGCATTGCCGGCATGGCGACGGCCAGTCCATGAAGGCCCAGTACCGGCAGCATCAGGACAATGAACGAGGGCAAGCTGCCCGGCAGTCTGGTCAATGCGGTAAGGTACCCGTCATGAAAAGGCATGAGCGGCAACAACACGGCACAGGTCGCCAAAGATGCGACCGATGAGATGGGAGGTCCGGCTGCGAGAGAAAGGCCTGTTCCGACCACACCGACGCCGAAGCAACCGATGCCCCACCAGGAAATGGGCCAGAGCGTGGTGTGGTGATGGTAGAGAAGCAGCATGATGATCAGCATGAGTGTGATCACACACAACAGGTTAAACGGATGTCCGGCCGTGAGCGCGCCCATTCCCAAACCGAGGAAGACCATCGTCATGATCCAGGGAAGCCGATGGCTCTGGTGAACCGGCTGGCCCAATGCGGACACGACGGCTGCAATCGGCAGTAAATAGAGCGGCAAGAAACCGTCGGGCGGAGCGGGAAGCCGATTTGCGATGCCGACGGTCGACACAAGGCTGATGACGGACCAGACGATGGCGGCCATCTTCACGCGGTAAGGATCAGACCAGAAGGCCAGACAGACGAGTGCGCCCGCGAAGGGAATCCCGACGAACAGGCATTGTATGAACAGATCGGTCATCGAGACCACCCGCGTTCCAGCTTGTCGATCCGATGAATCAGTTGCGCGCTCATCGAGCCGATCCATTGATAGAGCTCATCGGCATAGATCCGATTCAGGAACACCGTGTAGAGCCGAATCCTCATGTCTTCAATCCAGGCCGGCATCCAGATCGTCCGGCCATGAGCGCGCAAGTACAAGTACGTCCAACCGAAGATCGTCATGAGCGCGGCCATCCCGACGATGAGGTCGAAGAGCCAGTCCGGAAGATCGGCGGTCTTGAAATACGAGGCCACCTCTTCCGGGTTGGGGTAGAGGAACGCGGTGAACGATTCGACGGCGAATAGATAGACGAACACGATGAAGAGCAGCGTCAGCAGCATGATGCTCGACACCTTCCACGAGGCCACGGCTCGTAGTCGTGTGAGCGTCAAGATTGCTTGTGACGAGGTGATCCAGATGAAGAAGAGAATGATGACGGTTCCCTGGGATTCCAGCAATGGAATGCGCAAGACTCCGTGCGTGGCCAAGAGGATGAGCAGCGGAATAACGAGTGTCGTCACGAACCCCGTCGACCAAGTCAAGCGGGAGAATCCCGCCTCGTCCTCTTTCTGATCCGTATGCGGGAAATGCGGCTCTTGTCGCGCCTTATGGATGACATTCCCACAGTAGAGGAACACGGTGGCCTTGAAGAGGCCGTGAGCGATGAGATGGAACACGGCCAGCGAGAAGGCCCCCAAACCGCATTCCATGATCATGTAGCCCATTTGGCCGATCGTCGAAAAGCCGAGCGTCTTCTTGATGTCGTTCTGCGCCAGCATCA
>CAYXKP010000240.1:0-5066 GCA_964465695.1 uncultured Nitrospira sp.
GTTGGTCTCGTTTCGTCATGCGTCACGCTCCTTCGTGCCGAAAAGACGCCACGGGTGCCTGTCGCTGGCAGTCGTGGCACATCCCAAACGCCTGGTCGTCGTAGTCCGTGGCACCATCGTCTTCAAGGAAGGGCGTCCCATCCTCGCTGAGCATCACGCGCCTGGTCACGTCAACCGTAAACGGTCCCCAGCTCTGGCAATCCGGGCATTGCCAACCTTCTACGTCATTCGTATTCGGTAATTCGTCGAGCGTGTCCGCAATCATGCTGCTGTCCTCTCTGCCTCGTCCTAGTGGGTCTCTTGTCATGTGGCGTTCCTTTTCTAAATGTTCACTGGTGAGAAGGTGGTCTCACCCCTCACCGTGCAACCAGCCTTCATCGGCGAAGGACACGTGCCGCCCCTCCCCCATCACGACATGATCCAGGACACGAATGCCCAATAACTCCCCGGCGCTGACGAGTCGTTGCGTCAATGCGCGGTCCTCTTGGCTGGGGGTCGGATCGCCGCTGGGGTGATTGTGTTATGTGGCGTTTCGAATTATGTGGAGTTTCTGCACCCTGACGCGGCTGCGCCTGCCTGAGACGTGTGAGTCCACCGTATCTTCCTGCACATAACTAAGCGCTTGGTAGACTGCTGGTACCCTCACTGGAGAGGGAGACAAGGAGGCGCGACCATGCTGGAACACTATTACAAAGAACGACGGTCCTTGGTCGATTTCCGCCGGGGTCCGATGGGCCCGTATTTTGATGGATTTGCCGCCTATCTGAAGGCACGCGGGTATGCACACTATCACACGAAGCTGATCCTGGGCCGCTGTTGTCTCTTTAACACCTACCTCATGGATCAGGGCATCACCAGCTGCCGCTGCGTGACCCGCTCGCTGATCGAGCCGTTTCTGAATCTCTACCAGCCTGGTGCTCAGCGGAGGAGCCACTACGTGATCTGGATGGATACCCAGCGAGCGGTGAAGCATCTCTTTGCCTACTTGGTGACTCTTGGTGTCCTCAAAGCCGAGGTCCCCAAACCAGTCGTCACGTCCTACAGCTGGGTCCTGGAGCCGTATCTGACCTTTCTCCATGAGGACGGCGAGCGGGCAGAGGGAACCATGCAGCGGATCCGCGGGCAACTCAGCCAATTCCTGGAAGGACTTGGCGTGCCGGTGACTCGTCAGTACTTGAAGGGCCTGAAGGCCGAGACCGTTGAGGCGATGGTGAAACAGTACCTCGACACCAGCCCTGATAATTTGCGCCGCCTCGCAAGCACCCTCCGCGGCTTTCTCCAGTTCTGTGCGCAGCGCCGTTACACGACCATGGATTTCTCCTCGATGATTCCTGGGGTCCCGACCTATCGCCTGGCGGCCTTGCCACGAGGATTGGAGGAGTCTGATCTGCAGCGCATCCTCGCGCAGATCGATCGAACGTCTCCGGTGGGGTGCCGCGATTACGCCATGATGGTGTTGCTCATGGCGTACGGCATTCGGGGGTCCCAGGTGGCCGCCATCATGCTTGAGGATATTTGCTGGCCTCGTTCCACCATCCGAATCCGCGCCAGCAAAGGGGGCAAAGAGGTCGTGCTGCCGCTGTTGGCCTCCGTTGGCGAGGCCATTCTCGGTTATCTCCGCCATCGTCCAGCGTGTCCCTGTCGACAGATCTTTCTCGCCACGCATGCTCCGTTCAGGCCTGTCACCGGCCTTTCCCTCAGTCGACAAGTCCGCCAGTATTTTCAGGCCGCCGGGGTGACGATGCCCCGAGGTGGGAGCCGGACGTTGCGCCATTCGTGGGCCATTCGAGCCCTCGCCCATGACATTCCCATGAAGGCCATCGCCGATGTGCTCGGCCATCGGGATCTGAATACCAGCTTTATCTATGCCAAAGCCGATCTCCACACGCTGCGGCAGGTGGCCTCCCCGTGGCCAGAGGAGGTGACGCCATGAGCACCACGCTTTTTCGAAGTCCCCTGGCACCTCGCCTTGAGGCGTTTGGTGCGATGCGACGTGCCCTCGGGAGACAGGCCTACTCGGATTACAAGATCCTCCGCTATCTGGATGGCTACTTGCTGGAGGTCCTGCGACCGGGCCAGCCCCTCACGCATGAGATGGTGGAGGGCTGGATCACCAGCATGGCGCATTTGAGCGTCGGAACTCGGGTGAATCGCCTCGCAGTCCTCCGGCAGTTCTGTCGCTACCTCAGTCACTTTGATCCACGCACCTGTCTCATTTCCCGGCAGAGTCTTCCGCACCGGACACGTCACGCGCCCTACATCTTCACACCGCAGCAAGTACGGACCATCATGGCGAGGGCCAGGCGGATCGGCCCGCCGGGCTCCCTGCGTCCCATGCTGCTCTCCACGCTCATCGGATTACTCGCGGCCACCGGTCTGCGCATTGGCGAAGCGCTGAAACTGACGCTCGCCGATGTGCATCTCACGCGCTGCGTGCTGTTGATCCGCCAGACGAAGTTCAACAAATCCCGCCACGTGCCCATCGCAGCCTCCACGGCTCGCGCCCTCTCGGTGTTCCTCGGCCAGCGGCAGGCCGCCGGATTCCCCACGGTGTCGACGGCGCCGGTGTTCGTCAATCCCGACGGGCGGGCGTACAGCGAGGCGCGAATCTGTAGCTTGTTTCTGGACATTCTCCGCACAAGTGGGCTGCGTGGTTCCGTGGGCACACGGGGACCTCGGCTCCATGATTTTCGCCACACGTTTGCCGTGCAGCGTCTCGTGACCTGGTACCGGCAAGGAGCGTCGTTGGCCGCCAAACTGCCCTTGCTGTCCACGTATCTGGGGCATACGACGCTGACCGGCACCGAAGTCTATCTGCAGGCCACGGCGGAACTCTTGGAAGAGGCCGGCCAGCGATTCCATCGGCATTGCGCTCTTCCCCTGTTACGAAGGGAGGCTCCCCATGCGCACCAACATCGCGTTGCCCATCCGGAAGTTCTTTGAGCAGTATCTCGTCGAGGAACGGGGTGCCAGCCCCCATACCGTGCTAGCTTACCGCGACACGTGGAAATTGTTGCTGCAGTTTCTCACTGACCGCGCGCACATCGCCTGCACCGAGTTGACCGTCGAGGATCTGACGGCTGAACGTGTCCGGCAGTTTCTCACGCACCTCGAGCGTGATCGACACACGACGGTGCGGACCCGGAATGCCCGACTGGCGGCCATCCATAGTTTCGTCCGCTACCTGGCCTCGCTGGATCCACGGTGGCTCAGTCGCTGTCAGGACGTGTTGGCGATCCGTTTCAAACGTCAGGCCTGTCCGGTCCAGGGGTACTTGGAACGAGAGGAGGTCGTGCACATCTTCCGCCACATCGATGGACGCACGCCGTCAGGTGCACGCGATGACGCGGTATTACGTCTGCTCTACAACACCGGCGCACGAGCGCAAGAATTGGTGGACGTGGATGTGTCGCATGTCCGGTTCAGCCGTCCCTCCCTCGTCCGCATCCATGGCAAGGGCCAGAAAGAGCGGACCTGTCCGCTGTGGCCGGAGACGATTCGTGCGTTGAAAACGTACCTCGAAGGACGAGGGGTGCGGCTCTCAGACAATGTGCCGCTCTTCGTAAACGCACGAGGGCAGCGGCTCTCACGTTTTGGGCTCCGCTATCTCGTCGCCCATCGGGTGGCCCAGGCGGCGAAAACGGCGCCCACGTTGCTGACGCGCACGATTGGCCCACACACCTTTCGACATACCACGGCGATGCATCTCCTCCAGTCGGGCGTGGATCTGAACATGATCCGCTCCTGGCTGGGCCATGCGTCCATCGAGACGACGCATGGATATGTCGAGCTCGATCTGGACATGAAGCGTAAAGTCCTGCAGGCGACGGACCAGTGGCTACCACGATCGACGACCACGCGGCCCTCATGGCAGAAAGATCCTGGTATCTTGGCCTGGCTCTCACAGCTGTAGTTATGTGCAGTGCGGGAGAGCTGCGAACGTCCAGCTCTCCCGCATATCCATGTGTTTCTCCCAATCACCGGACTGACTCCACATAACTCTCGACGCCACATAACATAACTTATGTGTCGCACCACATAAATTGTGCGCAAAGATCACCGCCGCCGCATTCATACAGACGGCGGTTTTAAAGGCCTCACGTGGGTGGACGATCGAGAGAGTGAGGCTCCCGACTGACACGACTTGATAGCCGACGGGTGCATGCTTCGCATCGAGAAACAGGACGAGAAATTCCTCGTGTGGTCGCCCCTCGAAGTGGGCCCGGAGGAATCTCGACACGTCGTGTGAATCAGACATCTTGGATGCGCCATAGAGCGGCGAATGACGTTCTTTCACGACCTGAAGCCGATACAGCGGGACCAATACAGAAGATGGTGTATTCACGAGCTGGTGTCCTGTGAGTCTCTTCGTCGCCATGTTCTTGCCTTTCCCTTGAGTGTGGAGCATGGTGAGGTCCCCGGAACGGACGCCGTCGTTTCCACGCCCTTTTTTTGTTTAGCGTCGATTCGTTTCATTCACATAATTGAGCTGTGCCACACGTTCGAGCGCCGCCAGGTCCTTGTGCGTGCGCTCGCAGTAATGGCGAAGATCAGTGAGGAAATCGGATAGGACCGTCTCGACAGCAGCTCCGGGCTCCCGTAAGGCCGCCACGCGATAGTAGGTCAGCGCCTGTTCCACTCGATCCGCTCGGATCGCATTCGGATGCCTCTTTGCCTTCCGTACATTTGGCCTATACATCGTTCCTGTGTTCATCCTTCCTTCCTTTCTGTTGGACTGTCTCCCTATGAGAACAGCCATCCACGAGACCAACGGCCACATCGCGTGGACCCGCCCACGGCTCTCTTTTCAAAACATGTGTTGCGCCTCTCACGCACAGCAGGAGGCGCAACCGAACATCCGAATCTGGGGCCCCGGCCGGCTGCGAGCGTGACAGCCCTCCGGGCCGTTGGCTGGCGCGGTTGCACCCGGACGGGCCCCACACCGTGGGGAGCGAGGGAGTTGGATGGAGTGGGAGAACAAGTCAGCACGGTCGAGCCGCCGCAGGCGACGCGACGGTGCGCGAGTGAGGGCACGGCGCGTGCGCGGTGCCACCGTGTGTTGGAAC
>CAYXKP010000241.1:0-5063 GCA_964465695.1 uncultured Nitrospira sp.
CGAGCGCCCGGGGCTATGCCCCCGGGCATGAGCGCAGTCGGCCACCCGATGGCCTTGGCCGCCTCATCTGCGCGACGTTCCGGAGCCACCCGCCCGCGGGCCGCGGTTTGCGCCAGACGCTCGCCGTGACGCGTGGCACGTCCAGGGGCATCTCCCCCGCCGCTCAAGCCTTCACTTCGACCACCTGCTCGAAGCCGCCGAAGATCATGCGCTTGCCGTCGAAGGGCATGGGCGGGTTGCCGGGGGTGGACGGGTCCATGCGCGGGTCCTCCATCAGCTTCTTCATGCCGGCGTCGCGCGTGGCCTTGTCCGGCCATTCGATCCACGAGAAGGCCACCGTCTCCTCGGCCGTGGCCTGGACCGCACGGCGGAAGTCGGTGAGCTTGCCGTCGGGGACGTCGTCACCCCAGGCCTCGATCACGCGGAGGGCGCCCAGCTCGATGAAGATCGGGTCGAGCTGGCGCCCGTGCTCGATGAACGCCTGCTTGTTGGCGGTGGGGACCGCGATCACGAAACCATCGATGTAGGACATGCCTTCACTCCTGTGGGGTCGACCGGTCGGTGCGCACGCCGGGCCAGCCGCCGCGGCAGCCTCAGCGTAGACCGCCCGGCCCCGCATGTCACGCCGGCGCCGCCCGGGCACGGCCGGTCGGCGATGCCCAATTCGGGCCGGGGCCGGTGTCGATCTTCGGAGGTCTTCGCAAGCCGAGCCTGGCGGCTGCAGGGCCCGCGGCCGCCGCCCCGCGCTTCAGGCCGGGCGCTCAGCAGCGGCCCGAGCGCCGGCTGCGCGGCTGCAGCTTGTCGAGCTCGCCGAGCTGCTGCTTGAGCAGCAGCAGCAGCGCCCGCGCATGCTCGACCGGCAGGCGCAGGCAGCTCCCGGCCGCCTGGTCGTCGCGCGCCGGGCGCGGCAGGACCAGCAGGTCCAGGCCGAGCTCGAGCACGCCCTTGTCGTGCTTCATCGACTTGAGGCGCTGCACTTCGATGTCGTAGGTTTTCACGCGTGCTTCCCGAGGCCCGGGCCGGGCTGGCCCGGGCCGAAGCGTAAGACATTGCAAATGCGCCGCCGCGGCGCCCGCCCCGCCCTCAAGCCCGGCCGGCGGCGTGACGATAGGGCGGCATGCGGCGGCGTACGGCCCGCCGACCTGCGAGGTACACCATGAAGGTTCACGGCCACCCTCCGCATCCGGTGCACGCGGCGCCGATGCGCCAGCACGCCAAGGCCGGCCGCGAGGCCGCGGAGCCGACCGCGACCGCCGCCCCGGCGCCGGCCGCCACGGCCCCTGCGACGCCCACCGGTGCGCCCACCGACTCGCCCACCACCGGGGCCCCGGCCGAATCGACCGTGGCGATGGCCTCGCGCAAGCTGCCGCCGGGCCTGGTCCGCGTGGCCGCACGCTTCGAGGCGATGGGCGTCGAAGGCCGCACCGCCGGCCAGAGCCACGCGCTGGCGCAGATCCAGCGCAACCTGCAGCGCTACGCCGACATGCAGGGCATCACCCTGACGCCGCCGGCAGCGCCGGCGACCGAACCAGGCGCCACGACCACACCCGCGCCCGACGCCACCGCGCCCACGACGCCGGCCGAAGGCAGCACCGCGCCGACCGACGCGGCCGAGCCTGCCGCCGCCTGACCCGGCCCCACCGCCTGCCGGCCGCGGCCCGCGGGCGGCGGCCGCGTTCAGTGCAGCTTGACCGGCGGCTGGGTGAAGAGCTTGGCCGCCCGCCCCTTGAGCTCGAGCAGCTCGCTCGGCGTCACCGAGTAGCGGCGGCCCACCGCGTCGACCTCGACACGGAACTCGACCTCGCGCCCCTCGTAGCGCAGGATGCCCACGGTGAACTCGTAATCCTGCTGCGCCGCCGGCACGCCCGCGGCCGCGTCGTAGTCGTCGTAGCGAACGTTGTGGATCTCGCCGCTGGCGAGGTCGAGATCGCCCTGAGAGCGCACCTCGTGCTCGCTCAGTTCGTCGACGATGGTGATCGGAAGCTGCAGGTTCATGGTCGGAGCGCGGTCGGGTGCCGCGGGGTCGGGATGGGCCGATTGTCCGTCGGGCGGCCGGTGCGGTCCGATCACCGGTCGAGCCAGCGCTCGGCGCCGACGCGGCGCCGCAGCGTGCGAGGGTTGGTACGCCGTGGTTCGTCGGCCGATACTCGAGCCGTCGCCAACAACCCAGCGACGCCTCTGCGGTACCCAACGCCCTGCGGCTCGTATCCCCGACGTACCGATCCTCGCCCATGCCATCGATCTCGAGGATTGCACGGGCGCTCGGCCGGCACTTCAAGCCCTTGTCCGACCGCTGGGTCATGTGGCGTGCGCATAAGCATCGCGCGCGACTGACGGCCACGACGTTCCTCGGTGTCACCGGCTCGGCCGGCAAGACCATCGCCAAAGACCTCGCCTCGGTCATCCTGGAGGAAGCGGGGCCGACCGCAGCCACCCCGCGGTCCATGAACCACCTGCTCGATGTCGCGCAGTTGATTCTGGCGGTCAAGCGCTCCGACCGATTCGCCGTCGTCGAGATCGCGGTCAGCGGGCCCGGCACGCTGGACGCCAAGCTTGCGCTGACGCGTCCGAGGATCGGCGCGCTGACGCTGGTCCAGCGCGACCACATCAAGAACTTCGACTCGATCGAAGCGATCGCGCAGGAGAAGCGCAAGCTGATCGATGCGCTGCCGCACGACGGCGTCGCCGTGCTGAACATCGACGACCCGCGGGTACGTGCCATCGGCGAGGCAACCCGAGCCGAGCGTCTGTGGTTCGGCGTCTCGCCCGAGGCCGACCTGCGCCTCGTTCGAGCGACGTCGACGTACCCGGACCCGCTCGTGCTGGAGCTGTCGTTCCAGGGTCGCTCGCACCACTGCGTCACCAGCATGCACGGCATGCACCTGGCCGTTCCGGTGCTCGCAGCGATCGGCATGGGTGTCGCCGCCGGCGTGCCGATCGATCGATGCATCAAGGCGCTGGCCAAGGTCCAGACGATCGCCGGCCGGATGCAGATCGTTTCGGACGCGCACGGCGTGACGTTCGTCCGCGACGACTTCAAGGCGCCTTACTGGTCGTTCCAGGCGGCCCTGGATTTCCTCGCCGATGCGCGCGCCGGCCGCAAGGTGGCGGTCGTCGGCACGCTGTCCGACTACGCGCTGTCCGCGTCCAAGCTCTACCCGAAGGTCGCGCGTCGCGTGACCGCTGCCGCGGACCTGGCGGTGTTCGTCGGGCCCCATGCCCTGCGTGCGCTGAAGGCCCGGCGCCACGAAGACGATCGATCGATCGTCGGCTTCACCGACCTCGAGGACGCCCATCGCTTCCTGCAGACCGAGCTGCGCGCGGGAGATCTGGTGCTGCTGAAGGGGTCCAACCGCGCCGATCATCTCGTGCGTCTGCTGCTGGCGAGGAGCCGCCCGGTCGGTTGCTGGTCGAGCGGATGCGGATTCGGCCGGTTCTGCGACGCCTGTCCGCGCCTCGATCGGCCACGTCCGTCGCGAGCCGGCGTCGCCATGGACGAAGCCTCCGGACCGGTGGCCGCCCTACCGTCGCAGGACATTGCGCCTTCCGACCCCGAGCGTGCGTGGCTCGTGGTCGGACTCGGCAACCACGGCGACACGTACGAGGCCACGCCGCACAACATGGGGTTCGTCGCGGTCGACCGGCTGGCCGAGCGCTTGGGCGCCTCGTGGACCGCCGACGCGGCGGGCCACCTCGCCAAAGGTCGGCTCGATGGACGGGAGGTCGTGCTTCTGAAGCCGGGCACCCCCTTGAATCTTTGCGGGCCCGTTGTCCTGGGTGTCCTCGGATCGCTGCAGGTGCATCCGCGCCGGCTGCTGCTCGTGCACGACGATGCCGATCTGCCCCTCGGCCAGGTCAAGGTCAAGCGCGAAGGCAGCGACGGCGGACACAAGGGCCTGCGCTCGATCTTCGCGGCCTTGGGCAACGGCGGGTTCGTCGTGCGCGTGAGGGTCGGCGTGCGCCGATCACCGGGCGATCGGCGTGCGGCGGGCGCGATGGTTCTCCAGCCATTCGGCCCCGCGGACGAGGCCGGCGTGGCGAAGGCCATCGAGGCGACGACGGCATCGATCGCAGGGCTTTTGGCCGAGCAACCCGGCGGCGCGCGGCCTTCAGCCGATCCGGCGCGCGCCGAGACGGCTTGAGCCGTCGTCACCGACCGCGAGCGGACCGCAGCCCGCTCGCCGCCACGGCCCTACCCTCGACGGCTACGCCACCCGCGGCATCCGCCACGGCAGCATCAGCCGCACCGCGGTGGACGCGAAGCGCGGCACGTTCAGGGTCTCGTGCAGCGCGGTGACGCGCTCGCCGCAGAGCTGCGCGTCGAGCACCGAGCGCACGTAGAACGGCGTGTCCTCCAGCGTCTGCGCCACCGACGGCGGAGTCGTGCCCTCGCTGCGCATGCTGCGGCCGATGCGCCAGGCGGTGCGCGGCAGCGGGTGGCGCGGCGGCGCCTCGAAGGGCTCGACCAGGCCCGAGGGCGCGAAGCGCAGCGCCAGCAGGCGGTCGCCGGCGGTCTTCTGGCGCACGTCGTAGAGCACCGCGGTGCTGCCGTCGGCGAGCTCGGCGCGCGACCAGTCCCATTCGGCGAAGGCGCGCTCCAGCGGCTCGTCGCCCTCGTTGCTGTCGAGGTAGGCGCGGCCCTGCCAGCGCAGCCCCGGCTGGTCCATCGCGACCTCGACGCGCGCCGCCGGCGCGATCGGGCCCCAGCGGTGGCGGCTCCGCGCGTCCAGCGGCCAGACGGCGTCGAACAGCCGCTCCGGGTGCACCTTCACCTGCCCGCGCACGCGCTGGCCGAAGTGCACGGCGCGCTCGTCGCTGTCGATCACCAGCGCCGCACCGTCCCAATGCACCCGGCTCGGGCCGATGCGGAACTGCCGCGCGTCGCGCTCGACGTGGCGCCGGCCGCGCTCGGTCATGGTCCAGCGGCGGCAGCCGGGGCCGTAGAGCGCGACGTTGAGCGCGCAATGGTCCTCGGCCGGCGCGGCGCGGCGCTTCAGCGCCCAGGCGTAGTAGGGCGAGAAGACGCTGCCGACGAAGGCGATGATCGTCAGGCCGTGGCGGCC
>CAYXKP010000242.1:0-5000 GCA_964465695.1 uncultured Nitrospira sp.
TCGCAATGGGAGCTCCGTAGGCTCCTGATGAAGTCGCTCGATACACTCTATATCCTGCCAGATCGCTTTCAGTATTTGCATTCCAGGTCAATGTGACGGACGAACTTGATGGAGCATTCAGCGCCAGCGTAACATTTACAGTTTTAGTTATGCCGGCACTTTTCACAGTAATGGTAGTCGAATTATTCCCCTGAGCCGCGGTGGCGGTATTGACACTTGCCGTGATGGTTCCATTGTTCGAGCCAGACGTAGGGCTAAGCGATAGCCAAGAAGCACCATCACTTACGGTCCACGCGCTATTCGAACTAATGGCGATGGTCTGGGCAGAAGGGTTTGCCGCTCCCTGCGTCGCTGTATAAGCCACGCTGTTGGGAGACGCCGTCAATGAGGCGGCTGATACGGTTAGCGTGACGGAAGCCGTTCTCGTCACGCCACCGCTCGTAACGGTGATCGTGGCGTTGTTCGTGCCGACAACCGCCGACGATAAGGCAACGTGGGCGGCAATGGATCCGTTACCATTGCCTGACGAGGGGCTGAGAGTGAGCCAGGGAGCGCTGCTACCGGCTGTCCAATTGCCGTTCGCATTTACTGTCACAGCCTGGGTCACTGGATTGGCGCCCCCCTGGATGCCTGTGAGTGTCAACGATGATGGACTGACAGTAAGAGTTGGCGAAGGAGCTGTAACGGTGAAGGTGACTGGGATCGAAACTGGAGTTGTGCTGGCGGCGCTAACCGTAATCAAAGCATTGTACGTTCCTGCTGTAAGTGAACTCGTAGAGGCTATGGCGGTTATCGAACCATTGCCTGTCCCGGAGGTTGAGGAGATGCTCAACCAAGAAGCATTGTCACTTACGGTCCACGCGCTATTCGAACTAATGGCGATGGTCTGGGCAGAAGGGTTTGCCGCTCCCTGCGTCGCTGTATAAGCCACGCTGTTGGGAGACGCCGTCAATGAGGCGGCTGATACGGTTAGCGTGACGGAAGCCGTTCTCGTCACGCCACCGCTCGTAACGGTGATCGTGGCGTTGTTCGTGCCGACAACCGCCGACGATAAGGCAACGTGGGCGGCAATGGATCCGTTACCATTGCCTGACGAGGGGCTGAGAGTGAGCCAGGGAGCGCTGCTACCGGCTGTCCAATTGCCGTTCGCATTTACTGTCACAGCCTGGGTCACTGGATTGGCGCCCCCCTGAACCCCTGAGAAAGCCAACGATACCGGACTGAGAACAACAGTCGCCACGGGGGCAGTAACTGTAAGAGAAATGGGAATGGAAACGGGAGCCGAGTTAAGTGCGTTGATGGTAACTAGGGTATTGTAAGTGCCTACCGCCAACGATCCAGGAGTGGCTGTCACAGAGATCGGCCCATTGCCTGTTCCGGAGGTTGGAGAGATGCCCAGCCAAGAAGCGCTCTCATTAGCTGACCAGGCAAGGATTCCGCCACCGGCGTTGGAAATACTAACAGTCTGTGAGCTCGCATAGCTGCCGCCCTGCACAGCGGTAAATGAAAGAGTTGTCGGGCTCGCGCTGATCATAGGAGGCAGAAAAGGAGCCTCTACGGTAAGGTTAACCGGAATGATGACGGATGGAGCGCCCGCCGCTGTCAGGCTAACCGTAGTATTATAGGTCCCGATGGCAAGGCCGCCAGCATTGGTTATTAGCGCAATTGTGCCTGTACCTTGGCCGGAGGCTGGGCCTAAAGTTAGCCATGCGGCTGGAGCAGCCGCATTCCAGTTCAAGGTTCCCTCGCCCAAGTTTGTAACGGTAAGAGTTTGCGTGGTCGGACTGCTGTCTCCTTGCCGAACGCTGAAAGAGAAGCTTGGTGAACTCACTCCTATAACGGGTTTTGATGATGATTGGGACGGGTTAGAGATAGGGGGTGCAGCAAGTTGTGTCAACCCCGGTACTTCGGACATGAGCCGCCGCAGGGGGGCTGTTGGTCGGGTTTGTATGGGGCTGGGTTGTGGTGCAACCGCCGCTTTCGAAGCTGAGGAAGTTGAGCCCGGCAGAGAAGAGGCATCCTGCGCAATAGGAGTAGCGATGAGCCCTGACCGTGTGGTTCCACTTATTTGTCCAGAAGGAAATATTGGGTTGGGACTCGAAAACTGCGAGGCCAGACCTCTTGATTGAGAATAGCCAGATCCGGTCTGTGTAATTTGCGAGGTCGACGATGAGGGTCGAGGGGATATATCATTGCTCATTTCAGTTGGAAGATGAGGTAATGTATTTCGACCTAGAAGGTGGTGAAGAGCAGAGGTTTCTCTAGTTAACTCATTCTTTGGTAAAATCGCCCGACTATCCTTTCTACTGAACCTGGAAGGTATTTCCTTCTGCAGATCTGCAACCGTGTCTCGACTGCTTGCCGCTAATACTGGCCGTATCGAAAAAATCATCGGTTCATTAGCGACCAAAAACGTGCACATACCCGCCGAGAGGAACAATAATCGTTGAATCTTCTGGGGCATTATGAAGTCCTCCATAGAAGACACCTTGCGAACTGAGTTCACACAGGGCTAGAAAGCTATGAGCAAGTTAGGTGCCTCTTCCACATGAGAAAAAGTTCGAACGGTGAAAGCTCTAACGGAGAAGATTTTTACGGTTTGTTGAGAACCTTTCCCCAGAGCGCGTTTGGGAACTGGTGTCCTGAAGAACCGAGGAAGTTTTTGATCACCCTAGACGTACACATGAAGTGATGCTTTATGTTTATATCTCATGGAGAACCAATGTTGTATTACTTGACTCACGGTCATATGCAAATACCTATATAATAGTACTGTAACTGATGTTGGTAGATAACAAGGAATACGTCTGAGCTTGAATTTAAAGCCACGTGTTCGATAAACACAACTAATGCCAAGCGTGGTCGCCACGCATAACAGCCACAGCCGTCTGCTGTTCAATGAGCTCGCTGTTGGCCAACGTGATGGAAGAGAACCTCCTCAAACTTCAATGCTATCACTGGGCCATTGTAAAGGATCATGGTGTACATGATTGGTGAGCGCATTTGGCCACTGTGTTGTTGTCACGATCCAAGATCATCGGGTACACGTTTACACTCCGCAGTCTAGCAGAGCAGGCGCAGCGGGCGGTTGAAGCAGCCTGCCTTTGCACAGTTCGAAAATGCTGCGTCTCGTGGTCACCGGTCCTCCCCAGCACAACGGTCTGATCTTCCAGAGTCGCCGGTTTCCGCACGCCTATCGAGACTATCGTCTGTAACAGAAATCCATCATGCCTTAGAAACCAGCACAAATAAGCTCATCAAGCGATTTTTCACGACTCAATGGAGTTTGTCTGGCAGCAGATCTTCAGGGTTTCGATGAGTACGGCGGGGCATTCGGGCTGACTACAAGTAGTACAACAAAGAGCAGCGGCATCAAGCGCTCGGCTAACGCATCACGTTCAATACCGCACTCAACAATCAACCTCGACGGCTCGGACTCTGGATGGCGCTACGCACCTCCGGGCGACTATGTCGGATTCTTAACGTATCCCGATTGAGGCTAAGCCGCCTGGCAGGACCGTCCACCTCCAAAACAAGCGGGCTGCGGAGCGAGAGCTTGGGACAGACAGCTCCGGCAGAACCACCTCCAGAGAAACGCTGCATGGAGTGGTTGAACTCCCAGCCTTGTCCAATGATCAGTCCCTCGTCACCTGAGTGTCGTCCTCTTTTCTTTCCTCAAGCACGAACCGCAAAGCTGTTGTCGGAGGTTTTCGTATATGTCTGGCTTAAAACCGCTCCGTCTTAAACCTCCAAGCTTCAGACTGCATTGTACGGTGAGGCCTCACCTTTTCCTCACCTAGACCAGCCGGGCATAGCCTTTCCTTGACGCCCAACACGTCTTCTGCCATTGTTAGTGTCATTGCATCATTACTCACGAGGGGGGAGTATGAATAAGCGGGAATCCCGTTCAATTGCCGTTGTTGGATTAGGGTATGTGGGTCTGCCGATTGCTGTGGCATTTGGGAAGATCGCGCCTGTTATTGGATTTGACATCAATAAAAAGAAAATTGAAGAACTACAAAAGGGTATCGATCGAACAGGCGAGGTTTCAAAAAATGACTTGGATGCGACTCAAATAAGATATTCATCGGAACCTTCGGACCTTAAGGCGGCCGATTTCATCATTGTTGCAGTTCCAACTCCCATCAATGAAGCATTGCAGCCGGATCTTACTGCCTTGCAAAAGGCATCGGAGCTGATCGGGCTTAACCTGTCTCCAGGTGCCATCGTGGTCTATGAATCGACAGTTTATCCGGGTGCGACTGAAGAAGTTTGTCTGCCGATCTTGGAAAGATCTTCGGGGATGAAAGCGGGCGTAGAGTTTAAACTGGGCTACTCACCGGAGCGAATAAATCCTGGGGATAAAGAACATACGCTCGAAAAGATCACCAAGGTCGTATCCGCACAGGACCCGGAATCTTTGGACATCGTGACGAACACATATGCGTTAGTTGTGAAAGCTGGAATTCATCGAGCGTCAAGCATCAAGGTGGCGGAGGCAGCCAAGGTTATCGAAAATACTCAACGAGACCTTAACATAGCATTGATGAATGAGCTTGCTTTGATTTTTCATCGACTAGGAATAGATACCAAATCCGTTCTTGAGGCTGCAGGGACAAAATGGAATTTTCTCAAGTTCTCTCCGGGTCTTGTCGGTGGCCATTGCATCGGAGTGGATCCTTATTATTTAACTTCGAAGGCGGAATCAGTGGGCTATCACCCGCAAGTGATCCTTTCCGGTCGACGTATCAATAACGGGATGGGGAAGTTCGTGGCAGAACACACCATGAAGTTGCTCAGTCATTTGTCACGCCCTGCTAATGAGCTCCGAGTAGGGGTGCTCGGCCTGACGTTTAAGGAAAACGTGCCAGATCTCCGTAACAGCAAAGTACCTGACATCATTTCCGAGCTTCGTGAATATGGAATCGAAGTTCTCGTGCACGATCCCATAGCAGAGAGTGAAGAGGCCGTGGCAGAGTACGGTATCCATCTTGTCGAAT
>CAYXKP010000243.1:0-4940 GCA_964465695.1 uncultured Nitrospira sp.
CGAATGCGGTGAAGGAAGTCGGTCAACCGGTGGTGTTCGGCATTCTCATCATTATTATCGTGTTTCTTCCCCTCCTGTCGCTCCACGGGATGGAAGGAAAGATGTTCAAGCCGCTGGCCTACACCATCATGATCGCGCTGATGGTGTCGCTGGTGCTGTCGCTTACGTTGTCGCCGGTGCTCTGTTCGTTGGTGCTGACGCGGGGCAGCGAGGAGGATCCCTGGATCGTTCGGCAGGCCAAGAGTCTTTATGCGCCGACGCTCCGATGGGCTCTCGGACACCGCATGATGGTGGTCGTGATGGCTGTGAGCGCCTTGATCGGCGCCCTGGCACTGGTGCCGTCATTAGGCACCGAGTTCATTCCGATTCTCAACGAGGGATCAGTCGCACCGCAAACCATTCGGCTGCCCAGCGTGTCGCTTCCGGCGTCCATCGAGATTGAAAAGCGCATGCAGCAGGCGATTATGGAGTTCCCCGAAGTCGAAATGGTGGTCTCAAAAATCGGTCGGACTGAATTGGGGAACGATCCGCAGGAGCCGAACGAGAGCGATCCGGTCGTGCGACTTCGGCCATTGGATGAATGGACGACCGCGCGAACCATGCCGGAGTTGATGCAGAAGTTCCGTGAGCGTCTAACCGGTGTCTCGGGAGCGACGTTCCTGATCAGTCAGCCCATCCAGCAGCGGGTCGATGAGTTGATCTCCGGTGTCCGTACGGAAGCCACTGTCAAGCTGTTCGGTGACGATCTGGAAGTCTTACGCGCCAAAGCTCAGGAGATCGCTGAGATCCTGGAATCCGTGCGGGGTGTCCGGGATATCAAGGTCGAGCAGTTGTTCGGGCAGCCCTATCTCACGATCGACATCGATCGCAGCAAGATCGCCCGCTACGGGATCAATGTCGCCGATGTGCGGGAAATTATCACGACCGCCATAGGGGGAGAGGTTGCCACCCGGGTGTATGAGGGACAGCAACGGTTCGATTTGGTGGTGCGGTTCCCCAAACAGTACAGAGACAACGTGGAGACCATCAGCAACATTATGCTCCTTGATCAAGGCGGAGGTCTTATTCCTCTGGCGGACCTGGGAACCGTGTAGTTGGAGGAAGGCCCTGGCCGGATCAGCCGGGATCAATTGCAGCGGTATGTGTCGATCGGGTTCAATACGCTGGGGCGGGACATCGGGAGTCTTGTCGCGGAAGCCCAGCACAAGATCACCGAACGAGTCGCGCTTCCCCCAGGCTATCGGGTCACTTGGGGCGGATCATTCGAGAATATGGAACGGGCGATGGCAAAACTTCGCATCATCGTCCCGATCACGATCGGATTGATTTTCTTTTTGCTGTACTCCACCTTCAATTCGCTTCAGCAGGCAACCCTCATCATCCTCAATTTGCCGTTTGCCTTGATCGGCGGCGTGGTGGCGCTGTGGCTGACGGGAGAATATCTCAGCGTGCCGGCCTCCGTCGGATTCATCAATCTCTTCGGCGTTGCCGTGCTGAACGGCATTGTCCTCGTCTCCTATATGAACAAGCTGCGGGACGACGGTCATCATTTGGACGAGGCGGTGACGATGGGGGCTCTCCTTCGACTACGCCCGGTGTTGATGACGGCGCTGGTCGCATTGTTGGGATTGGTTCCCCTGGCGTTTGCCAACGGGATCGGATCGGAGGTGCAGCGTCCGCTGGCGATCGTCGTCATCGGCGGTCTCGTAAGCTCGACCCTGCTGACCTTGATCATGCTGCCGGTCCTCTATCGATGGCTGGAAGGCCGGGTGAAGGGAGCCCGGCATAGTGGGCCACACGGCGGACCGACAAGTGATCCCCACGATCCATCGATTGAAACTCCTCACGGTAACGGTGAACCAACACTCTCCCGCCAGCCCGGCGCGATCCCTTCTACATAACGACGAACATGTCGTAATAGAAAACCCGTTGTCTCTGAGAGATAGACGAGTCGTCGTGACCTACATCCGGACGATGAAACAACGAGATGCCGCCGAATTTCTGCTTGAAATATCTATCCAAGCGACTGCGGCCAACGTACCTCTCTGTCAGCGAATAGAAGAGTCGTGAATCTGTTGTATTGGCTCCAGGTGGGACGATGTCTCAACGGAGGAGATGTTACGTTGAGATGGTGCCGAGGGACAGAATCGAACTGTCGACACCAGCCTTTTCAGGACAAGAAGAAAGTGAGCAAGATCAAATAGATAGTATGAAAGATCAGTGCAAAAAGTGACATTTCATGTCACGAAGAATCAATGAGTTACGCGAGCAGGTGCCACTGGTGGCACCGCCTTTTTGCTGTTTCAATCTTCGCTTCAGCAAGGTATTTGAGTAGAGCCTCAGCCTTCTAAGCCCTTTCAGATACTTCCAAACATCTCCTTGTCAGTGGAGTGAAATTCCGCTCCAGCAAGGGAATTCGGCAGTTTTGTCGTTCAGCTATGCTCAGTGCAATTCAGGGGTATTTGGTCAAGTCTTGCTGTTAAGCGAACACGCCCGGAACACGTAGGGTTAGTCTCTAGAAACTGCGCATTCTTACCCCATACCATTGTGGTTTTAAGGAAGCCCTGGATGGCCGGAGGACCGGCCATCGCACCAGAAAAGTAGCATTGTTACTTGTCCTCTGCATTAACAGGGCTTGGGGGTGTATGCATGGTTGAATATCACACGATAGTTTGACAGCCGAAGGAGGCCGTGAGAGTTAGCTTAGAGAGTCAATGAGGACCATGAAACTGGCAGCGGACAGACAGCTTCTGTATATCTCTCAGCAGATTGCCGCGTCGGCATTGTACTGTTGTTTCTGGTGCTCCTCAGTGTGATCACGTTCGGTTGGCGTGGCTATATTCTCAATTATCCTGACTCGATTACTGACACAGTTCCTTCACGCTTCCCGGTGATTGCCGGGAGACACCCGATCAGCAAAAGAGGAATGGGCACCCATGAGTTAGTGACCTGGGAGGAGTGGGAGAGACGGCAGGCGCAGGGGACGGCGTATGTGTGGATTGAGAATCTGATAATCGAAGGGCAGCAGGATAGAGGGCCGATGAGGCCACTCTTTTATACATCTCGGATGACCGAATTGGGGCCGCAACGCTATATGGTTCACGTCATCGTCACGGATTGGGATGACCTGGAGATGCGAACGCAATATCGGGTTGAAGCCAACCAAGTTATACCGTTGACCTTTGGAATGGTTACTGGACCTATGATGGCAATGGATGTCGCGCTCTGGCATTGGTGGTAAACGTGCTTTTCTGCTGGTCTCTTCGTGCGTTCTTACGGTGGTACGCGAGATATACAGGAGGGGAGAAAGAAATACTGGAATTGCCGAGCGAGGCACGCCTCACGCTCTCACTGCTCGTGGGTTACTATTTGTTTCTCGCCAGCCGACGCGCATCACGTCTCGTTTGGCAACGTGACTAGCCCGCGAGCATAGAAGAAGCCTATCGCACTGATGAAGAGCCGCTGATTTCTCGATAGGTTAACAACACCAAATGGCCTCCCCCATAGCCATGATAAAACCGACCGGATCGCCGTCCCCATACCAGCCGATGAGCCGACCGAGAAAACCGCCGATGAGCGCACCTACGATACCCAACAGAATCCTCACGATTATTCCTTCGGGATCCCGCCCAGGCATCGATAATAGACGGATGCGCTTGTGGCTCTTGCCTTAAATGATCCATTCATGGTTGTTAGAAAGCTCGCTAATGCGATAGTCTCCTAGATATGGATTGAGTATGAAGAGGTTAACGTAACTCCACGGTTCTATGCCATCCCGTGCCTTCCCTTCCATTCCTGCATGGATTTGTCACAAGTTGCACCACAGTGTGGTTGAAAGTACAGAAGTTGAACGGGCTCTTCCCGGCAGAAACAAAACACAGACAATTGCTCGATTAAAGGCCTAGCTCAATGAGATGGGAAAGTATAAAGGCTCGGTAAGGTTAATAACTTGGAGAGGATTTGAACCTCTGACCTTTGGGTATTCCGTTGAGTTAAGTAGTTCTATTGGTTCTATGTCTTTCCATCCCTTCTTTTAACTTCGACGAACTCTTGTCACAATTATGTCACAGTCAGCGGTTCATCATGGTTGTTTCTCCACACGGTGAGACCTTAACGCCTTGAGTGACATTATTATGGCTAGAATAATGACTCATTTCAACCGCTGTATCTTCAAATCCTTATCGTTACGATAAATTCGGCTTGTAACACCAAAGGAAGACTAAGCCAGCTGCCACAACGAGTATTCCCACCGTAACAATTAGCCACAACGTGGTTCTGTCTGTCGGGAATTCATAATTATAGACTTCTACCATTTGTTGTGCCTCACTCGCGCCGAGCCCGCTGAACATAGGATGCGTTGATATTTTTGCAGAGGCGTCCAGAAGGAGATTTTGGATGCGAGTAAATTCTTCGTGATTTGCCTTGAGTCTCGCCGATCCAATGAATGCGCCGTTAGGGACAGAGACGCGGGACCACTGAAGTGGCTCGACATCGTTGCATGCCGCAATTTCATCTCGGATACAGTTCAAAAGTTCAAACTCAGCGATCGCGCCCACATCGGCTTGCCCACTAGCTACAGCAATTGCTACCTCTACGGGCTCTGTGAACTCCTTGATACTAAATCTCCCAACACCAGCCTTGCGGAGGGCGAAAAGTGGAAATGCGCGGCCACCACCAGAAGTTTTTTGTAGAACTGCAACTATTTTATCCTCGATATCAGTTGCTTGCGTAGGGGCACTTTGACCTCTACGATGAATTAGAAATGCCGGGTATGTATCCTTATCGTTAAACCTTTCAGT
Source organism: uncultured Nitrospira sp. (assembly GCA_964465695.1). Taxonomy (GTDB): domain Bacteria; phylum Nitrospirota; class Nitrospiria; order Nitrospirales; family Nitrospiraceae; genus Nitrospira_D. Next base: position 4,800 of record CAYXKP010000243.1, read on the forward strand.
AAGTATTGGTGGGAGTCCATGGGCGATCGCACCTCCTGCAGGAACCGGAGGAAATTCGGCGAGGTCGACAACATTTCTTTTTAGATCTTCAATTTCGCGATCAAATTCATCTCGTTCATAGAAGGATAGATCCACATACGC
>CAYXKP010000244.1:0-4793 GCA_964465695.1 uncultured Nitrospira sp.
TCGGGAGCTCCGGGGGAGGGAAAACCACGATCGTCGATATTATTTTGGGGCTGCTTGTGCCCCAAGGCGGGTCGTTGTTTGTGGACGGAATTCCGATCACCTCGCGCAATGTGGCGTCCTGGCAGAAACACCTGGGCTATGTGCCCCAACATATCTACTTGGCCGATGACACCCTGGCGGCCAACATCGCCTTCGGGGTGGCGCCCCGAGAGCTCGACATGGATCGCGTGAAGTATGCCGCACAGGCCGCGAATCTCCATGAGTTTGTGGTCGGGGAGCTGCCGGACGGATATCGAACAATGGTCGGGGAGCGGGGGGTCCGGCTCAGCGGGGGTCAGCGGCAACGCATCGGCATCGCGCGGGCCTTATACAGCGATCCGGACGTGCTGATTCTGGACGAAGCGACGAGCGCGTTGGACAGTCTCACCGAAGACGCGGTGACGGAGGCGATTCGAAATATCTTCCATCGGAAAACGATCATTATGATCGCCCATCGCCTGAGAACGGTTGAACGGGCCGACGTCATTTATCTACTCGAGAACGGATCCGTCGCCGATCAGGGGACCTACGAGGAGCTGCTGGATAAGAATGACGTCTTTCGTCGAATGGCCAAGGCGGGAGTGTAGCAGGAGGTTGTCACATGCATGCGCGCATAAGAGCGACTGAAAAGCAGGATCGATTCGTTGTCACGTCTGACTCAGCACGCCAACTCCCCTGCCAGTTTCGAATCACTCACCAACCAGTCGTAGAGCCGCTGTTCTGCTTCGGCATTCTGCACGCGAAGCGACGCGATTGAGATCACTGATCGCCATACAACGTCAGTATCCCTGATGCTTTCAGCCATTGTTATTCGGGCTGCTCCGTAAGAACGGCGAAGATGATACGACAACGGAGACGGATGGAGCATGCTTCCTCATGGCACATGATAAGAATGATGGAAGTGCAGAGGCGGGCTACGATGGCTGGGCACCTACCTATGACGACGGCGACCCCACTACCTGGCTAGATGAACCCTTTCTCCTGGATCAGCTCAAGCCGTTTCCAGGCTGCCGAATTCTCGACCTGGGCTGCGGGACCGGGCGATACCTTCGCCTGCTGTCTCCGACCCTGTTTCGCCTCACGGCAGTCGATCTGTCGAGCGGCATGCTTGGCCGTGCGCGTCGGGACACCGAACACCACGAAGGGATTTCGTGGGTCCAGGCATCGGCCACTCGTTTGCCCTTCCGGCCCGGCCTTTTTGATCGGGTCATGTCGGGACTCGTGCTCGATCATATCGAAACGCCGGGACATCTGTTCACGCAGATCGCCGCAATGTTGAAGCCTGGTGGCCGCGCGGTCGTGACCGGTGTGCATCCCGATATGCAACGTCTGACCGGAGCCGACATTGCGTTGACCAGCGGCCATGGGTCGCTCCGCATCACAGGGCATCTACACCACGTCACGGATCTCATCACAGCAGCACACAGCGCGAAGTTGATCGTCGAGCGTATCGAGGAACCGGTCGTGACCGCTGCAATGGTGGCCCAACGTCCGGATTGGCGGCATAAACTTGGCCGCCCGGCTTTGCTGCTGATGACGCTCGGCAAGTGAGTCGGCGATCGGTTTGGTTGTGATCGAAAAGGTTGTCTGGTATGGTGCACCCTCATTCTGTACAAACAGTACAACCGGGCGCCAAGGAGGCGGAAGTTCATGGCCACGAACGATAAGCAGGTTATCTTTTCGCTCGTCAATGTGGGAAAGGTCTATCCACCGAAGCGTCAGGTGCTGCGAGACATTTACCTGGGTTTCTACTACGGTGCGAAGATCGGCGTGCTGGGGTTGAACGGCTCCGGCAAGAGTTCGTTGCTGAAGATTATTGCGGGCGTCGATCTCAATTATACCGGTGAGATCACGAGGTCCAAAGGCTACAGCATCGGTCTGCTCGAACAGGAACCCCAGCTCGATCTGAAGAAGACGGTGAAAGAAGTCGTGGAAGAAGGCAAGAAAGAGCTGGTCGCCTCGCTGAAGGAATATGAGGAGGTGAGCAATCAGATCGGCTCAGCAGACCCCGACACGATGGAAAAGCTGCTCGATAAGCAGGCGCAACTGCAAGAGAAGATCGAATCGGCCAACGGGTGGGAGTTGGAAAACCAGCTCGACATCGCCATGGATGCGTTGCGCTGCCCACCTGCCGATCAGACGGTGGAGACGCTCTCGGGTGGTGAAAAGCGTCGGGTGGCGCTCTGTCGCCTCATGATTCAGGAACCCGATATTCTCCTGCTTGACGAGCCGACGAACCATTTGGATGCCGAATCCGTGCAGTGGCTTGAACAACATCTCCAGCAGTACAAGGGGACGGTCATTGCGGTGACCCATGACCGGTACTTCCTCGACAACGTGGCCGGATGGATCTTGGAGCTGGATCGAGGACATGGGATTCCGTTCCAAGGCAATTACAGTTCCTGGCTGGAGCAAAAAAAAGACCGATTGGAAAAGGAGGAAAAAGCCGAATCCAAGCGGAAGAAGACACTGGAACACGAGTTGGAGTGGATCAGGATGTCGCCGAAGGCTCGGCAGTCCAAGGGTAAGGCGCGCTTGAACCGCTATGAGGAATTGGTGAACCAACAACAAGACCGGGTGGCGGAGGATCTGGAAATCTACATTCCGCCGGGGCCACGGCTCGGCGATGTGGTGGTGGAGGCCACCGGCATCAGCAAAGCCTTCGGCGACAAGGTGCTGTATGAAAATGTGAACTTCAGCCTCCCCAAAGGCGGCATCGTCGGCGTGATCGGTCCCAACGGAGCCGGGAAAACCACGATGTTCAGGATGATCATCGGCAAAGAAAAACCGGATGCCGGGCGGATCAAGGTGGGTGAAACGGTCAAGCTCGGCTATGTGGACCAAGATCGCAGTCTGGATGGCAATAAGAGCGTGTACGAGGTGATCTCCGACGGGCAGGATACGGTGAAGCTCGGTAAGGTCGAGGTGAACGCCCGCGGGTACTGCGCCCGCTTCAACTTCGCCGGGACGGACCAACAGAAGAAGGTCAAAGAACTCTCGGGGGGCGAACGTAATCGCGTGCATCTCGCGCGCATGTTGAAGGAAGGGGCGAACCTGATCATCCTCGACGAACCGACGAACGATCTCGACGTCAATACCTTGCGGGCCCTGGAAGAGGGTTTGGAAAATTTTGCGGGCTGCGCCGTCATCAGCAGTCATGACCGCTGGTTCCTCGACCGAATCGCCACCCACATCCTTGCCTTCGAAGGGGACAGCAACGTGGTCTGGTTCGAGGGCAACTACAGTGAGTATGAAGCAGATCGCAAGAAGCGTTTGGGCAAGGAAGCCGACCAGCCGCATCGAATCCGCTACCGTAAGCTCACGCGTCAGTAGCGACAGCTATGCAACTCACATCTTGACCGGGATATCAGAGCCTTCAGGTAGGATCGGCATAAGTTAAGTACCACCATTAGCTGATTCCCTCAGCACCAGCAGGTATGTTTATAGATGGCACATGATCTGTCCGGTTGAGGGTGCCCTCTCAAGGAGGGCACCCTGACACGGGCGACCGTACTTGTTTGGTGCGCTACGATGCGGAGGGACGCTGGCTGGAGCCCACGCGGCTTCCCCCTGTCGCCACGGCCCGTCCTTAGCCTTTAGGATCGTTGCCCTCCGACCAACTGTGTGCGAAATAATTTTGACACGCGGCTGACAATATGGGGCAGGAAAAACCGGACAATTCGTGTGCTCCCTACACCGGACAACTCGACTTGCTGTCTACAGGAGTATTTTTCTTGGGGGTCTATGTGAAGAGAAGGGAATGAAACTCGTTCATGAAGCCGTAGTAGAGGGACGCGAAATCCTTCAAAGAGTCCGGACTAGTTTCCTTTAGACGTTTGAAGAAGAAGACTTGCGTGCGTGGATCGAGTTGCTCCAAGAGTTGGCTCAACTGGGCCATAGAGTAACTGCCGGCTGGAACGCTGAGAATATAGTGTACGAGGCGTTCGACGAATTGTTGGGCGATGTATTCACTATTCAGATAACCGTCTGGGAGTTTACCGGAATCGAGAAACTCATCAAATGGGATGGCTTGTGCAGCAAAGGGAATTGATTGCTGCTGATGTGATGTCACGCCGGGAATGCTCCCAAGTTGAAGGGCAGATACGTCGTGATTCAAAACTGTACTGGACGCTATCAATCCCGTCAAGTGTCCAGAAGATGCAGTGATGGTGAGCCGAAGGACCGGTGTTCCCGGATAAATCGGCTCTAGTGCTTTTTGGAATACGCATGCACCCTACCCGCTAGTTATCGCTAAAGGTGTGGCTTCCGAGCTGAGAATTATACTTCTCGGAAATACTGTGATGGAGGGACCGAAGACAGGCTGGTCTGAAACGAACAGGGGCGGCGTCTCTTGAAAGACGCCGCCCCTGCGAGCCTCGATGCGAGACTCAGTTACAGCCAGGTCACGCGTTCGGCGGGCCGGATGTAGATCGGCTCCTCGACCTGAATGCGCGCCACTTCCTTGCCCGACTTGTTGAAGCCCAGCACGGTGTCGTTGTACATCTCAAACCGCTTCCCGTGGATCTGGGTCTCGAAGACCTTCGGGCCGGGAATGACGTCGTAGCGGAACACGATTTGCTGGCTCGCCCGCCAGAGCTGGAGCACGGCCAACAGTTCCCGGCTCGGCACCAGGTATTTTTCAATGGCATTGTCCACCCCGGGGCCGAACATCTGCCGGGCATAGCCCCGCGGCGAATGCCGGGGCGGGATGTAGAAGCCGTTGGGCTCCGTCCCCCATTGCGGATAGAGCGGCA
>CAYXKP010000245.1:0-4753 GCA_964465695.1 uncultured Nitrospira sp.
GTGTCGATGTGCTTTTGGGGCCGGAAATGAAGTCGACCGGGGAAGTGATGGGCATCGACGGCGATTTCGGGTGGGCGTTTGCAAAGTCACAAGCGGGCGCCGGAGCGGTCCTCCCGACGTCGGGAACCGCCTTTGTAAGCGTGAAGCAATCCGACCGTCCCGTTGCATTGGATCTTTCGAAGAGATTACGTATGCTTGGATTTCATATTCAAGCGACCAGCGGAACAGCCGGTTATCTGAGGGAGCACGGGATTGAAGTGAGTACGGTCAATAAGGTTAAAGAAGGGCGTCCGCATATCGTCGACCATATTAAGAATGGAGCGGTGGCGCTGGTCATCAACACGGTCCGGACCGCCTCGGCGCATGTGGATTCGTTGTCCATCAGGCGGGAGGCCCTCCACCGAGGCGTTCCCTATTTCACGACCATGAGAGGTGCCCATGCGGCCGTGATGGGCATCGAGGCGACCGCCCAAAAGGGTTTAGCCATTCGCACATTGCAGGAATACCATCGGCCATAAATTGGAGCGAGCGGAGCATGCCGACCCCTATTACAAAGAAAGGCTATGATGCGTTAAAGGCCGAATTGGACCGTTTGCGCAAGATTGAGCGGCCGAAAGTCATCGAAGCGATCGCGGAGGCCAGAGCACATGGCGATCTCAGTGAAAATGCTGAGTACGATGCCGCCAAAGAACGTCAGGGGTTCATTGAGTCCCGCATTTCCGAACTCGAGACGAAGCTCGCCGATGCCCGCGTGGTGGAAACCACCGGACGCACCACCGAAACGGTGGTCTTCGGCGCGACCGTGTCGGTTGTCGAGCAGGAGTCCCAAGCAAGAAAGCAATATACGTTGGTCGGGCAGGATGAAGCCGACATGAAATTCAATAAAATCTCCGTGCAGTCGCCCGTCGGCCGGGCACTCATCGGTAAGCGTGTCGGAGATTTCGTGGAAGTGAAGACCCCCGTCAAAATGGTCGAATACGAGGTAGTGGAGATCAAATTCGAGGAATTCTGACGTGCCGGACGCACGCCCCCCTCTCATCACGCTGCTGACCGATTTCGGCGAGCGCGATAGTTTTGTGGCCAGCATGAAAGGGGTGATTCTGTCGATCAACTCTACCGCCGCGATCGTCGATCTCTCGCACCAAATCGCCTCTCACCAGATCCAAGAAGCCGGGTACTTCCTGAAGTCCTGCTATCGCTATTTCCCGAAAGGGACGATCCATATTGCGGTTGTCGATCCCGGAGTCGGGACGGAGCGCCGGGCCTTGCTGGTTTCCGCGGCCGACTCGTTTTTTGTCGGGCCGGACAACGGGTTGTTCACTGAAGTTCTGGAACAGGAGGTCGGGGCGAAGGTGTGGCAGATCAACAACCATCAGTATCGTTTGGAAACGGTCGGGTCGACCTTTGACGGTCGGGATGTGTTCGCGCCGGCCGCTGCATGGTTGAGCAAAGGAGTCCCGGCGAATTTTTTCGGGCCGGCGGTCCATGATCCGATCCGGCGTTCCGTGGCGATCCCGGTTCTGCATGAAGAGGTGCTCATCGGCAAGATCGTTTCCGTCGATCGGTTTGGGAATCTCATTTCCAATATCACGGCGCGGCAGGTGCGGGAATTCCGAGCCGCAATGGGACAAACCGTCGAGGTTCATATCGGCACGTACATCATTAACGAATTGGTCGAAAGCTACAGCCAAGGGAATCGTCGGACTCCCTCTGCATTGATCAACAGCAGCGGAAACTTGGAAATTTTCCTTCAGGAAGAAAGCGCCGCTCAAAACCTGCGGGTCGGCGTCGGTGAAGAGGTGCGTCTCTGCTGATCAGCCGATGGCTTTGTCGATCTGATCGCAGACATAACCCGCGAAGGGAAGCGAACAGGTGAAGGCGGGAGACACGGCGTTGAGCACGTGCATGGACCGGTCATCGCCTTCCAAAACGAAATCCATTTCAAGCTTTCTCTTCGTAATGTCGAGAAGTTGCGCTCTAATTCCGGGACGACCCCACGTTCGATAGTTCCGTTCAGCCACGCCCTCGGCGAGTACCGAGGCCAGCGACACCATCTTGCTCCGTGAGTATTTTGCAATCTCCTCCATCGCCAAACGTCGGAAATCGAATCCTGATCCGGTCAAGAGCCCGAGCCCTCGGCTTGCAACCTCGACGAGCTCACGGAAGTTGACGTTACCAAACCCCTCGTAATTCTCTCGCCACAGAGCCGGAATGGCCGTCGGACCGATCTTGGCTTTTCCGTCCGCTGTGATCGTGAAGTGGACACCCAGGAACGGATTTCTAAGATTCGGAACAGGATAAATATTGGTGCGGATCGCACCCGGTGGTTCATCCGAATAAAGGTAGAGGCCCTTAAACGGCAAAATACGGTACTTTTCCGAGAATCCATAGTCCATGGCAATCTTGTCGGCATACAGACCGGCGGCGTTGACGACGTATCCGGCTTCGATGCCGCCCTGATTAGTCTCGACTTTCCCGCTGTTTCGTCTCCGATAGCCCGTGCCGCACTGAATCTGAATGCCCTCATGGAGCGCGTCTTGCTGCATCGCGTTGACGACATGGAGCGGACTGACCGTCGAGGTGCGGGGCGAAAAGAGAGCCCGTTGGTATGTCTTCACACGCGGTTCGATGGATTTGGCCTCCGACTCAGTGAGAGCCTGGAGCTCGATGCTGTTGAGTTGACCGCGGCGGAATAATTCATCGAGCGACGGCAAATCCGCTGCATCCTTCGCAACGACCAGCTTGCCGCATTTATTGAGAGGTATCCGTTTTTCCTCGCAATAGGCCGTCAGCCGCTCGTTTCCAAGACGGGTGAACTTTGCTTTGAGGCTGTCCGGCGAGTAATAAAACCCTGCATGGAGCACTCCGCTATTGCGCCCGCTGGCATGGGCCCCGCACGAGGGTTCCTTTTCGATCAACAACACCCGGGCGTCAGTCCGGCGTCTACGAAGCTCACGGGCGATGCTCAGGCCGATCACTCCGCCTCCGATGACGAGAAAATCACAAGTCTGCATGTGATTCAGCGGATCTCCTGGTGGCTCAGCCGAGCGTTGAAGCGACACTCAGTCACTGTGCAGAGTTTCTACGGATTCTCTAATGATTTCCACCATTTTTTTCAATTCCTCGGCCGATGTCGATAACGGCGGCATGAGAACGAGCACATTGCCGATCGGTCTCAAAATCAGCCCATTCGATCGGGCGATCGAGGCCACGCGGTGGCCGACCTTGGCGCCGAGCGGGTAGGGCTCCTTGGTGTTCTTGTCTTTCACCAATTCGATTCCCGCCATGAACCCACGTTGGCGGATGTCGCCGACAATGGGCATTTCAGCCAATGGGCTCAGCCATTGGGCCAGCATCGTAATCTTTGGGGATAGGCGGGCCAGCGTCCTTTCCTTGCGGAAGACAAGAAGATTGGCGAGGGCGACGGAACAGCCCAATGGATTGCCGGTAAAGCTGTGTCCATGGAAAAAAGTTTTAAACTCGTCGTAGGCTCCGAGAAAACCTCTATAGATTTCTTCCGTTGTCAATGTCGCGGCGAGGGGCATATAGCCGCCGGTGAGTCCTTTGCTGATCGCCATAAGATCCGGCGTCACTCCTTCGTGCTCGCAGGCAAACATTTTGCCCGTTCGTCCGAATCCCGTCGCAACTTCATCTGCGATCAGTAGGACGCCGTATTTGGTGCAGAGCTCACGGATCCGTTTCAGGTAGCCCGCCGGCTGGGGAATCATGCCGGCCGCAGCCTGCATCAGCGGCTCAATGATGAATCCGGCCAGCTCTTTATGGCGGCTTTTGAGGATTTGTTCGATCGGGTCGATACAAGCCATTCGGCAAGAGGGGTACGTCAGACCGAGCGGACAGCGGTAACAAGAAGGCGGTTCCGCGTCGAGAGTCGGGAACAGCAATGGTTTGAACCTCGAATGGAACAAGTCGATGTTGCCGACGCTCACGGCGCCGATCGTATCTCCATGATAGGCGAGTTTAAGATGGAGGAACGTCTGTTTCGGGCCGGCCTCGGGACGCCGCTGCCGCCAGTATTGAACGGCCATCTTCAGCGCAACCTCCACCGCCGTCGAGCCGTTGTCCGAATAGAAAACCCGCGTGAGCCCCTTCGGCGCTATTCGGATCAACTCGCGGGCCAGCTCAATGGCCGGTGGGTTGGACAAGCCAAGGAACGTGGAGTGGGCGATTTTGTCGAGTTGCTTTTTGAGGGCGCGATCAAGAACAGGATGCCGATGACCGTGGACATTGACCCAGATGGATGACGTGCCGTCCAGGTATTTGTTGCCTCGCGTATCAATGAGGTAAGCGCCTTTGCCGCGTTCGATGATCAGCGGCTCTTCCTGTTCCCAGTCCTGCATCTGGGTAAACGGATGCCACAGATAGCGGTGGTCCCAATTTCCCAACTGTCGGATTGAAGGCTTTCGTGTCACGATGAACGAGCGTAAGAAGCGTACGGCCTAGGGCGTATAACAGAAGTCAGAAGCCGTCTTATCGTTTCCGGTTGCTGCGATAAGCTATCACCCTATGCCGTTATCAGTCTCGCTCCATGCGGGGCGTGATTATAGGTGGGAGCGATGTCTTTGACAACCTCGGAGGCAGTTACTATAATGAACCGATTTTCACGAATGAGCTAGGATTTGCAAAGCCTTATACGCAATTTTTCCATAATCGCGCATATCGATCACGGCAAATCAACCCTCGCTGACCGGTTCCTAGAAGCTACTGGCGCAGTCACTGCTCGAGAGGCGAAAGA
>CAYXKP010000246.1:0-4653 GCA_964465695.1 uncultured Nitrospira sp.
GTTATTGGCCTCGTCATTGGGAAGCTTGGTGAGGATCCGCTCCCGCAGCCGGGGCCCTATTACCTTGTTCGTGTCAAAGGTGAAACATGCGTCGCACGCTGTCCTGCGATTTTGCAGTGCCCTGCTATTTGTTCTGTATGTGGGAGCACAAGGTGGTGGTGGGAGGAAGACTTCTCAGTTCACTGCTTTACATGTGTTCAGCCACCAATCAATTTTTTAGAAATTCAGTGGTCAAAGGTCCACCAAATGACCCATGAGCACCCTGAATTGACGGCCCAGCTAAATCAGGAGGAAATTGCCTACGTACTGGAACGATTCGACGCTGGCGCGCTCGCCTCGGCTTAGTATTCCTCCTACCCCCATCACGTGAGCCGGCGCGGCAATAATAGACAGCCCATATTTTTACGCCGAAGGACTATGAGGTCTTTCTGGGTTGTCTGCGACAGGCCAAACGGAAATGCCAGGCACGGCTCTATGCGTACGTGCTGATGACCAACCATGTCCATCTCTTAGTGGAACCGGAACACGAAGGCGTTTGGGATGTTTCATGCAGAACGTCGGACGACGCTATGTCCGATACGTGAATAACGCCTATGAGCGTACGGGCACCTTATGGGAAGGGCACTTCAAGAGCGCGATTGTGAGCCGAGATGAATATTTAGTCACCTGTACTCTATTTGACGTAGCGGATAAACAAGCTTCGGAATCAGGTAACGGGAACCGCCTGATGACTTCAACATCATCAGGCGGTCCGGTATCACTTCACAGCGCACTGATTACAGGAGGGATTCGGATAGTTCTCCAGGTCGAATGTGCTTCAGAATTCTGTCACTGAGGTAGCGTACCGCTTTGTTATTTGTACCGACCTTTCCGGCTTCCCCGCTCCTGGACTCCCAGAAGTCCTCTACGGATAGTTTTTTGGCTACTGGCTCTAATACATGACGTAAGGCATCCCGTGTGATTTTCTTGCCGCTGGCACGTACCGCTTCGAAGACTGTAGGTGCGATGCCATGCATGGTGAGAACACCCACAGATTTCATGAGACTATAATCCTCACGAGAATCCCGCATTACCGCTTCTGGCCACAGGTCCTCCATGCTTTTCCAGTATCGCATCAATAACTCAGCCATCGTGCTGGCATCTTGTTTCGCGTAAAAGTGTTCGCCCGTCAGTAATGGGAGAAGCGACCGAACGATCGTGTTTTGTCTAACGCCTGTCTCCACATCACCGTTCGGTATCATTATGTATTGTTCCCAAGGCTGATCTGGGGTGTCGTTGAGGATATCCACGATATTGGTGGCACGAGCCACCCAATCCTTCCCAGTCTTAACGAGCAGGTCGTGAAGGCTGGGATTCGCATCCTGCTGAGTGATGAGCCTTTGGGCCAGGTCCACCGGAACCTTAACACTAGTAGTGTTGATCACATAGAACAGCACTGCCTCATCGAGTTGACTCGATCCCTCCATGATGACTGTTGGCAAGGGATAGGTCAAAAACTTAGCATCCGCCTCGGCCGCCTTACGTAATCCTCCAATACGATGTTGGCCGTCATCCTCACTCAGGGGTAGCAAATCAGCGGGAATTGTCAAAGTGCCAAACTCCCATGGCTGATTGCGGAGGGTTTTGCTCGAAGAGCCATCGATCTCGATAGGGGTGAACTTCCCCTTCCCTCGAAGCCCGAGAAGAACTGATTGCGGTAGGATACCCGGCACACCTTGCTGCCCCTGTAAAAAACTAGCCACCTTATTGAACCTCCTCGTGGAAGGGTCGCGCTGGTATCCTGTTGGGTTTGTAGGTGTCCACTTGTCTACTTGCGCCACCTCCGGTCTGAGAAGGATCTCACCCGTCATAAAAGTGGAGTAAAATGTTCTGTCTGACTGTCTGAAGCGGAATGCCGTTAACACTAAGTCCTTCATGGGATACCTCCATGGCTCTTATCAATCCCCACTGTATACGGAGGATTGTGACGAGCCGTTTGATTGTTGGACAGCCCATTGAGTGAGCTGCAATAGCGCAATCTATACAATAGTGTAATGGGCTCCGTCAAGTGGAGCCCATTTAAAAATAGTATTAAATTATAATTTACATTAAATTTTAATTGGCCCAATGAAACAATGCATAAGGCCGATCAATCAGAACAAGCATCGCTGCCGCTTTAAAGGTGATGGGAAGGGCCCCAACGGTAGTGCGGATTGTGCGCAAGATGACCATACTGGAAGATGTACCGGATAATCGCATTCTGGAATGTGCTGTGGCGGCTCAGGCGGATTTCATCGTAACCGGCGATTACTATCTCCCGAAGCTGAGAGTGTTCGAAGGCATCTCTATGCGCCTTGCTGATTTTCTTCGAGCGATCCCTTTATAGTGAAATCGAGTAGCAGCCGCGGGCCGCTCCCTTTCTGGCTCATCACTGCTTCCGTGTGCGTACCTCAATGCGCGATTCCTCCGAAGTCCAAGCGGCATCCAACGGATGGCCGGGGATGTCAATATTGATGATCAGCGGGGCGTGGTCCGAGGGCATTGGTTTTCCCTTCCGCGCCTCGCGATCGAACGAGGAAACGAGAGGGGGACACGCTCTTTCTCAAATCCGTCCGGTCAGTGGCTTGACTCTCTTTTTAAGAGGGCCTAGCCTCGCCTTCCGCGAAGCCGTGAGAGGAGAACCTATGAAATACACCCAGAGAATTGTTCCGGGAGGCTCCGCCTCACTGATCTCATCCGTTGTGAGCGAACCCGTCGCTACTGCTGAGCCTCTTCGAGGCGCTAGAGAGAGGTGTGGATGACTTTCTGAAAAAGCTAATGACCGACCTTCACTTGCAAACGAACGTTCTCAATCGGTACAAAAATCTGAAGAAATCGGCAAGACCGTAAGAAGCAAAGCGAGGAGAAAGGGCTCGGCAGTCTTTTTCAGTGCCAGCCGAACTCGCACGCGCAACCGCAGACTACAGCATGAGTATATTAACCAACCGAGAGGCGCTCGCCTTGATGAAGAAGCTTGCGACCCTGGCGCACCTGGACAACGTGTAGAGAGCCGCCGCATGTATGCACTTTACAAGAAAGTTCCAGAAGGCGGCGCGTTTCGTTATCGATTTGATAAGGCCGTTTCCCTTTTTGGCTGCAACAATGGATACATCCCTACGTTACTCGTGAAGACACTGACGCAGCTAGCTTCCGAGCCCCTCCCTTGGCACCTTATTATCGACGCTAGTCTACGCGCCGTCGCCCAAGTCGACGGCGCGCTCATCATCAATCTCAAGCCGAACTCCAAGACAGCAAATCTGTCGCTGTACGAAGTCATGGAGGTCTTCGGGTACTCCGGTGATGGTTGGACCCCTGTGATGCTCTATTTGAGGGGTCTCTTCGTAGACGAAGATCCGTCAAGATTCAATGAGCGTCACTTCGTTCGAGCGCTCGCGGACACCGAGGATCCCGTGTTCTCGATGATGTACCTCAATGGCACAATCCGGAACGGTGCTCTTGAGGGCCGCTGGACGACTCCTGGGCCTAGTCCGACGAATTCTGTCCTGCTGTGGCCATCGGCATTCAAGTACTTCGCGGAGAAGGCCGATGCGATCATCAAGCGCACTGGCTAACTTCACGTTCGGAGCAAAAATATGCAGCAAAAATATGGAAAAAATATTAGCAAAAATATATCGACAGGCTACTTTTCGATACTGATCTGCCCCAGTACGAAGTGGGATTTCGCTTTCAGAATTTAGAAGAAAGGGAAAGGAAGTCTTTGTTTTATGGCTGATTGAATTTCAGACCCCTTGTTTCCATCTGATCGCTGTTATTCCTCATCCTCGACTTTTGGCGGCCAACCGTCGGGGTCGTGGCCGTACACCCGCTGATACGCACGTACGGTGACGGGCGGTGGCCCATCACAGACGTTCTGAATGGAGGCGCGGTAGGCTTCGTCGAGACTCTGCCGAAACTCGGCTAGCTCCGTCTGGCGTTCCGCAAGCTGCCGCTCGCGCCAAAAACTCTCTGTGGGGTCGTAGCGGAGGGCTTCGGAAGCATCACCTCCTGCTAGGTCAGACAGGGAGCTGAGATCGATAGCATATAAACGTGGGTGTGCATACCGCCAGCTCAGGCCGATGTGGAGCATACGCCGGAAGATCAGCTCATAGATGGGTGTCAGATCCGCACGATGTCGGACCATCGTGGTGCCCATGTAGAATTCGATGTAATCACCGCGATTGCCGAAGTCTCCTTGCGTGCTGGTGCGATGGTGGCGGAAGTCAGCGATGAAGCCGGCGGCAGAGCGGAATGAGCCCAAATCAACGAGCATTCCATCAGCAGTCACAACGTCATGGTTGTCAGCGAACACATCCCACAGACAGCATCCCAGTAAGTCTGCACATTCCTCCCTGGAATTGGGCGCACGGTTGATCATATCGCGTCTGACAGCATCCAGGGTGAGAGGCGGTTCCCCTTTGGGCGATACAGGTTCCTTCTTTAGAAGATTCCTCAGATTCTCTCGGATCTGCATTGTTTCCTGGTAGACCTGCTCCGCGGTAGGGTGGGAGACGAGCAGCAAAGGAGACCGATCCCAACCATCGGGCGCCAGCTCTTCGACTAGAGCGCCATCATCAAGGCCATCTGGAAACAGGCGCTCGAATAGCGCCCAGCACTGGACTTCCGTCAGCCTTTCCG
>CAYXKP010000247.1:0-4641 GCA_964465695.1 uncultured Nitrospira sp.
TTCCTATCCCATAGTGATCGACCAGTTCATCCGGTTTGCCGCTATGAGGGATTTCACGCACGGCGAGTTTATAGACTTTGATGCCCTCCGTGGCAACAGCACTGAGGACGGCATCGCCGAGACCGCCGTGGGCGTAGTGATCTTCAACCGTGAGGATTCGGCCCTGCGTTGTCCGGCCGCTTTCCACCACGGTGTTCCGATCGATGGGGGCGATGCTGTAGAGATCGATCACACGAACCGCAATGCCCGATGACTTCAGCTGGTCATACGCCTTCAAAGCCTCAAACAGCGTCACTCCGGCGGCGACGATTGTGAGCATATCCGACGAACTCTGCCGAAGGATTTTGCTGCCGCCGAGGGGGAATCGCTCCTCTGGTCCGTAGAGGACGGGAGTTTTCGGCCTTCCAGCTCGTATGTAGACCATTCCCTTATGTTTTGCCGCTTCCTCGATCAGTCGATACGTCGAGTTGCCGTCTGAAGGGTAAAGCACGGTCACGTTCGGTTGTGCCGCCATCATCGCAATATCTTCTAAACCCATTTGGGACGGCCCGTCTTCGCCGATGCTTACGCCGACATGGGTCCCGACGAGCTTAATGTTCGAACCACTAATGGCGGCCATGCGGATGAAGTCGTAGGCACGACTGAAAAAACAAGCAAACGTCGCCGCAAAAGGGATTTTTTCGCAGGCAGCCAGACCGGCGGCTGCACCCACCATGTTTTGCTCGGCGATGAAGCTCTCAAAGAATCGGTCAGAGAATTTCTTTCCGAATTTGTCGGTATATGTGGAGTTTTTTACGTCGGCATCGAGTGCGACGATCGAGGGATTGACGGACCCCAACGCTTCCAATGCCACACCAAACGCTTCACGCGTTGCGACGGAATCGCCTATTTTATAAGGCGCAGTGGGCATCGCGTCGGTGGCCATGGAGCTGGTCCCGGGAGCAGACGGCTTTGGAATCTGAATGACGGCACCGTTTGGGCTCAATTGCTGTGTGAGCTCGTCGAGAGCCTTCTGTGTCTCCTCGCCTTTTTTAAGCGGCTTGCCGTGCCAGTCTGCTTTGTTTTCGATGAACGAGATGCCTTTTCCCTTGTAGGTTCGGGCCAGCAACACGGTCGGCCTTCCTTTTGTACGGGCCGCTTCATCAAATGCCTTGAGGATGGTCGTGAGATCATGACCGTCGACGACGATGGCATGCCATCCGAATCCCGCCCATCTGGAACGGTACGCATCCATGTCGTGCTGCAGCATGGTGGGGTCGCTCTGGCCCAATCGATTCACATCAACGATGGCGCACAAATTGTCCAAACCATATTGGCGCCCGATCTCGGCGGCTTCCCAGACCGATCCTTCGACCGATTCTCCATCGCCCATCAACACGTAAGTTCGATAATCAAGCTTGTCGACGAACTTCGCATTCAACGCAATACCGATCCCTACTGGAAGCCCTTGTCCAAGTGAACCAGTGGCCATATCCACAAAAGGCAAGCGGGGAGTCGGATGGCCCTCGAGATCGGATGTTAACGTACGTAATTTCAACAGGTCGCTCTGCGGAAAGAGACCCGCTTCCGCCCACGCCGCATACAGCAGCGGAGCCGCATGCCCTTTTGACAGGATAAAACGGTCGCTGTTGCGCGCCTTGGGATTATGGGGGTCGTAACGCATGACAGAAAAGAACAATGCGGCGACGATATCTGCGGCCGAGGCGCAGCTGGATGGGTGGCCGCTTCCGGCCTCGCTGGTGGCCCGCACGCTGTTGATGCGAAGTTGGGTGGCCTTGTTGCGCAAGGCGCTGAGCAATTCAGGGGTAGCAGCTAGACCGGCCATAGGAGATCCTTTCAGAAATAGAGATCAAAGGATGAGTACGATTTGATGTCACTCTCGGCAGTAGCCTGATGGAACTTGAGGCTAACAAATCGGCTGGGTAGAGGTCAATGAAGAGATGAACTCCCCTGGAAATGACCAGGGGAGCTTTCAATCAGTGGGTGATTCGGCGAGCGATGTGCTCAGCCTTGCGCGGGGGGTGTGACAACAAGGACTTCACTCGAACAGGGGCTTTCCGACTCGCCGAACGCACTTATCGCAAAGAAGTAAAGTGTATTGGGCTCCAGTCCACTAATTGTTGCGGGCGGTGTTTCCACCGATTGGCTCGCCTCATAGGAACAGGAACCTGGTTCTCCGGACGATTGCTTTCCGTAATAGACATAGTAATTGGACACCGTAGAATTAGAGGAGGCATCCCAGGTCAATCGTGCGGTGACGCCATCAGGAGTGGAGGTCACTGAGACTGTCGGATCTTCCTCCCCTTCAGCCGGCTCCGCTATCGCTGCAGGATCGAAATCATCGGCTGCACTTGCGGTCAAGTCCGGCGATGTTTCCTCCTCAGAATCTGTCGCGGTAGGGCTGGAATCTGACGGCTCACCTTCACCTGAGGGAGTGTCAGTCGGTGTGGACAGCGATGAAATCACAGGCCCACCTTGTCCATCGGCACTACATCCGGATAGTGAGAGGCTTAACGCTATAATAGAGATCATCGTAACCGTGAAGTTACGATGGAAGAGACTAAGCGAGATCACATTTCTCTGCATAACCAACACCCCTTAAAATTTAGGTGGATAAGTATGTACGCAACACCGATGTGGTCAGCTGTGTGAGCAAGGGTTATGCCTAGTCTCCGTATAGAAATCTATTAGTATTCAGCAAGTTGTAAATCTGTACACGGGGTAAGGATGTAGGTCTGAAGGGTTCAACCTTCAAGTACCGCAACAGCCATGGTGAGGGTAAGTGTAAGCCGAGGAGGTTTACCTAGTTCACGGCATCGATAAAGGAGCAACCGGACTCTGAGGTACTAAGAGGGAATCTCTGGGGGATGTGCTCGATCTCTGAAAAATCGAAACAGCAGGTAGCCGTTTAGGAGGACCACGATTGACAAGATACTATAGGTCGTCACGGGTGTAGCAAGATCCAGTTCTACGAGTACCCGAGACAGGCCGAATCCGACCACCAATCCGTCGAAGGCCATACAAATGCGTCTGAACGTTTCAGGGTCCATCAATCGGATAAGGTAGGTCCCGAGTGGAATACCGACGATGACGCTCGGAACGATGTAGGGAATGATATCCATACTGCCGGCGCTATAGAAGCCGATGAATCCATACGCAATCGCCGTGAGTGATGATTCGGCAACGCGGATGACTCCCAAAGCAGCCCTGAAATCTTGTTTGGCGTATCCCTGATTGTTGAAGAGCAGTGCGAGAGGGGGACCGGAAATGGTTGTGACTGAATAAAGCGTCCCGATCCCGATTCCAAACGGGATGGCAATTGCCTTTTCAGCCTGAATAGGTTTTCGGATACCGGCAGCTTGAAGGAGGATCAACGGCAACAAAAAGAAATAGGTCACGAATTTGATCCATGCTGGCTGAACCAAAAAGAGAATGTAGCTGCCAATCCCGATGCCGACGACCAGGCCGATCAAGATAGGTGCTACGCGTCGCCATATATTCGGGATACTGTTACGATTCATGAACAGTACATACCCGTTGATGACGAGCTCGATCAGTACGAGGGCAGGATTCAAGATACGATTGGTGTAGAACAGTAAGGCCACGGGAACGGTAATGGAAGAAAATCCGTACCCTAGTGCGCCGTTGACGGTGGCGGCGACAAACGTAATGAGGACAAGAACCACTGTATCCATGAATGCTTAGCCCTTGGGATGGATTGCGGCAAAGTCGGCGAGGGAATAGTGATCGAGGATCCCAGCAATCGCATCACGGACGGTGCCCATGACCTGTTGTAGGGGGCACCGCGTCGTATTCGCATAAGGGCAATCATTGCATTTCTGGTACGCTGTCTTACTGACGCACCCGATCGGCGCCAGTGGACCGTCGAGTATGCGTATGACCTGACCGAGTGTAATATCGTCGGGCTGTTTAATAAGGACGTATCCTCCGTTGACTCCACGTCGGCTTGAAATGAGCCCAGCTCGTTTGAGGGTGAGAAGAATCTGCTCTAAGAACTCAACGGGGATGTGCTGTCGCGCGGCAATATCGTGACGCTGCAGCTTTGTCTTATCATAAACCAGCGTGAGCTCCAGCAGCGCCCTGAGGCCATATTCACTTTTTTTCGACAGTTTCATAAGTATGAAGTTAGTTGAGTCATTTTATCAACAAATTAGGATAAACTGTGCTGGTTCGTCAAGGTGAAAATTTACAGGCAGTCGAATCGGCGGTGGGCTATCGTCATGCGTACTTCAGCGATCGGCGATGCTATGGCATCGCCGACGTCATGTGAGGCTCTCGGCTGATTTCTTGGCTTAAGTTCCCTCTTCCCGCTTTTATTTCAGTCGCCGGTTTATTAAGATGGACATCTGCTATAGTCCTCCTCCACGAGGTCATTTTTGAAATCCAAGATCGTTTTCTCTTGCCAGACCTGTGGTCATCAGGCGCCACGGTGGCTTGGCCGCTGTCCTGACTGCGGTGGCTGGAATACGATAAAAGAGGAGCGACAAGCGGCGACCGGCAAGGGGCGCCCGGCTGCTATAAAGACAGTTCAGGCCAAGGCCACGCCCATCGGTGAAATCGAAGTCGTGGGAGAGGATCGTCGGCTCACCCGTATCGGTGAATTCGATCGAGTTCTGGGAG
>CAYXKP010000248.1:0-4639 GCA_964465695.1 uncultured Nitrospira sp.
CCGTCGTCCCCATCTTCTGGGGATAACCTTGTGAACAAGATGCATCGTGTGCAAGCATCACAGCCAATCATCGCCCCTTGCACATGCTGCCTACTTTTTAAGCATCCGCCGCCACACGAGCCAGCCACTATTCTTAGTGTGAGGGCAACTCCACGCTGAGCTGTTACCGCTTCCCGGCCACACCTCTTCAGGCAACCCCGCACAGTCATCACGTCACACACGATCGCTCGGAACACCTCACGCCTTGGCCTTCCACGGCCTCTCCTGCGCCATCGCGCACCCCGTTCTCGCGATGTCAGCGGCCGCCGCAAATGACGGAACCACGAAAAGTGGAGAGGGTCTTTACTGAATCGGTGACTTGACAAATGTGCTGCTTCATCGCATCTGGTAATACGTAACGTCACGTATTATGCTTGGCGAGAAGGCTTCACACGCGCTCAAGGAGAATGTGTCGAGGAGACTGGAGCTTCTGCATCGAGGGTCATACGGATCTATGGCGCTTTCGACAAGAGGATTATAACGCCTGCAACCACGGCCAGATGACGAGTCCGAACGGGGACCGCGAGGAACACCATCCATGCTGAGCGTGCAATCAGAGCGAAGTCGGCGGATCACCGAACGGGTGAGAGAGAAGCAACCCATCTGGTGTGCCAGACAATGCTTCCTGAGCGGTCTCGCAAAGGTCAGCCCGGTACTCCGAGCGACGGTCTGGGTCGTGGGTCCCAAGCGGTATCACGTCAGCCTGCGTTTGAAAACACATCCGCATGATTGGTATGTGGCCACCGCCAGAGAGAGCGACCGTCCGAGGACCTTTCTCCGGCTCGATGTGGCGACACAGTATGCCCATCGTCTGTCCAAGTCCTCCACCGTCGTGGTCGAGTTCAACCACGCCCTCCGCAAGTAGCCCCATCCATTGCGTGCAGGTCCTCTCCGCCACCCACACCTTGCGAGTCGATGACCGTGGCCACTTCCCGTTCTGGTATAGAACGGGACAATTATTTTTGCTTCGACAAAGTCGCGTATTTGTCACGGAGCAACTGATAATCCATCGTTTACGACGCCGCATAGAAGGATCCCTTACTCATTTTATGGGTTGACAGAGATGGAGTGACTCGGTACAAGGCCAAATCAGCGTCGCGCAATGGGATCTAAGACGAGTCATCGTGTAAATCGAGCGTAGCAATCACAATGGAGCATTCATGAAGACAGCCCTGTGGTGTGACACGAAGGATGGCGCACAATGCTAGATCTCGCCGCAGAGATTCAACGGTGCGCCGTCGAGGTGCACGAGCGGACCATGATGAAGATCGTGGCCGTGGAGTCCGCAGGAAATCCGTATGCCATCGGCGTCGTGGGTGGTCACCTGGAACGACAGCCTCGGTCGAAGCGCGAGGCATTGGCGACGGTGCAGCAGCTGGAACGAGACGGATGGAACTATTCGGTGGGCCTCGCGCAGGTCAACAAACATAACTTTCGGCGCTTCGGACTCACGGCGCAGTCGGCGTTTGAGCCCTGCACCAACTTGGAAGTTGGATCCGCGATCCTCAAAGAATGCTATGAGAGAACGAAATCCGGACGCATGACGAAAGCCGAACAACAGCGCGCCATCCGTGACGCCCTGAGTTGTTACTACTCGGGCAGTTATACACGAGGCTATCGGTTGGGCTATGTGCAGAAGGTGGTATCCGCGGCGCCGGTCCTCCCGCTCGACAGAGGGGAGGGCGGAAGGGGCGCTCGTGTGACGACTGGACGATAAAGTACAAAGTGTAGGCTTTGTAATACATAGTGTAGTGTTCGTAGAACAAAGAAAGGAGTTTGTAATGATGAACCATCAAGGAGGTGCGGGAATGACAAGAGGACGAGAGCAACGAGCCGAGGAGACCTCACACGCGGTCGTGACTGTCGCGTCTCTCACCATCGGACTATTGCTGGCCACGAGCCCGGCCTACGCCCAGATCAGCAAACTTAATTCCGTGGCGTCGTCCATCCAAACGGCGTTGGTCAGCGTGGGCGTCACCCTGTTTACCATCGCGCTCCTGTGGGTGGGCTACAAGATGGCGTTCGATGGGGCGCGCTGGGCGGATGTCGCCAACATCGTGTACGGAGCCATCTTGGCGGGCGGGGCGGCGGGCATCGCCTCATTCTTGATGTCGGCGTAAGCGAGTCTCTCGACGAAAGGAAGATTGATGGACGGCTATCGCGATCCCATCTTCAAAGGCTGTACGCGCCCGGCGATGCTGGCCGGCGTGCCACTCGTGCCGATGGTGGTAGTGATGATCGCGGCCTTTCTCGCCGGGATGTGGAGCTTCTATTTCATCAGCGGGTATCTGGTCGTCGTCATCGCCCTGAGTACGACCGCCACGATCGCCAGTATGCGCGCCATGACGAAACGTGATGATCAGCGACTCCGTCAAGTGCTGCTGCAAGCGCGCATGCGACTCCGGCATCGCACGAGTCGATCGCTGTGGAACGCCATTTCTTACGGCCCTCTCTCCTACAAGGTAAGACGAAGATGAGCCGGCTGACCTGCGCGAGGATGCGGTGATCCAGCTGCCGTCGTTCGTCATCAAAGCCGCGACGGGTCATGTCTCCGGGAGTTCATACATCCCCTATGGCACCATCCTTACCGACCATGTCGTAAAGCTCTCCGGTGGCGCCGGATATCTGGGCACCTGGCGGCTCGATGGCATTCCGTTCGAAACGGTGGATGAAGACGACATCCTGGCGCGGAAGGAAGCGCTGCATAACTTTCTGCGCGCCTTGGGCGGCGGCTCGTTCGCGGTCTGGACCCATAAGATTCGCCGTGTCGTCCATGAACGCCTCCACGGCGTGGCCGCCAATCCCTTCTGTCGCGACGTGTCGGAACGGTACTACCGCACCTTCGAGACGCATCGGCAGATGGCGACGGAGTTGTATCTCTCCATTCTCTATCGGCCGCCGCAAGAGAAGGTCGTGAATCTCTTTGGCCGTGTCGGTCCTAAGCAAGTGGCGGAACTGCAACGGCAAGAGCAGGAAGGGCTCTCGACCTTTGAGGATGTCGCGAAACAATTGGAGGCGAGCCTCCGTCGGTATGAACCGGAACGGTTGGGCACCTTTGAGCAGCACGACATCGTCTACTCGCAGCATCTGAGTTTCCTCGCCTATCTGATCAATGGCGTCTGGGAATCCATTCCCTTGCGCCGCTGTCCCTTGAGCAGCTATCTCCAGTCGTCTCGTCTCCATTTCTCGGATCGAACCGGCATGGTGGAGATCTGGCATCCGAACGGCACCAGAAAGTTCGCCGGCCTGCTCGATATTCAGGAATACCCAAGCTTTTCAGAACCGGGCATGACGAATGGCATGCTCTATGGCGACAGCGAATATATCGAGACGCAGTCGTTCTCCTTTTTGGGAAAACGCGATGGGTTGAAATATCTGGAACGGCAGCGCAACCACTTGATCGCCGGGGAGGATGCGGCGACCCGTGAAATTGAACAATTCAGTCAGGCGGCAGAAGATCTGCAATCGGGCTTGATCGACTTGGGCGAGTACCACTATTCGATCGCCCTTTTTGGCTCGTCGTTGGAGGAGGTCTCTAAGGCGCGCGCCCTGGCGCGGGCGACCTTTCAGGACGGGCCGGGCTTCAAGATGGCGGTGGTGGATGTCATTCCGGAATGCGCCTGGTTCGCCCAACTGCCCGGTAATTGGTGGGTGCGTCCGCGGGAAGCCACGATCACGACGCGGAACTTTGTCTGTCTCAGTCCCTTTCACAATTTCGCACGCGGCAAACCGAACGGTAATCCCTGGGGCGAGGCCTTGGCACTCTTTCAGACCCCCAGCGGCCAGCCCTACTACTTCAATTTCCATTCGTCGCCAGCCGACCGCGATTCGCGGGACGAAAAGTATCCGGGCAATACCTTCATCTGTGGCGCCACCGGGTCCGGCAAGACCGCGTTGGAACTGTTTCTCCTGGCGCAGGCGATGAAGTATCCCAAGTTTCGCGGCATCATGTTCGATAAGGACCGTGGCGCGGAAATCGGCATCCGGGCGATGGGCGGCAAGTACATCGCGCTCCGGCGTGGCGAACCCACCGGATTCAATCCTTCCAGGCGGCCATCACCGAAGGCAACCTCCAATTTTGTGAACGGCTCGTGGCCCAGCTGGTGAAAAATCCGGGCGACCCGGAGCCGCGCCTCTCCGCCAAGGAATGGACCGATCTGAGCCATGCGGTGCGGACGGTGATGAGTCCGACGGTGCGCCCTGATGTCCGGGGGCTCACGACGGTCTCCCAGAATCTGCCGGCGACCGGCGAAAACAGTCTGAAGGCGCGCCTGCTGAAATGGACGTGGGGTCAGCCGTTGGGCTGGGTGTTCGACAACCCATGCGACACGCACCAATTCAGTCACCATGCTCTCTTTGGCTATGACTACACGGAATTTCTCGATGATGCCGACCTCCGCACCCCCATCATCGCCTACCTCCTGCATCTGACCGAACAATTGATTACCGGGGATCCCTTCATCTTCTTCATGGAGGAATTCTGGAAGCCGCTGCGTGACCCCATGTTCACCGAGTTTTCGCTGAACAAACTCAAAACGATCCGGAAGCAATCAGGCCTCGGCGTGTTTGTCACCCAATCTCCCTCCGACGTCGTGGGCCA
>CAYXKP010000249.1:0-4606 GCA_964465695.1 uncultured Nitrospira sp.
CCTCCGAACTCATTTTGAGCACATAAGAGCTCGTAACCGTCACGAATGTTTCCCGACGACAACGTACTGGCGCGACCAGATGGAGCGCCGGCTATACTGGCTCGGACTGGTGCAAACGCATGGCATTTGTCTGAAAGAGTCTTCCGCAATCTGTTCCCACACGATCGGGTTCTTAACGGAAAGGTGGCAATGCGACCCCACCGATCAGAAGAAAGTAACCGGTATTGTAGAAGACGTGCAGAGCGATGGAGGGATACACAGAGTCAAAGCGATCTCGCACGAAGCCGAAACAGAGAGAAGGCACGAATACGAGCAAGGACCATGAAATGGAATGGCTGCCCAGATGGGCTACGGAGAACAAGAAAGATGTCAGGAGATTTGAGACAGATAGACCCATCCATGTCTTGTGCCTTGCCATGGATTGCAGCAAATGTCCTTGAACGATGCCGCGGAACAGCAACTCTTCAAGCAGAGGTTGCCACAAGGCGACGGAGAGAAAAACCGATGACCATATGGCATGCCGAGGCATTGGCTGAAATGCAAAGAGACCGATCAAGGAAAGCCATACCGCCGGACCAAGCGCTGACAGCAAGAGAAATACGGAATCCCGATGAAAGGGACGACGGGCATGAAGACCCAATAATGCCGTGACTTGTGCCAAGAGGCTAAGCATAGAGAGCCCATCAGGGGAACTGTTCTGGGCCATGACTCGCGTCCCGAAACTCGATTTCATCGGCGTCTTGCCCTCCACAACAAGACAACCAGAGACATGAAAAGCATGGCGGGAAGTAATAGGTCTCCAGTTGTGCCAGGGGCGACAGTACAGCCACCACCTCCGATACTATCGCCGGGGGGGGGCGGAGGTGGCGCGATGTTGAAGGTCGCGGTTACAGTCGCATTCTCAGTGAGCGAGCAAGGACCGGTTCCACTACAATCTCCATTCCACCCTGCAAAGACAGATCCAGGATCGGGTGCTGCGGTGAGGTTGACGGTGCTCCTTTGGGGAAACTGTCCATTGCAGGTCGCGCCGCAGTCAATTCCGGCGGAATTGGACGTGACCGTGCCGCTGCCGGCCCCTGCCTTGACGACGGTGATGGTGAAATTCGTCACAATGCTGGCCAACGCGGCTCGGGCATTGATGCGACCGCCGGTCGACACCTTTCCTCTCAAGGAAGCTTTCCGATCCACTGTGTTGAGGATTGCATTCCTGAGTTGCGATACAGTGAGATCGGGATTTACCGAGAGCAATAAGCCGGCGAGTCCCGCCACGTGCGGAGTGGCCATCGACGTACCATCAAGATACTGGTAATCCGTCGTTCCCGACGGTGGACCCTCAACGCAGGCCACCCGAACGTCGTCCAAATACACGCCGTCGAAGTCGAGGCGCTCATCCGATATGAATCGAAAGCGGAACCGTGAACCGGCCACACCATCCGCGACATCTCCCCAGGTGATAGGTGCAAATTGGGCGTTACTGCTTTCCGTGACCGCGCGAACAGGCTGCCAACTGGTCCCGCTGTTTCTCGATGTTTCTACAAGGACTCCATCTATACCCTCTTCGGTTTGCAGACGAAGACGGCTGTCCAGCCGGCACCCCCGCTGTCCCTCGGTGCTGAATACCGGTCCCATCGCAAAGGAATCGGTACTGTTCCGATAGTTTCCCGTCGGACTGTCGGACAGACTGTTCGGTCGGCTGAATGACGTAGAATTTGTGAATCCCCAGGTGGTATTGGCTCCTCCGAAGACGTACCCGATTCCGGTTGGGTCGGAATCGAAGTTATGCAGAACCACGTTTGTCATCTTCGACGTCGGCCTCGTGCTGTTGATTTGGGCTCCCGGCGCGGCCACCTGGACGGTCGTGGATCCGAAATTAGAGGCCGCGGAATCAGAGAAGGTTGCCAATTGATCATTTTGGTCCGTAGCTGCTACCGCGATCACGTTGGCCAGCGCGGCCTTCTGCTCCCCGTTGCACACTGAAGGGGCACTGAAATTTGCGGGGAAGCTTGGTATGTTGTCGTTATCCGATCCCTCATTGCCTGCCGCGGCAACAAAAAGCACGCCTGCCGCATTCGCGGCCCTCACCGTGTCATAGAGAGCCAGGCTGCAGTCCGGTCCGGCGAAACTGGCATTGATGACACGTGCATTATTGGCGACGGCATAGCGGATCGCGCTGACAACCTCCGCGGTGGATATGGACCGATCCACTCCTCCGGCTTTCAAAGCCATCAGCCTCGCGGTCCACATAACCCCTGTTATCCCGGTTCCGTTATTTCCGGCTCCGGCGATGATTCCCGCGACATGGGTGCCATGTCCCGGGTTACCGCCGGGATTGACATCGAGAGGGTCCATCGGGTCACTGTCATTCATGTGAAAATCCCATCCGTGCACGTCGTCTACCAATCCGTTTCCATCGTCATCGACGCCATTCCCGGCAATCTCGCGGGGATTCTTCCACATATTAGGGGCGAGATCCGGATGGTCATAGGCAATACCGGAATCAATGACGGCGACGATCACGCTTGGGCTTCCCGTGCTGATATCCCAAGCTTCAGGGGCGTCGATGTCGGCATCCGCCTTTCCCGCCGTTCCATTCACAGTTTGACCGACGTTATGGAGGCTCCATAACGAGTCGAACTGCGCATCGCCGGGAATGGTTTTTAGCCAGTAGAGATAGTTCGGCTCGGCATACTCGACGGCGGGATTACTTCGGTACTTCAAAACCGCTTCTTCGACCGACAAGGCGCCTTCCAGCTTGTACTGGTGAATCACCCTGGCATTCCCGGATAGCACTCTGATTTCTCTGGCACCCGCAACGGCATTCAGAGACTGGATTCCCAACGAAGAAGCCTCATCCCTGAACTTAACGAGCACTTCTCCTGGTACATACCGGGCCGGGTGATGCTGGTTCCGTGATAAGGCGCTCATCCCGCCGGATGCCTGTTTCTGCTGTGCATGAACCAAGCGATCTCCCTGCATGAGCCCGGACAATGCGGCCACGAAGATCACCACGAGGGTCATGCCCGAACAGAGCGCGATTCTCGTTCCACTACTTCTGAGTTTCGTACCGATAATTGGGCTCCGCATACTCGATCTCCTGGTATGAAGTGAGGCGGGTGATCGCGGACTCAACCGACCGATCGTCCAAAATCTTGACGTGATAGAGGCATCCACGTTGGATTTCAGCGATCACGTCGATCTGGTTATCATGCAGGATGGAAGCGATCCGCTCTTGTGAAACCCCGTCCTTGAACTTCAACAATAATTCATTTGGAATAAATCGTCGTGTCGAAGATTTCACTGTGGGGTCAAAGGCATGTGTCGATGTCGAATTCTGATTCCTTGCATCACAGGATGTGGTGAACCATATAGCTCCCGCACCCATCATGAGGGTGACAAGTGGAGTCATCCGATGAGAGAGAGCGGGCAAACCGATCATTGCTTTCTCCTCATGACACCGGGCTCGGTCACCTACCAAATCTGACCATGCGACGACATGTCGTCGGTGACGTACTCATTCATATATCCTTCTTTTGTGGCACTGCAAGGAGTAGGAGGTGCCATTAGCGCCATACATGGGGCTCATATGTTCCGGTCAGACATTGTCCGGGGTTCACTCCTTGGCGCGGATATGCGGATATATGGAATAAAGGTTTCATGATCCATTAACCCATCATGGTGGCGGTGGAGCTTTCACCAATAAGCTCAATGCGTGATGGCACCTTTGATCGCGCGTTACCGAAGTGATGGCGATTCTATTTGGCGGCAGGGTGAGCCGGGCGTGAGCGCTGCTCTTGAGGATCAGCCCTTCCTCGCAGTACGACGTTCCACCCTTTGATGCACCCACCTAGCTGGAGTGGCAGCTGTGGAGACAAAGGCTTGGCCGAAGCCCAGAACAAAGTGGGCTTCGTCAAGCCGCAATTCCCATAGCGCAAAATCACCAAAACCAAACATCATCTCGGCTTGCGGAAACCGCGATAGGTATCGCTCCTTGAGCTTG
The DNA here is from genome assembly GCA_964465695.1 of uncultured Nitrospira sp. GTDB lineage: Bacteria > Nitrospirota > Nitrospiria > Nitrospirales > Nitrospiraceae > Nitrospira_D. The sequence goes on from CAYXKP010000249.1 coordinate 3,998, forward strand.
TTATACGACGGAGTATCAGGTGAAAGCGCTGCCGCTTCGCCCGTAAGATTCATTCGCTTCAAGGCCAAAGGATTCTTATCCTGCCCATCCGGTTCGGCGATGAACAGCGACATACGGGGATCAGCGGACAAATGCTGTGTATGTAATGCCAGGCGGCTGAGATGCAGATATGCTCTCGTCCAGTCCGATCCACACACATAGGGCACGTGCGATCCAAATGGCCGATCATTTCGCATCGTAAGCAGCACGGCGGTGCGAACCTCCGCCACCAATGCCGACCAGGCCTCTTGCACCTCTTGATTCGTCAGTGCTTGAGCCATTGTGGCTTCTTATCCCAAGAATTACGAATTGCAGCCTGGGAGGTAACCTGCACGTTAGAATCTCAAACGTCAAGAGGGAGGCATCCTAGGTCTTCATCGGCCGCGTGACACATTAGTTTTCTTGACTGATCCGTAGCTGAAGCCTATCGTACGCAGGTGGGAGGAGTTAACGCCCCGAGGGAATATGGTTCAATAGGGGGTCGAGCGTGAGGATGGTGTGCAGGACCAGCTTGTACTGGGAAGCCTAAAGTCCTCCCAAGATCTCCGCCGTACCTAATCGTCCTCGGTT
>CAYXKP010000250.1:0-1329 GCA_964465695.1 uncultured Nitrospira sp.
TGATTTTTGGAGCCGGCGCCGTCACCAGCAGTATGGCCGGAATCGGCGGTGAAGCGAATCTATCGCTGCTCGGGGCTTGTCTGGTACTCTCGCTCTTTCTGGCCCCTTGGGCCACCGCCTCGGCGTTGCGCATCGCGTTGGAGTAAGGTGTGATTCAATGAGCATGGGCATCAACTGGCTGAAGTATTCGTCTCCGCAGGCCTTTTATCCGCTGGCAGGGCGTCTCATTCCCTGGTTCGCTTGCGTAGCGGTGGCCCTGATGGGAGTCGGTCTCTACATGGGGTTCTTCGTCGCGCCGACCGATTTCCAGCAAGGTGAAGCGTACCGGATCATCTTCGTCCACGTTCCCGCGGCTTGGATGTCCATGTTTCTCTATGTCGTCATGGCGGTGTGGGCCGGTATCGGAATGGGACTCAACGCGCGTCTTTCTTTCATGATGGCTCAGGCGATCGCTCCCACCGGGGCGATGTTCACCTTCTTGGCGTTGCTGACCGGAGCGATGTGGGGGAAGCCCACGTGGGGAGCCTGGTGGGTATGGGATGCCAGGCTGACATCGGAACTGATCCTCTTGTTCCAATACGCCGGGGTCATGCTTTTGCGGACATCGATCGACGATGTGCGCCGTGCCGACCGTGCAAGCGCCGTGTTTGCGCTGGTCGGGGTGGTCAACGTTCCGATCATCTACTTTTCGGTGCAGTGGTGGAACACGCTGCATCAAGGGGCCTCGGTCAGCATGGCGACCGGCTCGAAAATGGCATCCACCATGCTCATGGCCATGTTGCTCATGACGGTGGCCTTTTGGCTGTACAGTATCGCGGTCATCCTCGCCAGAGTGCGATGTATCATGGTGGAGCGGGAATCGCTTCCGGTGTGGGAAGAAAAACCGGCCGCGATCCAAGAAGCGCAAGAAGCGATGGAGGTGCGCTGATGCAGTGGGGCAGCGCGTCGGAATTCTTCGCGATGGGCGGCTACGGACTCTATGTGTGGACCTCGTTTGTGGCCACGGCGTTGTGCATGGTATGGGAAGTCTTGGCTCTGTGGCGTCGGCGGGCTGCGGCGCAGGCCGAACAGCGCGCCGCGTTGTTAGGAGGTACCGGTGAAACCACGGCATAAACGCTTTGCCGTTATCGGCTTGGGGTTGCTCGTTGCGGGTGTGGCGACCGTTCTGATCTTAAATGCCTTTCAGAGCAATCTCGTGTTCTTTTTTACGCCCAGTCAGGTGGCGAGCGGCGAAGTGCCGCAAGGACGCAGCTTCCGCATCGGCGGCATGGTGGAAGACGGCAGTCTCGTCCGCGAAAACGACGGGCTGACGTTCCGTTTCATCGTCAC
>CAYXKP010000250.1:1339-4596 GCA_964465695.1 uncultured Nitrospira sp.
CGCGTGCCGGTGACCTATAAAGGAATCTTGCCGGATCTCTTTAAGGAAGGGAAAGGGGCCGTCGCTCAAGGAAAGCTCGATGCCGACGGCACGTTCGTCGCCAGCGAAGTGTTGGCGAAGCACGATGAAAATTATATGCCGCCTGAAGCGGCCGAAGCCTTGGCGAAGGCCAAGGCCTCCGGAGCCCAGCAAAGTAAGTCACTGGTTGTTCCCCAAGGTACGAAAGATTCACTATGATTCCAGAAATCGGTCATTTCGCGTTGATTTTGGCACTCTGTGTCGCCGTCGTGCAGGGCATTCTGCCCATCTACGGTGCCGCCGTCGGGAACTCGGCGCTGATGGCCGTGGCCAAGCCGGCGGCGCGCGGGCAGTTTCTCCTGGTTCTCACCGCGTTCGGTTGTCTCGCCTACGCGTTTGCCGAGAAAGATTTCTCCGTGTTGTATGTCGCAGCCACGTCGAATTCTCAGCTCCCGTTGCATTATCGGCTGGCCGCGATTTGGGGCGCTCACGAAGGCTCGCTCCTCTTGTGGACCTTTATTCTGACCGTGTGGATGTTCGCGGTCACGCTCTTTTCCGCTCACCTCCCCGACGCCACACGCTCGCGGATTCTCGGAGTGATGGGCCTGGTGAGTGTGGGATTTCTTCTGTTCATGCTGACCGTGTCGAATCCGTTCGAACGGCTGATTCCCGCCGCTGCTGACGGGCGCGACCTCAATCCCTTGCTCCAAGACCCCGGGATGGTCATCCATCCGCCGATGCTGTACATGGGCTATGTCGGGTTTTCAGTCGCCTTTGCCTTTGCGATCGCCGCCTTGTTGGGAGGGAACCTTGATGCGGCATGGGCCCGCTGGTCCCGGCCATGGACCACCGTCGCCTGGTGTTTTTTGACGGTCGGCATCGCGATGGGGAGCGGGTGGGCTTACTACGAATTGGGATGGGGCGGATGGTGGTTCTGGGACCCGGTGGAGAATGCCTCGTTCATGCCGTGGTTGGCCGGAACGGCGTTGGTGCATTCATTGGCCGTGACCGACAAACGAGGTGGGTTCAAGGTATGGACCGTTCTGCTTGCCATCATGGCGTTCTCGTTGAGCCTCCTTGGGACGTTTCTGGTCCGTTCCGGTGTGTTGACCTCCGTGCATGCGTTCGCCACCGATCCAAAACGCGGTCTGTTCATTCTGGCCTTCTTGGCCATCGTCATTGGCGGCTCGCTTGCTCTCTATGCTTGGCGGGCGCCGCGCGTCGGGTTGGGTGGCAGTTTTGCCATGGTTTCGCGCGAAGGAATGCTGCTGGCGAACAACGTGTTGCTGGTTGCCGCGATGGGCTCAGTGTTGCTGGGTACATTGTACCCCCTGTTCTTGGATGCGCTGGATCTTGGGAAAATTTCTGTCGGGCCTCCATACTTTGATTCCGTTTTCGTTCCGTTGATGGCGCCGGCGATTTTTTTGATGGGGATCGGTCCATTGGCCCAATGGAAGAAGGCCGATTTGCCTGATTTGGCCAAGCGGTTGCGTTGGGCCTTCGGAGTGAGCGTGGTGACGGCTTTGGCTTTGCCGTTCGTCATGGGCACATGGACTCCGTTGCTGAGCCTGGGTCTTCTATTGGCTATCTGGATCATGACGACGGCCGTAGTCGGTCTGCGCGAACGATTGACCCATGTGGGCGGTCAGAGTCTCGCGGAGCGCGTGGGTGCCGTACCGCGGTCCTACTGGGGTATGCTCGTGGCGCACTGCGGCATTGCGGTCTTTATCGTCGGGGTGACGATGGTAAAGGGTTTCGAAACCGAGAGAGATGTACGGATGAACGTGGGAGAGACGGCGACGATCGGAGGCTACGCGTTTCGATTCGACGGTGCGCAGAATGTGGTTGGGCCGAACTATACGGCGGCCCGTGGAACCTTCCAGGTGAGTCGCGACGGCCGGGACACCACGGTCCTCTACCCGGAAAAGCGGCGGTATACCGTGCAGAATCAGGTGATGACCGAAGCCGCCATCGATCCGGGATTGTTGCGCGATCTCTATGTGTCGTTGGGAGAGCCGCTCGATGACGGAGCGTGGAGTGTGCGGCTGTATCACAAGCCGTTCGTGGATTGGATCTGGGGCGGGTGTTTCATCATGGCGTTGGGCGGGGTGCTGGCCGTGAGTGATCGGCGATATCGACTGGCATGGCGTCGGCAAGAGCCGGCTGTGCCCGCGTCGACACGGACGGCGAGGCGGAAGGTGGCATGAACCGGTTTCTCCTCCCGCTGTCGATTTTTATCGTCGTCGTCATCTTTCTGGGGGTGGGGCTTACGCTGAATCCGCGGGAAATCCCGTCTCCTCTGGTGGGGAAGGCCGCGCCGGATTTTTCACAGCCGCAGCTCTACGATCAGGAAAAAAAAATTTCTCCGGCGGACCTCAAAGGAAAGGTGTGGTTGCTCAATTTTTGGGCCTCTTGGTGCAGCGGGTGTCGGACCGAGCATCCGGTGTTGATGGAGTTGGCCAAATCCGGCGAGGTGCCGATCTATGGGATGGACTATAAGGACGAACGTAACGAAGCCATGGCCTGGTTGAAACGGTGGGGCAATCCCTATCCCGTGGTCGGAGTGGACGATGCCGGCCGGGTCGGCATCAATTATGGCGTCTATGGAGTTCCTGAAACCTACGTGATCGACAAGGAGGGGATGATCCGTTATAAACAGATCGGCCCGCTGGATCCCGACACGGTCGCCAAGAAAATCCTTCCCCTCGTGAAGCAGCTCGAATCCCAATGACGCGAATCTCATTGACATGGCTGATGCTCATCATGCTGCTCTTCTGCGGACCGGCTTGGGCCGGGGAAGCCAGGCCGTTGGCAGACGATCCCGTCGTCGAGGCGCGGCTCAAGCACCTGGCCGTCGAGCTGCGATGTCTGGTCTGTCAGAATCAAACATTGGCCGATTCCAACGCCCCGTTGGCCGAGGATTTGCGCCGCGAAGTCCGGGACATGATCGCGAAGAACATGAGCGACCAGGAGATCATCGACTTTCTCGTCGCTCGCTACGGAGACTTCGTGCTGTATCGGCCGCCGGTGAAGGCGACCACCGCTCTGCTGTGGGTGGGACCGTTTGTCCTCGTGATCATCGGAGCTGCAGTGCTCTTCATCACGTTGCGCCGTCGGGCCGGTAAAGTGGTCGATGTGCCGGTTACGGAGGAAGAGCACCGACGAGTCGAACAATTATTGGCAGAAGGAGGCAAGCGTTCATGACCGCTACATTTTGGTTGATCGTTTCGGCCATGACT
>CAYXKP010000251.1:0-4556 GCA_964465695.1 uncultured Nitrospira sp.
CCAGCATCTTCGCGTTGACATCGCTCGCCATGACGTTCCCGACCGTCCCGGCCCCCGCCCCAAGGAGTTGCGTGCCGATCCCAAGCAAGCCGACCGCTTCCATTTAGTCCTCCACCCGTGGGGGTAACTTATTGAGAAAAGCAGTCAGGTCTGTGGCTAGAACCACAACTCGCCGACCCCACCGGCGTGACGGGATTTGCCCGCGCTCAATAGCCCGGCGCGTAGCGAGTTCGCTGCGGTTAACGATTTTCGCGACCTGGGGAATGTCAAGAATTTGTGGTAGTTGCTGCATCATTGTGGCCACACAATGACACGGCATTTACCGGGGATGTTTAACTTGGCTAGGGGTCTACTGTTACAGGTTGATCGAGCTACGCTGTCGGTGCATGATTGGCCTAAGGCTCTGCTCTTCGGTTCCCGTCAAACCTGCAAGAAATGCGATCGCCTGAGAGTTTGGGTTGCGCTTCGTTTTAATTTCATCCAGTACACGATCTGGTATCTGGCTACCTGCACCCCCGCATCTTTTCCACAAGGCTGAAGCAATAGCTTTATCGGGCCGCGTCTCCCTAAAGACTCGCAGCGCCTCATTCTTCCATCGCCTAAGGTCCTCAGGATGGAAGCCATGACGAGGCGATGAATTCCCACGTAGGGAGCGGGCATTCATGGTGCGGAGTTTTCCTATCAAGTGTCTTGGTGCCGCTGTCTTGGGATAAAGAAATGTGGAGCCTGCTGAAGAGCCGACCACGCTTAAAGCTTCTACCGCCGTAAGTCGGGCAACGCTTGGCTGGGTTTTCGCCATCCGCTTCAATGTGATGAGGAAAAGTCTTTTCCATACCCCAGCGGCATAGCGAGCCTCCACGGGCATCAGAGATAACCCAAGTTTGTGAGCTGATTTACGCTTGAGATCTTGGACTAGGGTTTCGAGCGATGGGCAACTCTGGTTGTAGATGAGAATTGGATCAGTCGGCATGGGGCTCCTCCTGTGGAGCGCCTGAAAGGGGCGCGGGTCACGCCGTCAGGATACGGCGGTTCGGCTGGCCGGCCTAGACCCGCGAAGAGTTTATCGCGCGGTTATTCGAGCAAATACATGCATAAGGATCATTATGATAATGTTGACCTGGATTGTCAACTTAATGGGTGCGCTAGAAGCACATAGTGCAGCTTCCGGATCGGGTGCTAAAAGGACTATTGAATGAAATGCAGCGAAGGAATGAACTGATTGGGATATGGGGTCCGGCCCGCCAGCCGAGGTCCGCAGGATTGTAAGACATTACTGCGTTTTTTGGTTCCTCGATTCTAAAATGGCAAGCCTAGTCTTTATCTCACTCACTTCACCGCGCAACTTGTCAATATAATAAAAGATGACAATAGCAGCAAACACTCCTCCCAAGTAGCTCCAGTCCATCACGGCCTCCCTAGGTGAACCGCTATTGCCTATGTGAATACAGCGTGAAGTACAGGCCATAACTTCTGACAAATTTCTGAAATGTCTTTTGCTACGCTGGTAGCGTTCTTTGCCTTTTCGAGAAGCGATAGGGCGACAGTGTTCTGTCTCGTTTCCTTAGGTGTGACAGCTTCCTTCACTATTACACTCAAGCTCTCGATAAGTTCATTCTTCTGGTTTGGCGTCAAATCACCACTACGCAATATGGCTTCTGATAAGTTTTTGACCGCATCGGCCATCTCGGGCTTCCCGGTTTGGATTAATGCGCTGATAGATTGATCAACGGTACCGATAGAGCCGGTATTAATGAATCCGACCACACTATTGCTTACATGAATGTTATGCAATTTCGCCTCCGCTATGACAACTGACTGTGGTCTAGGCGGAAATCTTGGCCCCGTTTGTGGCAAGCCGACAGTATAAGCCATTTGGTCTTGCAGGTAATTAATCATCCTTTCATTATTTTCCCTATCCTGTTGCTGGATTTGAGACCACTTGAAGAAACAGTCGAGACAAAGCGGGATGCTTTCTTCAACGCGATACATTGCCTGTTTGTCGCACTGATTACACTTCATTAGCGACTCTATAGCACCTACCGTTGTCCCCCGAAAACCTTCTCATGCCCAACAAAAACCCCCTGAAGCCGTGCGACTCCAGGGGCGTCATGGAATTAGTCGCGGCTTAGCTTGGGCAAGAACTACTCCTTTTCTTTTCATTCACCCATCCTATTGCGTCCACTAAATGCGTCAGCGCAGTAATAGCAGCTTCAGGCTCAACGGTAGGACCTTTATACTTTTTGATTTTGTGCCTGATAGCATTTAATTCTAAATGAACAGCATTCCAAGACTTAAGCCAATGTTCTTGAAATCCTGCTTTGAGAGCGGCATCCTTCATTTCACGAAAGTTTCCATTGTCAACTAGTCCCGTCTCACGTCTGACTAAATGTTCAAAAGCTACGGCAACTCTGATAATGCCGTCATTGAAGTAATACCCAGCGAGCCATTGTCCTTCAACTGGAAGACCATTCCCATTACCAATGTCCTCGCAGATCATTCGGGCTTCATTCCAAACGCGGACTGGTCTATCTGAATCGGTTCCAAAAACAAAGTCTAGTTCGTGTGCTTTGAGAAGGGCCAAGACCGCCCCAGCGGCAAAATTAAGCGGGGTCGTTTCTAATCCTGGAGGTGTATCGAACTTCGAAAGGCGAGAAGCTAGGTTACGAAGAACATTTTCCACAGAGCTATTCATCTTTCTTCTCCTTACCTAACCCTTTCCGATCTGCCAGACCTGATTTCACAATCTCCCTAAGTAACCGTTGTGCCTCAAACTTTGCGCCACCCACTCCAATATGCGTCGCTTGTCCCGTCTCAAGTTCAACCACATCCTTGAACACGTTGTACTTCGCGGAATAGCTCTTCCCATTCTCCTCCATACTGACAGTTCCTGTTCGCCTGGGCTTCTTTCCCGTCCCATAGATGTTGGGTGGATTTATTAGCCTGAGCTTATCATTGTAAGGATCGAAGTCTGGGTCATGGGTCACCAGGGGTATGTCTTCAACGTATGCAATGCAGGCATAAAGCAAATCGCCGCCGCGGAGTCGAGAGAACATATTGTAAAGGTCCATGCCATAGACCTTCTTCAGAAAGGTCTTGGTAATGGGATACAGTTCTGTATTTTCGTAATTTAGAGGGGAATGCCGAAACACTTCGTATTCGGGCTGTGGTCGACCTTCTCTATGGCGACGTGACTGGGCCGCTTGAAATTCAAAGACAAGCGAACCGGGAATAACCCAACGGGCTTTTTCGCCATCATCGAGATTCCTGAAAAAGGAGTAACAGCTGAAATGCTGAACGTCGTCCGAGTTGACAATAGAGACTAGTACGCTCGCGTCAAGCACGTAGCGCGGAGGCGTTTTCTTATGTGCCATCCTATGAGCCAACTCGATGAAGAAAGGTTCCTATTTCTATGAGGAGACTGTGCCCTTAACAGGTCCACCACCGGAACCATATGGTCCGGTCGAGTTCGTTGCCAACATTGTTCCGTTGGTCACTTAAGAGCTAGAAACTTGTCCTCTCCTCGGGTAGTAATGAAGTCAGTAAAGGTAGATTCGGCTGCCTCTGTCCCGACATCTCGCACATGAATCCCGGCTCTTTCAATTCGTTTAAGAGTCTCCTCCGACTCCTTTGGTGACCCATTGATGATTTTGATCCATGGTCTAGCCGCGCCTAGCCCTTCTTTCAAGAGAGTTAAAAACGGTAACTCAGTTGCCCGCCATCCGATAATCAGAATTTTTCTTACTTCGGGGATGAATGCTTTGAGTGCGTTCACATGTTCAGACGGGCACTCGAAAGTGAGTTTGCTTTCAACTGGAATTGCCAGTGCGGGGACAACCGCCTTTTTTTTACGAGGAGCTGGCGGGTACTCCCCAATTACCAACCACTCCTTCGAAATTTCCAATTGGGAATAGTAAGTAATTAAGTGCTGGGCCAGACCCTCTCGCGTTATGTTTAAGAGATCGTCCTGAATGTGAGAATTCACACTACGACCCCAGTTAACAGAGCCATGCAGCTTAATCAGCATCAAATCGCGTGCAATATACGCTGAAAGCTCGTTGAATGGGTACCCTGCAAAGCGCAAAGCCTGGTCTAGCAGGAAATCATAGTTGAACGTGATGAAACACACCCGCTCACCCTGGGCCCTTCGGCTCTTGATTCTATCTATGAGAGTTAGGTAGTTGTTCACATTGTGTATTTCACTGAGCCACTTTTCACCAGTTACCCATAAAATGTGCTGAAGGTAGTATCGGATGGCCGCTAATTGTTGACCCCTTTCTGGATACGCGCTCACTTCTGATTGGAGTTGCTGCAATTCACTCTCTACGGTGCGGTGACCAAAAGGTTTTCGCAACTGCGGAATAATCGCAAGGCATTGTGGATACTTATTCATTATCTCCCCGAAAAGCTGACGATCACTAAACAGTTCACTCGCCAGAGGAGGACGATTCGGCAGCTTCTGGTAATGAGAAGCGTGTGGATGCTTCGATGGAGCTGAATCATAGGATGCGCCTGCACCGAAAATCACTAGCAGCATACAATGTGAGGTATCTAAGGAC
>CAYXKP010000252.1:0-4427 GCA_964465695.1 uncultured Nitrospira sp.
CGACGGTGCGCGAGTGAGGGCACGGCGCGTGCGCGGTGCCACCGTGTGTTGGAACGTTCCAACACGCTCGTTGGTCATGATCGGGCGAGCGAGACTGGGAAGGAAGGGAAGGAGCACGGTCGGGCCAGGCCGACGAGCGAGAGATGCCCGCCGGCCACTGTCGAGCGCGTTAGTCGATCGCGCAATAAATCAGGCCGGCCTCGGGATGGTCGGCTGCGAAATCACGCAGCAGATGAAAGTACTGAGCGATCCGAGGACCGAATGGAACGTCCTCCAAGCTAAATGATACGTGACTGAACGTGAACAGGGACACGATGATTCCCGCGGCATCGCCCGAGACCGTGGCCTCAAAGAAGTTGTCAGCATGCACCAGTGGATAGGTTTCGCGACTCGGTGCGAGATAACACCCGCCGTTGCTCAAGTCGTAAAAGTGCCAGTAGCCTCCGGTGTACGTCGGACACAGCTTGGCGAACAGCGCGTAGAGAGCGTTCTCCACGGTGAGCATATGGTGGCCAAAATGGCGCGGCAGAAACGTGAGCCGGTCCTTATCCGGGACCAAGGTCGCCACGATCGCTAGTTGTTCGTTGTTGAACTCTTTCATGTCATTTCCTCCGAATTGTCACAGGCGGAATTGCCTGTGTGGAGGGTCTTCAGCACACCGAAAGCGCAGCCGTCACGGCCGTGCGGAGCACGCTCGCGAGCACGAGGCGAAGCCACGCGCGGAGGCCTGGACGTCGAGACCGGTGTGATAGCCTCACGACACACAGGCAAGCCCGCATCGTCTCTGTCATGACTGATTGCTGAAGCAGACCATCAGAACACGTCCATGAAACGCCACGATCTGTTCTGGGACCTGTACCAGATGTCTCCGCACGGTCTGGCCGGCCGGAGGCGACACGACGGTGCGCAATCAGCGGCACGGCGCGGGCGCGGTGCCACCTCGATGTTGGTACGTTCCAACAAGCTGGCTGTCGTTGTCGGATCTAGCTGAGGCGGTGGAAGGAAGAGAGCTGCAGTCGTTCAATTCCGAGGAGGGAATTCTTCACTCTCTCGTGAGATCAGGCAGGCCTCGTGGATAGTTGCCCAGGTACAGACGGAGCAGATGAATGAGAAGAGCCAGATTCGCATCATGACGTTTGCTCCATTGATCAGATCGCGGCACACCTCCAGCATCGGATTGGAACATTCCAACATCGACTCGGTCAGATTCTGACATGGAGAAGAACACGATTGGATACAAGATGAGGCGACGATTGTAACGAGGCTACATGGTGAACCCTAGCTGTTCAATCAGACAGTCCTTGGCTGGAACTTCCGCTCGTGTGCCGTCGGATAATTCGATGATGGCGTTCGTGACGATCGCGGGCGTGGCAAACAGATCGAGACGGCCTTGCTTCCCGCGATAGACAATCAGGACATCGTGGGGAACTGGACTCGTCGGGATGGCCCCCTCCCCTCCCTCCCTATGCCCGTTCCTCATCGCTGGGGAAGAGAGGATCTTGGGCGGTATCGCTTCACGGCTTCCCTCCTCCATGGTGGCGCCCTCCGCGATCGAAATCTGAGTTCCTTTCGATGTTGGACGTTTTAGTCTCGCCGCCAAGTCCGCGACATGGACTCGGGTCACCTCTGTCGTCCGTGCACAAAACTGTTCGACGGCTTGCGGAAACTGTTTATGCAGACTGCGCAGATCGTAGAGAATCTTTGCCGACTGACACGTGCCGGAACTGTACAACTCCTCCAGGCAAGACGGGGGCTCAATCAGCGCCAGATGATGCGTGATCGTGGATCGGTCCACGCCCAGCAGTGCCGCAATCTGGACGTGCCTCTCCCCTTCATCCAGTTTCTTTTTGATGAACAGCGCCAACTCACGCGGTTTCAGATTGTCCCGCTGCACGTTCTCAATGACCTGCTGATAGTCCGTATGTTGGTGATCGACGAACGCGGGAACCGTGGTCTGGCCAGCCAAGGCTGAGGCGCGCAGGCGCCGAGCGCCGAAGTTCACCATCCATGTCTTAGTTCCTGTCGGATGCGGGCGCACGGAAATCGGCGTCTTCACCCCATGCTGCCGAATACTCTCCGCCAGCTCAGCCAATGACTCCTCGGCGAATTCTTTACGTGGTTGGTTCGGGTCTTCCTCGATCTCGTGCAAGGGAATGTCCATTGGTCTGCCGATGAGTCCAACGGCCTCGGTGCGCGCAGCCTGTCGGGACGTCGGCTGCTCATCCAGATCGGCGAGATCCAGGACAATCTTCTGCTTCGTCTGTTGGGCGACTGCCGTCGGCTTCGTCATGAGGACACCTCCATCCTTGCGACGACAGTCTCGAATACCGGGCGGATTTCAGACCACACCTCTCGGGAGCTCGTCTTCTTACTCTTCCAGATGGGAATCCCCAGGGCTTGAGCTTCAGGCCAGGCCGTGCGTCGGGCAAAGGCGGCCGGTCGTCCATCGCGCAGCGTCAGCAAGAGCTCAGCACAGACGGTCACGAGCTGTGTCAGGTTCTCGCGCTGAAACGGCGTCGCTTCCACCAAATTCGGCAGGATGCCGAGGAACCGCAAGTCGGGATTCAACGTGCCCTGAATCTTGACGACCTGTCTCCGCAACGATCCGATGCCATGGATGGCTTCTTGGTTCAATTGGATCGGCGCCAGCACCCAATCGGCGACGACCAACGCGGCGATCACGCGAATATCGGGATTTGGATTCGTGTCGATAATCGCCACATCAAACGAGTCACGCATCGCACGAAGACACTCACGAAAGTTCGTCGCGAACAGATTGTGTCGCTCCTTCTGCTCCTGCAGTTTCAGCAGCTCGCGACTCGAGGGCACGAGCACAAACGCGCCCGATGCAATGGATGCCATCGGTTCCGTCAAGAGTTGATGGGACTGGACCGGCGCCACAGTCGCTAGCCCCGACTTCGTGAGACTCCGCGTGGTATTGCCTTGGTGATCCAGATCGATTACCAGCACGCGTTTGTTCAGGAGGTCATGGAGGTAATAGCCGAGCTGACAGGCGATGGCCGATTTCCCCACGCCCCCTTTTTCGTTGGCTAGAACCAAGGTTTTCATGCGTCGTTCCTGTGCTCCGGTCCTCGCACGTATCTAATCTGTCACGGACCACAAGATCCAGTGGACCAGCATCTCCGTCTTCCCATTGCAGCCCATTCTGGGACTCACGGTGTTCTAGAATGGCTGATGGAATGTCTCGTACGAAAACTATTTCCCTCGTGCGCCGGAGCATCCAAACATGGAGGAGACGAAAACTGTTCTACGCATTGAAGCGGACTATCCGATCTGCTTCACGGTAGCGAAATGTGCGCGACGAGTCGTTGTCCCGTTTTCCCTTGGGGTACTTGCGAAATATACCTGTTCAGGTATACTGGAGCATGGCTGTTCCCGAGAGGCCGCTCGAATGGGTTGGCAGTAGCTATAAAGACCTGATGGCGCTACCGGCCGACGTTCGACGATCCTTCGGGTATGCGCTGTCGCTGGCTCAGGCTGGTGATCAACATGATGCGGCCAAGGTACTGAAGGGCTTCGGCAGCGCCGGTGTGCGTGAAGTGGTCGAAGACGACAGGAGCGGGACGTACCGTGCCGTGTATACCGTCCAGTTCAAAGAAGCGGTCTTCGTGCTGCATTGCTTTCACAAGAAGAGTACGAAGGGAATCGCCACGTCGAAACACGATCTCGCTCTCATCCGGGCCAGGCTAAAAGTGGCCGAGGCACGCGCGAAGGAGTTACGATATGAAGACACGAGTCATTGATGGAGTGGAAGTGCACCGCGGTTCAGGCAATGTCTTCGCTGACTTAGGCCTGCCAGATGCAGACACGCTGCAGATCAAGGCGGGCCTGGTGATTGAAATCCGGAGGGCGCTTCGTGAACAAGGACTGACCCAGCAAGAAGCCGCGACGCGCATGGGGATCACGCAACCGAAGGTGTCCGGCATGATGCGAGGCGACTTCTCCAATCTGTCCGAACGCAAACTGATGGAGTGCCTCAATCGGCTGGGCTACGACATCGAGATCAAGGTTCGGCCAACGTCCCAGGCAGTTGGGCATGTGATGCTGACGCTGGCTCCGCGGTAACTTCCTCGGGCAGACTGATTCTTCACACGGGTGCCGATCATAGGTCCCCGGGCGCTGGTATTCGTAGGAGCCGCCGAATTTTTCCAGTCCTCGTAAAAGGTTTTCTGAGCATCGCCGTAAAGCGCGTGAGTTCGATATCGGAATCCCCGTTCTCGGCCTCCGACCTCCATGAAAATTGACTGGCCTGCTTCAATGAGCACCTGGTTTTTGTTTAAAAAAGCAGCTTTTTTATTATGGCGCGCTTCTGGAATAGTCCGGCAAGACCTTCTTCGGTTGTCCTACCCAGCCGTCAAGTTTGTGCTTTTTCCCTTCTCGTTGGAATGCCGCAACCAATGCTCGGG
>CAYXKP010000253.1:0-4415 GCA_964465695.1 uncultured Nitrospira sp.
CGTGACCTTGCAGACGGATGCGGTCACGACGTTAGTCGTACCAAAGGACGCCGTGTTGAATACCGGGCTTCGTCAACTCGTGTTCATGGATCGCGGACAAGGCCGATATGAGCCGGTGCCAATCAAGCTGGGTCGGAGGAGTCAAGATTCGGTAGAAGTAATGGAAGGACTCAAAGAAGGGGATCGGATCGTCACCTCGGCCAATTTCTTGTTGGATGCGGAAAGTAAATTGGCCTCGGCTTCGAGCATGCAGGGCATGATGGGCCGGATCGGCATGGCCGACTGGCAAATGCGAGGCGCCTATGAAGCCAAGATGGAGGGGATGGAAGGCATGTCCGGCATGCACGGGATGGAGAGCATGAAGGGCACGGGAGGCATGTTCGGTAGGGAAATGGAGGGGATGAAGGACATGAGCGGCATGCCGGGTATGGAACCTGGTTCAGCTAAAGCCATCTCTGAAACTCGGAAGATAGCCGGATACATCCTGACCTTCACGACCCTTCCCGAAACGCCCAAGGCCGGTGAGGTGCTCATCAAGCTCAGGGTGACGAATCCGAGCGGCAAGCCAGTGACTAATGCGCAAGTCCTGTTCGTCTATACCATGCCGATGCCAGGCATGACCGATTCCAAGGTGACGGCGCACCATACCAAGAACGGACTCTATGAGGGCAAGGTGATGTTCGGCATGGGTGGTACGTGGGTCGTAACCGCCAACGTGACCATACCAGGCCAACCACCAATCATCGAAAAGTTTCAGTTCTCAGTCGCTGGTGGAGGGATGTAGTCAGGGCAATCGGGCGTTGCGGTGCGCCGTGCAGTTGGAAGGTGGGGAAATATGATCGCTCGACTCATCGAAGCGAATGAGCGCAATACGGTCCTCGTCATCCTCTGTGTGCTGTTGCTGGCAGGGTGGGGCCTGTGGGCCTTGTTTCAAGTCCCACTGGATGCCATTCCCGATCTTTCGGATGTTCAGGTGATCGTCTACACCGAGTGGCAGGGGCGCAGTCCCACGCTTATTGAGGATCAAATCACCTACCCGGTCGTGACCTCTCTGCTCGCTGGACCTAAAGTCAAACGGGTCCGAGGAGTCTCGGAATACGGTGTCTCCTACGTCTATGTAATTTTTGAAGACCGGACCGATCTCTACTGGGCACGAAGTCGTGTCCTCGAATATCTCCAGAAGCTCACCGGCAAGTTGCCGATTGGTGTCACGCCGACTCTCGGACCGGATGCGACCGGTGTCGGGTGGGTCTATCAGTACGCGTTGGTGGACGAATCGGGAACGCACGACCTCGCACAGCTTAGGAGTCTTCAGGATTGGTATCTACGGTATCAACTCGAGAGCGTGCCTGGCGTGGCAGAAGTATCGGCGATCGGTGGATTCGTCAAGCAATATCAAATCGAGGTGGACCCGAACACCTTGGCAGCCTATCGACTGCCGATTCAGAGGGTCATCGAAGCTGTCCGCAACAGCAATGCGGAGGTCAGTGGCAGGGTGTTGGAGATGGCAGGAACCGAATACGTCATTCGGGGACGTGGTTACCTTCGGTCGGTTGATGAGATTGAACTGATTCCCGTCGGCACGGATGGACGAGGCACGCCGATCCTGGTGCGTGACATCGGGCATGTCCAACTCGGGCCGGATCAGCGGCGGGGTATCGCCGAATTGGACGGCAAGGGCCAGACCGTCGGCGGGATCGTGATCATGCGGGCCGGAGAGAACGCGCTCACCGTGATCGAGCGGATCAAATCCAGGCTGAAAGAAATTACCCCCGCTTTGCCCGAAGGCGTACACATTGTCCCCACTTACGATCGGTCCGACCTCATTCAACGCGCGATTGCCGTCCTCCGCGAGAAATTGCTCGAAGAAAGTGTGATCGTCAGCCTGATCGCAGTGCTGTTCTTGGTTCACTTTCGAAGCGCTCTGGTCGCCATCCTCATCTTACCGGTTGCGGTATTGCTGGCCTTTATCCCGATGGCCTATTTGAAGATTACGTCCAACATCATGTCGCTCGGTGGGATCGCCATTGCGATTGGAGCGATGGTCGATGCCGCGATTGTGATGGTCGAGAATGCCCATAAACGGTTGGAGCAATCTCCCCCTGGGAAAGAGGCGCGTCCCGGCGCGCCTGGGGCGGGCGGGTGTGAAAGCGATCGAACGGAAATCATCATCGCTGCCGCGAAAGAAGTGGGGCGGCCCCTGTTCTTTTCACTGCTGGTGATCGCGGTGTCGTTCCTGCCGATCTTTGCCCTGGAAGCGCAGGAAGGTCGGCTGTTCACGCCCCTGGCCTATACCAAGACCTTTTCGATGCTCTTTGCTACCGTTCTCTCGGTGACGTTGGCGCCTGTACTGATGGTGTTGTTGATTCGTGGGAAGGTTCGCTCTGAAACCAAGAATCCGCTGAACCGGTGGCTCATTGCCCTGTATCGCCCCATCCTCTCAGGTGCTCTGCGAGTTCGGTGGCTCACACTCGGAATAGCAGTGGTGACGTTCGGACTCACGGTGCCGGTGTTCTCTCGACTCGGCGCGGAGTTCATGCCACCGCTGAACGAGGGCACCATCCTGTACATGCCGACCACCGTCCCAGGCCTGTCGATTCCAGAAGCGACGAAGGTCTTGCAGGTTCAGGATCAGTTGCTTATGACCTTCCCGGAAGTGGAACGGGTATTCGGCAAAATGGGAAAGGCCCTGACCGCCACCGATCCAGCCTTCGTGGGCATGGCCGAGATCACAGTGACTCTCAAACCGGAGGCGCAATGGCGCCCCGGCATGACCTGGGACCGATTACTTGATGAGATGGATACGAACCTGCGCATCCCTGGCTTTCCGAACATCTGGTGGATGCCGATCCAGACCCGCACGGAAATGATCACGACCGGTGTCCGGAGTCCGGTCGGCATCAAGGTGCTGGGGCCCGATTTAAAGACGATTGAGCGAATCGGCCTAGAAATCGAGCGGGCCTTGGCGACCGTGTCCGGCACCAGGAGCGCCTTTGCCGAGCGGCTCAATGAAGGCTACTACTTAGATGTGATTGTGAACCGGCGTGAAGCGGCCCGCTATGGCCTGACGGTGGGAGACGTGCAAGCGGTGATCACGTCGGCCATTGGAGGGGAAACCGTGACCACCACGGTCGAAGGACGAGAGCGGTATCCGGTCAACGTGCGCTACAAACGCGAGTTGCGCGACGATCCGGACCGACTCAAACGAGTCCTGATTCCTACGCCAACCGGCGCGCAGATTCCCCTCAGTCAAATTGCGGAAATGGTGGTCACGCAGGGGCCCCCGTCGATCGCCGATGAAGCGGGATCGCTCGCCGGCCTGGTGTCGGTGTCGGTGAGTGGGCGTGACTTGCGCAGCTATGTCGAAGACGCCCAGCGAGCGGTCCACGAGCTGGTCACGCTTCCATCCGGCTACCGGCTGATTTGGACCGGTCAATACGAACATCTGGTGCGCGCTGAAGAACGGTTGAAGTTGGTAGTCCCTGTAACGCTCGCCGTGATTCTGTTGCTCCTGTATCTCAATTTCCGATCGCTCGCGAAATCGCTGATTGTTCTTTTATCCGTCCCCTTCGCCGTGATCGGAGCCATCTGGTATCTCCATTACCTGGGCTACAATCTCAGTGTGGCGGTGTGGGTGGGCATCATTGCGTTGGCCGGCGTGGCGGCGGAGACGGGCGTAGTGATGCTCGTCTACCTCGACGAAGCGTATGAGCGGCGCGTGCGTGAAGGTCGCATGGTCACGGCGCAGGATCTTCGAGACGCGATCATGGAGGGCGCGGTTCAACGAGTGCGGCCCAAGATGATGACGGTAGCGGCGATCATGGGCGGATTGATTCCTATTATGTGGACCACTGGCACCGGGGCCGACGTGATGAAACGGATTGCGGCGCCGATGATCGGCGGCATGGTGTCCTCCACGATACTGACGTTGCTGGTCATTCCGGTGTTGTACGCCTTGTGGCGGCGCCGATCTTTGCCAGTCAATGAGAGCGGAGAAGTACCATGACCTATACGTTACTTATTGATGTCGGTGATGCCTAGTTGAGTGGCCGCTCGTGTTACGCGAAGGATGGATCGTGATTGCCATTGGAGGATAGTGGAATTGTGAGATGGGTTATTAAGGAGTTCATTAAACGTGACTCTAGCCGTCTCTTTGTCATAGCGGTCATCCTCAACTATCCCTGGGAACGGGCTCAGTCCGGCCTCTACCTTACGAACCTTGGAACTGCCATCCCTTGGTGGCACTGCATGCTCGCGAGTCTCGGTGATGGTCTCCTCGTTCTGCTCATGTTCTGGGCCGGCCGGGTGATCTTTGGTCACCCGGGATGGTTTGACCGTCCTGGTCTACGAGGCTATCTGCTCATGGCCCTTACCGGGCTGGTCATGATCATTCCGCTGGAATGGATTATGATTTC
>CAYXKP010000254.1:0-4385 GCA_964465695.1 uncultured Nitrospira sp.
ACCCCGACCCGCTGCAGTCGATGAACCGCAAGGTCTTCGCCTTCAACGAGACGGTCGACGAGTACGTCATCAAGCCGCCGGCCACCGTCTACCGCGACGTGGTGCCGAGCGTGGTGCGCACCGGCGTCGACAACTTCTTCGGCAACCTGCGCGACGTGTACTCGGCGTTCAACCTGATGCTGCAGGGCCGCGTCGGCGATGGCGTCGGCAGCCTGATGCGCTTCTCGACCAACACCGTGTTCGGCTTCGGCGGGCTGATGGACTGGGCCACCGAGCTGCGGATGGAAAGGCACAACGAGGACTTTGGCCAGACCCTGGGCGTCTGGGGTTTCGGCCCCGGGGCCTACATCGTCTGGCCGATCCTCGGGCCGTCGTCGGTGCGCGATTCCTTCGGCCTGCCGCTGGAGGTGGCGGCCTCGCCCGAGCAGTGGGCCGGGTCGGTGGCGGTGCGCAACAGCGGGATGGTGCTGCGCGTCGTCAACCAGCGCGCCAAGCTGCTCGGTGCGACCGACCTCGTCGACGACGTCGCGCTCGACAAGTACAGCTTCGTCCGCGACGCCTACCTGCAGCGCCGCCGCAGCCTGGTCTACGATGGCGATCCGCCGGACCAGGACACCGAGCGCTACGACCTGCCGGAGTCCGCGCCGGCGCCGGCCCGCTGAGGCCGCGCCGCCCGGTGCACCGCGGCGGTGCCTGCGGCGTTGAAG
Source organism: uncultured Nitrospira sp. (assembly GCA_964465695.1). GTDB lineage: Bacteria > Nitrospirota > Nitrospiria > Nitrospirales > Nitrospiraceae > Nitrospira_D. Next base: position 708 of record CAYXKP010000254.1, read on the forward strand.
GATCCTGAAACGCCTGGACACGAACCGCGCCGCGCCGGGGCGGTTCCAATGGCGGTTGGCATGGGAAGCTCGCTCCCGACAGAAAGGACAAGATGCTGAAACGACATTTCCTCGCCGCCGGCCTGGCCGTGCTGATGCTCTCGCAGGCGCCCACCATGGCGCAGGCGACGCCGGCCGATGCCTTCGTCAAGCAGGTCTCGATCGAACTGCTCGACGCCGTCAAGGCCGACAAGGCCCTGCAATCGGGCGACATCGCCAAGGTCATGGCCCTGGTCGACAGCAAGGTGCTGCCGCACGTCAACTTCCAGCGCATGACCGCCTCGGCGGTGGGCCGCTACTGGCGCCAGGCCACGCCGGAGCAGCAGGCCAAGCTTCAGACCGAGTTCAAGACCCTGCTGGTGCGCACCTACGCCGGCGCGCTGAGCCAGGTCGGCGACCAGACCATCGAGATGAAGCCGCTGCGCGCCAAACCCGAGGACACCGAGGTCGTCGTGCGCTCCGAGGTCCGCGGCAAGGGCGAGCCGATCCAGCTCGACTACCGTCTCGAGAAGCAGGCCTCGGGCTGGAAGATCTACGACGTCAACGTGCTCGGCGTCTGGCTGGTCGAGAACTACCGCAGCAGCTTCGCGCAGGAAATCTCGGCCAGCGGCATCGATGGCCTGATCGCCAAGCTGGCCGAGCGCAACAAGGCCGCCGCATCCAAGAGCTGAGATGCTGCTGCTGCCCGAGACGCTGACGCTGCGCGAGGCGCGCGACGTGCTGCGCCTGCTGAAGGTCTCGCTCGAGCGCGAGACCGAGCCGCTGCTGGTGGTCGACGGCTCGCAGCTGCAGCGCTTCGACTCCAGCGCGCTGGCGGTCCTGCTCGAATGCCGTCGCCTCGCCCAGGCCTGGGGCAAACGCTTCGAGCTGCGCGCGCTGCCGCCCAAGCTGGCCGAACTGGCGAGCCTGTACGGCATGGCCGAGGTCCTGCTCGTCCCGGCGGCCGAACCCGCGACCGACGCCGCGGCCTGAGGCCGGCCGTGCGGCGGCCGCGTGCGGGGCGGTCACGTCGCGGGTTTACCATCGACGCACGCGCCGCCGACCCGCCACCGCCCCCATGCCCAGCCAGCTCGACCAGCTCAAGGCCTACACCACCGTCGTCGCCGACACCGGCGACTTCAAGCAGCTCGGCGCCTACGCGCCGCGCGACGCCACCACCAACCCCTCGCTGATCCTCAAGGCCGTCAGCCAGCCCGAGTACGCGCCGCTGCTGGCGCAGACGGTCCAGGCCCACCGCGGCCAGCCGCTCGACGGCGTGGTCGACCGCGTGCTGGTGCGCTTCGGTTGCGAGATCCTCAACGTCGTGCCGGGCCGCGTCTCGACCGAGGTCGACGCGCGGCTGAGCTTCGACACCGCCGCGACCATCGCGCGGGCGCAGCGCATCATGGCGCTGTACGCCTCCGAGGGCATCGGCCGCGAGCGGGTGCTGATCAAGGTCGCCGCCACCTGGGAAGGCATCCAGGCCGCCAAGGCGCTCGAGCACCAGGGCATCCACTGCAACCTCACGCTGCTGTTCGCCTTCTGCCAGGCGGTGGCCTGCGGTGAGGCCGGCGTGCGGCTGATCTCGCCTTTCGTCGGCCGCATCCACGACTGGCACAAGAAGGCTGCCGGCGCCGCCTGGGACGACGCGGCGATGGCCGGCCCCCACGACCCCGGCGTGCGCTCGGTTGCGCAGATCTGGCGCTACTTCAAGAAGTTCGGCATCGAGACCGAGGTCATGGGCGCGAGCTTCCGCAACACCGGCCAGATCCTCGCGCTGGCCGGCTGCGACCTGCTGACGATCAGCCCTGAGCTGCTCGCCGCGCTGCAGGCCAGCGAGGCCCCGGTCGCGCGCGCGCTCGACCTGCAGGAGGCCCTGGCCTGCGACGTCCACGCCGTCAGCTACAACGAGGCGAGCTTCCGCTACGCGCTCAACGAGGACGCGATGGCGACCGAGAAGCTGGCCGAGGGCATCCGCGCCTTCGCCGCCGACGCCGCCAAGCTCGACGCGATGATCCGCGCGCTCTGATGGACGGCCCGCGCTGCGACCGCACCGAGGCCTGGGTGGCGCTGCAGGGTCACCACCGCGCGCACGGCCGCGACCTCGACCTCCGCGAGGCCTTCGCCCGCGACCCGAACCGCGTCGCGTCGTTGGGCTTCGAGGCGCCGGGTGTCTTCGCCGACCTGTCGAAGAACCTGGTCGACCTCGCCACGCTCCGCTTCCTGCTCGACCTCGCGCGCGAATGCGGCGTCGAGGCGCGGCGCGATGCCATGTTCGCCGGCGAGCCCATCAATGCCACCGAAGGCCGCGCCGTGCTGCACACCGCGCTGCGCGCGCCGCGCGGCACCGCGCCCTGGTCGGACGAGGTCCACGCCACGCTCGACGCGATGCTCGCCTACGCCGAGCAGGTGCGCGACGTGGCACGCAGCGGTATCACCGACGTGGTCAACCTCGGCATCGGCGGCTCCGACCTCGGGCCGCGCATGGCGGTGCCGGCGCTCGCCGCCTACGCCCACCCGCGCATCCGCAGCCACTTCGTCGCCAACGTCGACGGCCACGATCTCGCGCCGCTGCTCGAATGGCTGGCGCCCGAGAGCACGCTGTTCGTCGTCGCGTCCAAGACCTTCACGACGCAGGAGACGATGGCCAACGCGCGCACCGCGAAGGTCTGGTTCGAGGCCGCCGGCGGCACCGACGTGGCGAAGCACTTCGTCGCCACCACCGCGAACCCGCAGGCCGCGGCGGCCTTCGGCATCGGCACGACCTTCGGCTTCTGGGACTGGGTCGGCGGCCGCTACTCGCTGTGGAGCGCGATCGGCCTGCCGCTGGCGATCGCCGTCGGGCCCGCGCACTTCCGCGCGCTGCTGGCCGGTGCGCACGCGATGGACCGCCACTTCGCCGAGGCGCCGGCGGCGCGCAACCTGCCGCTGCTGCTGGGCCTGCTCGACGTCTGGTACCGCAACTTCCACGGCTGCACGAGCCGCAGCGTCGCGCCCTACCACCAGGGGCTGGGCAGACTGCCGGCCTACCTGCAGCAGCTCGAGATGGAAAGCAACGGCAAGCGCGTCGACCGCGACGGCGCGCCGCTGCCCTACGCGACCGCGCCAGTGGTCTGGGGCGAGTCCGGCACGAACGGCCAGCACGCCTACTTCCAGATGCTGCACCAGGGCACGGACCTGATCCCGGTCGAGTTCATCGCGGTGCGCGAGACCAGCCACGAGCGGCTCGACCTCGCGCCGGAGGTGCAGGCCGCGCTGGCCGAGCAGCACGACATGCTGCTGGCGAACTGCCTGGCGCAGTCGCAGGCGCTGATGCAGGGCAGCGGCGAGCCCGACGGCCCCCGCGGCTTCCCCGGCAACCGCCCGAGCACGACACTGCTGCTCGATCGGCTCGACCCCTGGCACCTCGGTGCGCTGCTGACGCTCTACGAACACCGCGTCTTCACCAGCGGCGCGGTCTGGGGCATCAACAGCTTCGACCAGTGGGGCGTGGAACTCGGCAAGCGGCTGTGCAAGGACCTGCTGCCGCGCTTGGTCAGCGGCGACACGGCCGGGCTCGACGGCTCCACGGCCGGCTTGATCGGGCGGCTGCGCGGCTGACTGCGGTCGCTTTCGTGCGGGCCCCGGCGCGAGCATGGGCGCGCCAAGACCGCACAAGAA
>CAYXKP010000255.1:0-4348 GCA_964465695.1 uncultured Nitrospira sp.
GCGCTTCCAAGATCAGATCAGAGCCGGTGGGCCGGTGACCGTTACACATCCGGAAATCCGGCGATACTTTATGCTTATCCCGGAAGCGGTACAGTTGGTGCTTCAGGCGGCGACTATTGGCGAGCAAGGCCACATTTATATTCTGGATATGGGGGAACAAATCAAAGTTCTTGATATCGCCCGGAGTCTCATTCGGCTGTCCGGACTAAACCCAGGGAAAGACATTCCCATTCGATTCGTCGGTCTCCGTCCCGGAGAAAAGCTTTATGAAGAATTAGTCGGGGAGGGAGAGATTGCGGTCCGATCATCCTTGGAGAAAATTTTGCAGATCCGAACAATCAACCAGCTCGACTTTGAAGAGTTTCGTGAAAAATTATCTGCATTAGAGGCGGCAAGTTATCGAGATGAAGCGGGTGTCTTGCTTGAACGGCTCAAGGACATCGTTCCGATGTTCCAAGCCGGTGTGCCGGATTCGGAGCCTTCGACGGTGTCGACTGGATCCCTATAAATAGAGAAAAGAGATGTGTCGGTAATTCCGCCGACGCGTCTTTACAGTACCTGAATTTCTCTATACATAGTATAAATCGTTCGGAGGGAAAGCATGCGATCCCCTGGGTCACACGTCCCGGTAGAACACACAGGAATGGTCGCCGCGCGCGAATACGCGCTTATTGCGTCGCGCAATAAATGGGTCATCGCGGGCGCGATAGCCCTTTCTTTGACGTTGGCCTGGGGATACTACCTGCTGGCGACGAAGTATTATCAGTCGCAGCCGCTGATTGTAGCGGAGGAGCATGGGGGCATCAACAACGTCATCGATAATGGCGGAGGCGCAGGAGAACGTTTCGAACAGCGTCTCTTTCTTATCCAGCGACAAATCATCAACCGCGATTTCTTAGGCGGTATTGCCAAAGAATTTAACCTGCTTTCAATGGAACTAAATGACGAAGGCCAGCGTGATGCCATCTTCGGGTTGATGGAAATGACGAGGGTCGAACGGGTCAAGATGGACCCGGCCGTAGCCACTTCTCCACAGAGTTTGGTCGAAGGGTTTGTAGTGTCCTTTATGCACGAGAACCCGGCAATCGCCATGCAAGTGGCGGCGCGAATCGCAGAGAAATTCATTGAAGAAAATAACCGTGAGCGTGAAAAGGAAGTCGAGGGCACGGGAGAGTTTCTTGACGAAGAATTGCGGGTATTAAAGCACGAGCTGGAAAAGCGGGAAGAGAACATCAGTCAGTTCAAGAAGTCCCACCTGGGCGATCTTCCTCAGCAGACAGATGCGAATGTCCGAGCCCTGGATCGGACAGAAGCGGATATCACGACCACCACTGAAAATCTTCAGCGCCATTCCGACAAGCTGGCCACGCTGAATCAGGCGGTGCACCAGTATCGTGTGTCGGGTCAGCAGAGCCCCGGGTTCGTAACCGGACGCTCGATGGAACCGGACCCTCTGTTTCGGCATCTGAGAGAACTCCGAGAGAAATTGGTCAAGCTCAGAGCGGAGTTTTATGATGGATATCCGGAAATCATCTTGACCAAAGAGGAAATCCGGCAGGTGGAAGAAGAACTGACCAATTTGTATGGTAAGGACGCAATCCGACCGGACAAGACCACGCTGGATCCTTACCTTCAAGACTTGTTGAGGCAACAGAGCGAGGCACGTACCGAGGTCACTCTTCTCCAACGACGTCTCGAGCAGTTGCACACTACCAAGCGAGATCTCGAGAAGCGGTTGGATCGTTCGCCGCAGGTTGAACAGGAGCTGTTGGTTCTTGAACGCGACTACAACAATATGAAGGCCAATTACGCGATGCTCCTCGATAAGAGATTGCATACGCGGGTCCAAGAAAACGTGGAAAAGCGACAGAAGGGAGGAAAGTTTCGGATTCTCGATCGTGCCAGTTTTCCAAGAGTTCCTGTGGTTCCGAATAAGCTGAAGGTCTTAGTATTGGGATTCTTGTTCGGGTGTGTTTCTGGAGCAGGGCTTTCCATTCTTCGGGAACGACTCACTCCTCAGTTCCGAGGTCCGGAAGATGTCGAACTCTTGCTGGCAGGACCTCGCCTGTTGGCAGCTATTCCGGATTTTTCATCGTTGTGGCGTTCTGCCAGTGACCCCGGATATTTCCAGGCTCCTGCTCTGCCAAGGCCTTCGTTGGGTATGACCATGGGGTCTCGGTCGGACCTCATACCGAGCAAACAATCTTTAGCCGAACGGTCGAGTCTACACGAAGTAGACCGGAGATTTGTTGCCAAAATGTTTCCTCGTTCAATGGCTGCTGAGCAGTATCGTGTGGCGGCCGCAAGATTGCAGTTGCTCAACACAACCGGAGCATCGATGGTTGTGGCTGTGACGAGTGCCATCAAAGGTGAAGGTAAAACTACAACCGTGATTAATCTGGGCTATACTTTGTCACGAGATTTTGGAAGACGCGTGCTCGTGCTGGATTGCGACTTCGTTTATCCTGAATTGACGGCTTTTCTGGAATCTCCGGTAGGGTATGGGCTCATTGATTGTTTAAGAAGTGACATTCCCCTCCAGCAGGCCATGAGTTCCTTTGCGGATGTTCCCTGCTGGATTATGCCGGCTGGCGAATCAGTGGCTGATTCCAATGACCTGCTAAGGGCGGGTCAACTCAATCGTGTTTTGTCACAATTGCGAGAGGAATTTGATTATATTCTCCTGAATGCTCCACCGATTCTACCTGTGGCTACGATGAATGTGCTAGAAAGCCACAGCGATCTCCTCCTTCTTGTAGTTAGAGCTAACCTAACGTCTAAGCAAGCTGTCACACAGGCGATTGGATCGTTACGTGCAGACAGACCTATTCATGTGGTTCTCAATGGTGTTGCCTCAAATTCTCTTCCAAGCTACATGTTGGATTACGCTGTCAGCGAGAGCCGAGTGGCTGTTTAACACCTTATGTCTTATCAGGAAACGCGATTACCTCATACGTGTTCTAGTCTCTACAGCATTTGACTCCACGCACCTGACCACGCCATATCTGTTCTCACCCTCATCCTGCTCAGCGTTCAATCAATCTGTGGGTGGGATTGCCCTATGGTGGAGGATGCATAGAGAGGCTGACCTTCCACCTGCAAGTGGGCCTCCGTATAGAGTCGGTCTACCCGTTTGTGATTAACCATGCGCCCCCTGCTGTCGCAACTTGAGATATATCATGCTGGCCCCGTACCTGCATCGCGAGCGGCCAGTGTGGTCATAGCGTTCCACAGTTCGGCATTTCGGTCCGGTGCGGGTGGTACCGCAAGCTGCCGGCGCTCATGCCCATCACCATCAAAGCACACCGCTCGGTCAGGCCTCGGCCACACATCCAGCGCACCACCTCCCGATAAGCCGGCGCGCTTACCACTTTTTTCGAAGCACCTCTCGGGTGACAGCCTGCTCCCGTAGCGCCTCGGCCAGTCACTGTTTCAGCCGGATATTCTCCTGTTCCAGTATCTTCAGCCGCTTGGCGTCGGCACGGTCATGCCGCCGAACTTGCTCCGTTAGAAGTAGTCGTTGGTCTCGGAGAATCCATGTCGTCGACACAGATCTTTGACCGCGACCCCGACCTCCGCCTCCCGCAAAAAACCCAAGGACCTGGGCCTCTGAAAACCGCTTCTTCATGTCCAATCTCCTTTCGCGAAGGAATTGGACTCCCAATCATTGTGCTACTCAATATGGGGAGATGTCGGCCCTAGAGGAGGGGCCGTGACGGGGAAAACGGCACACGGAGGAACAGATCATCGCCGTGCTGAAGAGGCCCAAATGCATCATAGATGCTACGTGATAGTGGCGGCTGAAATATCAGGGTTGGGTCAGGATGAAGCAACTCAATCAGTTAGAAGACGAAAACCGCTGGTTGAGATAGCTGGTGCCAGGACACGGCAGGTATGAGAAGCGGTACACACATCATTAGGAATGTAACTTCTACGGAGTTCATCAATATGCGCACAAAGCGGCCCATCTCCAGAGAGGAGAAGGTAGCTCCTCTGCTTTGGTGTCATAAAGTGGGTAGGTCAAGGCCCCAATCAGGACACGCCCCAAGAATTCGTATTACTTACAATTAAGGTTGTCTTCGTGCTTGAAGATTGAGGGTGTCTTCACAGACGCCAGTATTTTATCGATGCGGGAATGTGACTCGGATTGAGGATGCTCTTGACGTCAATCACGACGCCGTGCTTCTGATTGCGAAGAGGCTTCAGTAGATCAACGATACTCATGTCAGAAAAATTTTTGTGCGCAACGGCAACAATTAATCCATCAAGATTCTTCATCTCCTTCCATTCGACGAGATGGATACCGTACTCTGCCACGGCCTCTTCACTCTCTGCTATGGGATCGTGC
>CAYXKP010000256.1:0-4260 GCA_964465695.1 uncultured Nitrospira sp.
CACCAGGCCGATAGCCGATGCTCCCTCGGCGTCACCGGCTCGATACTGCTTTTGCCGGCCGGCCGGATGCTTGGATGTAAGGTGTGTCGGCCGGCAACTGGCCGTTCGTTGACCGCCCATCCGCCTATGAGCCATGGAGATGCGGTATGATCGGTGCGCTAACCGCGTGAGAAGCTACTCTGGACATGGTCATCGAGAATGCGAGTCAGTCGCTCTCGATCCTCTGGGCTGATTGAAGTAATTTTGGCGCCTAATTTTGGTGACCGCACATGAACAACCTTCAACTCGCAGGTCACGGACCCCCCGCGCTCAAGTTCGATCGACAGCTGGAGTACGTCGCCGCTCTTCACAAACAGACGGCTCTCCAGACGGACCCCCGATTCGCTGATATCCAGTATCTTGCAGGGCGCTGAGAGCGAGCCGCGTTGCAGCCGCCCGCCACGGCCGACATCGACACGCGAATGCTTCCGCTTAAATCCCATGAACAGCCTCCTGTTGCCGAGCAGCATAACAGGAGGAGCGATCATGCCGAAGCAATTACAAAAATGCCTAAAGCTTACCGCTGATCAGGGCTCGCACCTGTTCCATGCGTTTGCGGTTGACGCCAAGATCGCTGTAACCCGTGCGGGAAGCGGAACGAAAGTGAACCGTCTTCGTCGTTTCATCGAGGAGAAACTCCACGTCGTCGACGAATCGAAGCAGCAGGGAGGTGAACTCATAGTGCAGGTAGGACTCGTCCTCTCCAACGAGTTTGGCACGAGGCAATGTCGCAAGCACCGTTTTCAACGCCTCTTTCGCTTCCGCGCGAGACTTCTGGTACTGAAACGGCGCGATGGCGTGGCCCTCATCGGTCGCTTGAGTCGACACGCAATTAGGGCTGGCAGGACAAGGGGAAAGCGTCCGCTGACTCATTGGAACCCACTTTACTCACTTCTGTCCGCACCCGCAATCCTATCTAGCCTTAGCAGCCGGCACTGACAACACCGGTTACGTTTTCATGCTCCCGAGACTCGTTTCCTTCCGCCATCAGCGCGAAGGTCACTGACGTGTCCGAGACTGACGGTCAATAGGAAATGCTCGTCAACGTCGGGACGGAATCAGCAGGGCCGCCCACCTGTACCGACACTCGTCCAATAATACGCCCGTCTGAGGATTCGACATCGACCCGCCAATCGCCTGGATCAAGGCGCTGCTTGAAACTATAGGCTCGATAGCCGCCCTCGCGCCCACCCGAGATCTTGATCGGAATTCTGTCCGCATGCATGAACGGCCTGTTGTCGTGTGGACGAAAGTACCAGTGGTGATAGATCGTGGTATTGAGATCGACCGGCGCAAACACCGCCGTGAAACAATAGATCGGCGTGTTCGGCGGATAAGTCGTATCCGAACGTTTCCAGAACTGATACCACCGCCGTTCGAAGGAGAGCTCAAACTGGTCGCCGCTTCGCTTGATCTCGTGATACATTCCGCCGTACTTCAGCGAGAGCGGCACGGGAGGGATCAAATTCAGAAAGTAGAATCCGACCAGCATGCCGATCAATGCCGCTGCGGGAACGGTCATCCCAACGGCTTCTCGTCGTGATCGGTCCGGATTGTTCCGATAGATCAGGTGTGCGACCCGCAAGACCACCGCTACGCTCAGCATCGCCCCAATCACGAAGATCGCCGCATTCATGTAGCCCGTCATCACAGGGAGAAAAAATGTGAAGAAGGCGAAACACACCACGGCGTAGAGACTGATCAGCAGCCGGAGATTGGACAGACGGTCGCGCAAAAACTCGTTGGCTACCAAGAGCAGGATGAGCAGCGCAAAAAAAACCGCCGTACCGGTGAACGTGGCGCTTTTCGAGTAGAAGATGGTATAGGCGCTGAAGAGGCCGCCCAGCAGAAACTGAGTCGCCATGGGGTAGTAGGGACGGCTCGCGATGACCCAACGGGTGAACGGCGAAAGCGATGCCAGCTGTTCGCGATCGGGCGGGGGCTCGATCCCTAATCGTCCGGTCAAGACGATCAGAGTCCCCAGCAAGGCCAGATACAGGAGCAGAATCAAGTTATCCAGCAGCCGGTCGATTCGTGTGAGCGTAAGCGTATCGTAGGTCACGCCGGAGAGGAAGAACACGGCCGGCATGAATGGTTTGGCCAGAACGGACTGAATCTTTGTCAGGGGACTCATGCCATTACTGTGCGAAATCCCGTTTGATTGTTCGATGCAAATACCGAATCGTGCAGCCCATACCATTTCGGAGACGAATTCTCGGGATGCTCAAAAAGGTCACCATCTCACCCGCCCAACCCCAGCGCGCCGAGACGCGCCTTTCACCAGGCGAGGCCGCAGACGAGAAAAATACCGGAGGCGTACCCTCTGGGGTACGTTGAGGATTTTTTCGAGGCGAGAACAAAGTTGGAGGCCTTTTTCAGCATCCTGTTACACAAAGGCGGGTAACGGCGCATACACGACGGGATGGCCGATCAGCTGCTCCAACCATGGCGCCATCGCCTCTTCGTGAAGCGGAGCGTGATTAAGGCGCGCTTCGATCTTGAATTGTCCGTTGATTCCGACGATACCGATGATTGCCGAGGCATCCTCGGCGCCAGGCAACACCTTCTGCGTTTGAAATTCACACAGCGTGGCGTACAAGAGACCGTGCGGACGAATCGCGTTCTGCACCTCCGGCAAATCATCCAGCGGACAGTGAACCGAGCAGCGATAGACCAGCCGCGCTCCCGGTTCGATCCCCTGGAATTCCGCCAAGGCTGTCTCTGAAAACCCCGTGAGATAAGCGCGAACTCCGGCCGGTTCCGGATGGAACGTTTCGGCAAGCTTGCTGGCCGGCACGAGGAATTCAAAGGCATCGGGCGTGTTGTACTCAAACTGGCAGGGGCCAAACGCATCGGGCCACGAGCAGAAGAACGGTATGGAGGGATCGGAAGGTCGGACGACCACCGCGTTCTTCTCCACATGGGTCTCGATCGGGAGGTCCAAGACGGTAATCGCCTCAAGGAAGGCCGCCCGCCGTTCATCCAACCATCGGGTCCGATCGGCATCCCCGCGTGTTTCGCCGGGTGTGATGACGACGTGCGTCTGGAGGCGGACCCGAATGAACGAATGGGCGTGTCGAAACCCGATCCACAACATGGCACGTTGATCATGGAGCTGCAGGACTTCTCGAATGCGCCACGGATGGCTGATGGAGCAATACGTCCCGATGTCTTGATGGCGCTGATAGACCGTATGATACGCTCCGGATAACAGAAAGAAATCTCCGCGCCACCGTTCCCGTACATGGATGAGCGTCACGTCTTCGGTGGCCCAGGGATCGAGCTGATCGAAATCATCGAGCGCCGCGACCGTCCACTCCTCCACATAGCAAATCACGTCGCTTGCGGGAGAGACCGGATTGAGCCCGAGCGCGGCGAGCCGCTCCCCGACGGCAAGCGCCTGATCGAAGCCCAGGGGCGTCGTCGTTTCCCACCGCCGCTCACGCACTATGAGGGATCCTTGAAGACAGATTGCGGTTGCCGTCAGTCCTCACAAATCAACGCTCTCCCCCGCCGCGCCGTAAGGCTCACTCTTGCAAGAGACGCCGGGCCGGGCGTAACGCCTTGTTGTCGATCGTCGTGTCGGCGATCAGCCGATCCAGTCCGTCCTTCAACGTCACCGCCAGTTGTTCCCGCACATCGTCCTCGTTGAACCAAAACACTGTCCGACTCCGGCCTCCTTCAATCGTACGGATGGTCGTGCTTCGGTCGACGAGGTTCCTGGCCTGGATGGTAAACCGGCTGGTGGTATCGATCACAGTGGAAAAGACGCGGCTTTTCACGGTCGCAGAGAAGTCTTGCACCTGTCCGCTGATGACGATATCGGCATCCGCGGCGGATCCAGCCGGGGCCACCCGCACGTTCCATACCCGGTCCCGCCATCCGCGCGTTCTCAGCCGATCGGCGAGTCGCTGCGTGATCAACCCCGCAAGCCGATCGCCCGACACATCGAAATGCGTGGTGCCTCCCCAAAGGTGAGTGCGCGTCCCCACTCGGCTCCTGTCGGTCCGTCGATCGTCAAACGGTTCGATGGCGATCTTGACGGGCTCGATGTCGGTCACCTGCACCATCGGCGGCTTCTCGCGCAAATCCAGATAACGCATCTCTCCTGTTCCTCTACAGCCGGCCAGCATGGTCGCCATCATGATGGCACAGCCCAAAACTCGTAATGACGATTGCTTCACAGGCTCCTCCCTGTCAAGGTTCAAAAAGAGTGGCGGC
>CAYXKP010000257.1:0-4219 GCA_964465695.1 uncultured Nitrospira sp.
CGCGGAACACGTCCTGCTGGGCTGCCTGGCCGACGGCGTACCGAGACTTGGCGGTCTTCTCGAACTGCCTCAGCAAGTTTTTGTTCGTCTCCACGACCTCGATGGCCTTGTGGACGAAATGGAGATCGAAGTACAACTCTTTCAACCGCGCGATGAGGCGAAGCCGGATCGCGCGGTACTCCTGCTCAATCCGGTCGGCCTCGCGGCCAGCCACTTCGCCTCGCAGCCGAAGCTTCCCAGGAAAAGGGAACGCCTGCCCGACGCCGTAGACCGGGCCCTGCACGGACGGTGGCAACATAGGCATGCTCTGGTACCCGACCTGCATTGTGGGATCGGGGAGCGTTTGCACCTGCGGTACAACAGCCTGTGCCGCTTCCCAGCGTTCACGTGCCGCCTTGATCTCCGGACTGCGGGCAGTCAATTCATCGATGAGGGTGGAAAGAGAGAGGCGGCCCTCGTCCGCTAGAGCTGGATCCATGACGTTCATCCCGAGGGAAGCCAGGACCAAGAACGAGGCAGTCAGAAGGCTACGAAGCTTTCCGAAAAATCGGTTGAAGAACGGGTTCACGATGACACCTCCAGGCGATGTCGAACAGATGGATCACTGCCGACTCCGCACATAGATGGAGTGGCAATCAATGAACTGGAGGTATGGGATTAGATTCGAAGAACCGAGGAAGAGGCTATAGAAATGGGCACAATGGAGAAAATATTCTCCCATGCCCATGGTGTGGGAATAGGAGCAGTACTGAGGATCGTGACGGCACTTGACAAAAGCAGTGCCTGATCCAGGTCGATAGCGGCCGCGTGCTTGAGTTGCCGTTCCGGCGACGAGGTGGCGGACGGCGGACACATGGTCGCATCGTCCATTGGGCATGTCATATGGTTCATATCTGTAGCCACTTGCGCCTCATCGGCTGCCAACACATCCGGCACCATACACATGGTCCCGACGATCTGACAGAGGGCGAAGGGCAGGACCAGGCTAAAGAACCGCATCCTCACCTTGGCGAGTACCCAACTGTTCATAGCGCGATAGCATGCCTCAATCCCACCAGACAGGTCAAGCTCAAGCCTATGTCTTATTCTTCTGTCGCGCAGAGGTCGCTGCGCAGATCTTGTGAATCTCGCGAACAGGAATCGCACACACAAGAAGACTGAATTCCAACCGACATGCGCGGAGGACGACGCGTATAATGCGATACATTCGGTAAAGAAGGGCTTTCCCATGACTACTCCGACGAAGGAACCACACGGCCTGGCTTCTGATGCCGACTCCGTCATTCATCGACTCACAGAGAATCGATCCCTCTTCGAGGCATTCTTGCGCCGCCGAGTGGGGGATCATTTCCTCGTCCAGGACCTCCTCCAGCAAAGCTTGGTGAAGGCTATCCAGCAACAGCATTCGCTGAATAATGAAGAAAGCGTCGTCCCGTGGTTTTATCGCATACTTCGCAATACCGTGATCGATTACTATCGTTCACACGCATCCGAGAAAGCCAGACGAGGCGATTTTCTGGAACAAACTCAGGTCTTAGCCGACGACCATGTACCGTCGCTGGATGAGGTCAAAGCGACGGTATGCCGCTGCCTGGATGACGCCATCTCGGTCCTTCGTCCAGGCTATTCTGACTTGGCACTGGCATTTCTGTTTGGGTACCTGTTGACCATCAAACCGTTGTTACAGCATGGGGTAGCGTTACGCCCGGCGCTTGCTCTGCCTTCGCGTCCGACACGCTATCTATAGCGACCATGCAAGTCATCGATAACGCTGCGATGTTGATGATTCCAGGCGCTATGGACGCAGGCCTGGGGACGCTCCTCTTTTGGGGCAGCTTGGCTTTTCATTGGTGCTGGCATTTGTGGCGGCAGTGCCGGTAAATCGATGGCTATTGAGCAAGGGTCGCGGGCATGCCCTGGTTCATCAATATCATCATGCCCATTCGTGCTGAGAAAGACGAATATTGTGTTCCGCTTAACGCTCTAGAGACGAGCTCAGTGTCCGTGCAGGACACCAGAAACCTCAGGGACTTCGATTCATAGAGGCGCGTTAACTGGGTCTGAACTGGGCTCTTTTCAGATTCGCCTCTCTCGGTTCCAAGCAGTTACGTCGGGCCGGCGTCCTAGAGTTGCGTGACCGCCTCCTCCGCGCCTTCCAGCAGTTTCTGCACTTCCTCCACATAAATCTCCGTGGTGGCATAGTGCTGATGCCGCATCATCTTCTGCACGCGCGTCGGATTGGCATCGTTGAGCAAGGCAAAGGTGGGGGTCGAGTGCCGTAGACTATGGACCACAATGCCCGGCTTCTTCACGCCGGCTAAGAGCAAGCCTTCCGTGATGATCCGATGAATCGCGCGCGTGGACAGCTGCCTCCCAGCTGCCGTGACCACGTTCCCACCGCGATCAAAACAGGCGGTCGTAGCAAAGAGGGGATCACTCCCCTGCAACGGGTGTGGTCGGAGTGCCAGATACACCTGAATGCGGTCATACACTTCCTTCAACACCTGCACCGACTCATCGGCGGACGCTCTCCCCTTCCCATGTACCCCCAGGCGCCACTTCTCCCCAGGTACCAACTCCTGCAAATGCTCGACGCGCGCGCGGCTCACTTCAATCGTCCGCAGCCCCGTCTTGAGCATCAAGTAGGCCATCGCGACATTGCGCGCACGCTGCACCTCCGTCTTTCGCGGATCGGACTCGAGCGCCGCGAGTAACGCCTTCGCACCCTCCACCGGCAGATGCCGCCGCGTGTGCTGCCGACTGCACGTCCAGCCGTGGACGAAATCGGCCGGGTTGACCAGGCCCGGATGGAGCGGCACGAGCCAGGCGAGGAACTGCCGCACCGCCGTGAGATAGCCGTTCTTGGTGCGGAGATTCGGAAACCGTCGGTCGAGCCACTCGCGATACGCCTCCAGACAGGCGCGATCGAGGCGACGCAGCGGTGGATCCCTCCCCTGCTCCAACCAGCTGATAAAAAAGCGGCCGCGTTTGAAATACGTCCGGGCGGTGGTGGACGTCGGCTTCTGGGCCGCGAGCTGCCCGGCGAACTCGTCGAGGTAGACACGGAGTCCAATGAGCGTCGAGGACGAGAGGGATAAACAGACCGGCGGCAACTCCCCGCCTGTCCTTCGGTGAGCCGTCGTCGCCAAGGGGACCAGTGCCGTGGAGGCTTGCTGATCAGGCGGCCCATGCACAGGAGTGAGCGGTACCAGCTCCATGATGGTCTCCGTCCTCTCTCGCACCCCGCTTCATGCCGCTCTTTCTCTATATGGTGAGCTCGGTGAAGACTGGGTCTCACTCCCTGTCCACCCCGGGAGTCCTCTCTCTCAAAGGATAGAGGTGGACCGTGCAGATCAGGTCTCCCTTTGACTGGGGAGTTCGTCCAAGACACCACAG
Organism: uncultured Nitrospira sp.; assembly: GCA_964465695.1. Taxonomy (GTDB): domain Bacteria; phylum Nitrospirota; class Nitrospiria; order Nitrospirales; family Nitrospiraceae; genus Nitrospira_D. The sequence continues at coordinate 3,397 of CAYXKP010000257.1, forward strand.
GAGGATTTCCTCCCGACCCGATTTTCCGGAGCTGCCTCTACCCGGCGCCACCCTACCCCTTCCCGCTATCACAAGTCAAGGCATCCGAGAAGGTCTCCATCCCGGATACCAAGGAATTTGATGTCGTCGAGCGTGATCTGAAGCATAAGTAATTGACATGATACGCAGAGGTATGATACTCGACCTATGTCTGTGTCGACTTTTGAGGCCTCAATGGATACGGTGAAATCTTCTGAAGTCTTTGATGAAGAAGCACTTGCACGAGAGTTTGAAGAACCAGAATCCGTTCCCCAACTTCCCTCAGAGAGTCGACCGGAACCACCTGATTTCAACCCAGCTCGGTTTTCTGAACTAATCTGCCAGACACTCGACCACCCTGACTTTCGCACCCTCCCCTCCCATCAGCAGATACTCTACTTGCAGTTTCTTCGACACAGCCACGGCTGTGGCAATAGTCGTGTTAAGGCGTCGATTGCCGATATGGCGCAATGGGTCGGGACACGTGGAAAGAATGCACTCCGTGCCAGACAGCAGCTGGTTACGGCTGGCCTACTCAAAATCACCGGTCGTCCACGTCAATTTCTCAAGGGGCAATTTGAAGTGCGCCTCTTTTCGTCGCAGGTTCGCCCACATATCTCTCCAGACACTATGATCCATCGCTTTCATCAATTTACGGCGAAGGATCTTGAGATCCTTGATTCGCAAATTCGAACAGCCGAACCTGAGGTCCGTGTGGCGCTGCTCGACGACACTCATCAGCTTCTGGCCGACATGAAGAGAGGAGGCTTCGAGCTTCCGCCTGAAACTGAAACGAAGATCTACA
>CAYXKP010000258.1:0-4107 GCA_964465695.1 uncultured Nitrospira sp.
GTTTTCTTGAAAAGATGGATCCAACTATTCAGCAACAAATTGGAAAGATCAACGTAAAGCAAGATAAGTCTTCCAAGAATTTAATGGTTTGGAAAGAACAAAAGTAAATTATGAAAACACTAATTGCTTCCTTTGTAGTTCTGACAACAACCAGTCAACCGATTGGAAATGAACCATCGCGCGATTGGTTGTTTCATAATAAACAACCACCAGCAGTAGTTTACATTACTTCCGGAACGTATGTCCACACATTCGTTGACCCATTTTCAATTCAACGTGTTTCATATTCCAACAAGGAACACGTTGTTAGGGTTGTTGTTGGTGGAATTGCCCATAAACCTTATCAAAGTAAACAATCACAAGTTGGTGATAGAAGTTATATGGAAGTTATGTTTGAATGTAATAAAAAATACTTTGTGGTATTTGAATATACACAATACAGATTAAATGGAGCGTTTGTTTCCTCTCACAAGTTTAACGTTGGTGACGATGTAAACTATGTTTCTGAATACAATTCTCCAATGGAACGAGTGCAGTATTATGTTTGTAATTATGATAAGAAGAAGTATAGTTGATTAAACATTATAAATATAAGATAATCATACAAGTAATGATTACGGAAGCAGTTAGTTTTACACTGAAAACCCCACTAATCATTATCTCAATTTAAGGAGATAATTATGTTTGAGTGGTCAGAAGTTTTTATGTCAATTGAAGGTGAAGCAAAATATTCAGGTCATCCAACAGCATACATTCGTTTTGCTCGTTGTAATTTTCAATGTCGCAAATTCAACAACCCAGAAAATTTAGATACGGCATCTATTGATGTTCTCGGGTTCAATCCAAAAGATTACAAAGACATTTACTCAATTCCCCTAATCCATAAAGGTTGCGATAGCATTTATTCGTGGGATGAAAAGTTTTCACATATGTGGAATAAAGGAACAGCAGAAGATGTTGGTGAAGAAGTATTAAAAGTTCTCCCACACAATTCTTTTATCAATCCAAAGACAAACAAACGAGTTATTCTTTCTTTAACTGGTGGTGAACCAACTTTAAGAATGAAGAACTTTGTTCCGTTATTATCAGCACCTCAATTCAAAGAAGCAAAACACATTTTAATTGAAACAAATTGTAGTGTTCCATTACGTCAAAAGGATGTTGAAGCATTTTATAGTTTTTGTAATGATAATAACATATGGATTACTTGGTCAAATTCTCCAAAGTTGCCCTCTGTTAGTGGCGAAAAGTGGGAACAAGCAATCAATCCAAAAATAGCAATTACTCAATATTTAAATGATTATGGAAATAGTGAACAATATTTTAAGTTTGTTTGCGGTCCGAATGAACAAGATTTCAATGAAGTTGAAACAGCAATGAATGAATATTTCAACGCTGGTATTCCACGAGACGTTGAAGTTTACATTATGCCGGTAGCAGCAACAGAAGAACAGCAACAAGAAGTTTCAGCAAAGGTTGCTAAAATGTGTATGGACAGAGGATACATTTATTGCCATCGCATCCAAAACTCTGTGTTTGGAAATGGTGTGGGGACATAATGGTTGACACTTTAATTTTCCCACATCCTCTACATTATGTGCTAGCATTTTTTGGTGCTATAACAATAGCAATAATCCTCGCTATTGTTATTGGAATGACGTCATTTTATTTTGAACTTAAATATAAAGATAGCACAATAAATAAGTTGATTGATAGGATTGCTTTCCTATATACTATAGGAAAGGATAAATTATTATGGAACAAGAAAAGAAGTTAATTTATAGAGCAGGTCTAATTCCTTATATTGTTGAAGATAACAACAATATTAAAATGATGTTTATGGTTCCTTCCGATCCAGATTTTGGTGGACCTCTCCCACAAATCAGTAAAGGTAAAGTTGAAGGTGAAGAAACCAATGAACAAGCAGCAATCCGTGAAGCACAAGAAGAATTAGGATTGTTCAAAGGTAATATTATTACAATAAACGAGGTGGGAAATTTTATGGGTAGAACTATGGTTTATGTAGCAAAAATCAAAAACCATAGTTTGTTTGGAGAACCATCATTTGAAACAGAAAAAACAATGTGGATGACATTAAATGAGTTCATAGAAAATGGTAGAGAATTACACAAGCCAGTTGTGAAGGCAGCATATAGAAAAATCCAACAAATCGAGAATATAAATGAATAAACTTTTGGGGGTATTATTACTTACAATCAGCAGCGCTTCATATTCACACAACTTGACAATAGAAGAATGTTTAGAAGGTTCAACATTTATACGAAACGCTGCCTTGTTGCGTGATAGTGGAAGACCAGAAGGAAACAAAAATGAGTTCATTACGCAAATGGAACAGGATATTGAAAAAATTCAAGCGTATCCTCCAGAACTAAGATGGTTTGTTCAAGACGAAGATGATGGAGAGTTTTTGTTATCGCAGGCAAAGTTAGTTTGGGATAACCCTCAACCTCCACAAAATCACGAACAGGAATTTTTAAACGCTTGTATGAATAGGTAATAAAATGGAAATCGCACTATATCATTATATTTTTGGATTTATTGCTTGCTTTTTAACTATGTGTATTGTGTCTATATTACGAAATCCTGTTCGTCCTGGCACATTGTGGAGACACGCTTTAGACGATCCTTTCACCTATACACCAGTGATAGTAAAGGAGGTAAAGGATGGGTGGGTCAAATATCAAGACGGACCGGAAGACAACCTAAGAGTGTGTTCAATAACAACATTTGAATATACATTTAAGCGTGTTAAAAATATTAAATAATATAGAGGACTTGGCGTCATCCCTCTCAAAAAATTCTGCCGCCTTATTTTACAATAAGGAGACATAATTATGACAACAATACAACCAATTACATATAAGTTCGTTAGCACAAAAGAATTTGTTGATGCGTTTCCATGCGCTTATCGTCAGTGGAGAGCAGATAGTCATTGTAATCTAATTCACGGATACGCATTTAGTATGAAATTTTACTTTGGAACTAATGATCTAGATGTTAGAAACTGGGTTGCTGATTATGGTGGGTTGAAAGAATTAAAAGAAATTCTTCAAGATCAATTTGATCATACTCTTTTGGTATCACAAGACGATCCAGAATTAGAAACATACAAACTTTTACAAGAAAAGAAACTTGCTAAACTAACAATCCTTCCACGATTGGGATGTGAGGGTTTAGCAGATATGTTATACAAGTATGTAAATGGTGTTTTCATTCCTGATTACTGGGGTCCAGGTGAAGCAGAGCGTTTGTGGTGCTTTAGAGTTGAAGTTCGTGAAACACAAAGCAATATGGCGTTTAGGGAAGGACACAGAGAGTGGAACGAGGATTTATTCGAATGAGCGTAAAGACATATAAACAAGAAGTGATACAAGCGGCAGTGGATGGTTTAGTTGAAGGTGGTATTCCTAAAGATTTTGCTGAAACTCTTTATCCATTGTTTGAACGCATTTACGAATGTGGATATTATGAAAGCATTCGTAAACTTGAAGAAATTAATTATAATAAAAATATTTAGAAGGAGTTAGTATATGTTGCAGATTTTAGAGAGAGAACAACAATTAGATATTACAGAGAACAATAAAATTGTTTTGTATTTTAGTGCTGTTTGGTGTGGTCCTTGTAAAACTTTTGGACCAATTGTAGAGTTTGTATCGCAAACCTATCCAGATGTAAAATTTGTAAAGGTTGATATTGACGATCACGTAGAGTTAGTAAATCAATATAACATCAGAGGTGTTCCAAGTGTTGTCCTATTAAAGGATCAAGAAAATGTTGCTTCACGCACAGGTTCTATGCCACAATCACAACTAGCACAACTTGTAAGGACAACTTTTTCATTAGAATAATAAATATATCTCGAATAGGAGTAATAAGTGTTTAATCTAATCGAGAGTTTTATTATCAACGAAAACATTGGAACAACTAAGGCTGATTTACTTAAAAAAGTTCAGCACATAATGTTTGAAAAGTATGATATCAATGCTTCATTGCGTGGATGGATAAACTTTTTCACAAACGACCATCACCTAAAAACTGAAGATGATGATACAATAATTTCCAAACTAAAAGAGGAAGGTTATGATG
>CAYXKP010000259.1:0-4056 GCA_964465695.1 uncultured Nitrospira sp.
GCAGCGTCAGATGTGTATAAGAGACAGGTCGGGCGTGAACCTCGAGCGCCTCGCCCAGAAGGAACTAGGCGACTCCACGAGGTGGGGCGAGATCGTCGAGCTGAACGGCCTCAAGGCTCCGTACGTGACCGACGACTTGTCGAGCGCGCTTCCAAACGTCTTGAAGCCGGGCGACTCGGTGCTCATCCCGACTCCGGCCGTGAACGGCTTCAGCCAAGCCCCGTTCGTGGGTGAGAACGCGTCCAACCGTGGCCTCTCAGAGCTCGAGAAATCACTCGGGACTGACTTAAAGCTCACGAAGGACTACGACCTATCCATCTCCAATTCGGGCGACCTAGAGGTCGTCTCCGGCGTCCAGAACATGGCTCAGGCCGTGCTCCTCAAGCTCGCGTACGAGAAGGGCGAGGTCATGAGATACCCAGAGATGGGAGCCGGCATCGTGCCCGGTCGCAAGTTCCCGCCGATCGAAGCCATCAAGGACGGACTCACGAACACGCTATTGCAAGACACTCGCGTCGAGGGGATCGAGGACCTGGCTCTCGTCAGGGACTCAGGCTCTCTCGAAATCAGGTTCAACCTCCGGATCAAGCAGGTCGACATCCCGATCCCGCTAAAAATAAAAATCTAAGAATCAGTATAATTTGATTATGGATTTTTATGTATACGCGCACGTTAGGCTAGATTCTAACGAGATTTTCTACATAGGAAAAGGGCGCGGAAAACGAGCTTATGCTCGCGATAATCGCAATAGATATTGGCACAATATAGTTAATTCCGTTGGATATACGGTTAAATTTTTAGCAATTAATTTAACAGAAGAGGACGCATTTAGGAAAGAAATTGATCTCATACAATCGTTTAAGATGTTAGGTCAATGTACAACGAATTTCTGTCCCGGCGGAAAAGGCTCCGCCGGTTATAAGTGGACAGAAGACCAACGGAAACGATTCTCTGAGTCTCAAAAAGGACGACCAGGCCGCGCTTTGGGCTATAAGTGGACTACGGAGCAGCGTAAAAAATTAAGTGATGTTCAAACTGGTAAAAAACTCACTGAAGGACATCGTAAAAAAATAAGTGAAGCTAGCCGAGGTAAAAGTAACGCATTTTTTGGAAAAACTCACTCTGACGAGACTAGACAAAAAATTAGTCAACATCACAAGGATAAGCGATTATTTGCAGGTGAAAACAACCCAGCTGCTAGAAGTGTAGTCGACTTGAGATCAGGTATAATCTACAAGACAATTAGAGAAGCGGCTGCCACAACTAAGCTTTATTGGATCACCATCTCTAGACACTGCCGGGGCTTAGTTAGATCACCAAGATTCAAATACGGAAATTAAGATGCCAAACCTCCAACTCCTCTCAGAACGTCAGATCCAGACCGGAATGCTAGCCGTGCTCATCTCAGAGCTAGGCCTCAACGACATCAACCCAGGTTCGGTGATCGACATCCTCACGCAAGCCGCGGCTCAGTCAGACTTCGCGCTGTACTACCAGATCGCCCAGGTCTCCCGCGTGGGCGACATCGAGGCTCTGACCGGCAACGACCTCGACCTCAAGGCCTTCGAGTACGGCATCGTCCGCCGCGCAGCCGCCAAGGCAACCGGCACCATCTCGATCTTAAGACCGTCCGACTTCGTGAAGGTCTCGACCACGTTCTACGCTGGTCTCCCGGCTCCGGTCGCGGGCGAGTCTGCCCTCAACGTGAACGACGCCTCTAACGTCCTCATCGGGACGTCGGGAACCCTCATCGTCGGTCGCGGGACCAACAACGAGGAGGAAGTCACCTACTCCGCGGCTCCGACCAACAACGTCAACTACTGGACCTTCGCCCTCGACGCTCCTCTCACCAAGAACCACTCGGTCGACGAGACCGTCATCCTCAAGCAAGGCACCGACGTGCCGATCCTCGCTGGAACCATCGTCGTCGTGCCTGCGACCGGCACCAACGCCGAGATTCAGTTCGAGACCGTGAACGACGAGGTCCTGCTCGCTGGCGAGGATCGCGTGACCGGCGTCGAGGTGAAGGCGATCGAGGCTGGAACCACGGGGAATATCGCCTCGATGGCTATCTCCGGCACCGCTGCCTTCTCGTCCCCTCCGTTCACCGGAGCTCGCGCCCAGAACGACTCCAAGTTCACGACCGGACGCGACCGCGAGTCAGACGACGAGCTACGCGACCGCATCAAGGACGCGATCCCAGCTCTCTCCAGAGGCATCAAGCAAGCCATCCTAAACGCGATCGTCGGCGTCGTAGACCCAGTCTCGGCTAAGCGCGTCGTCTCCGCATCCGTGGTCCTCCCAGTCGAAGACGCTGGCGCCGTCAAGGTGTACATCGACGACGGCACCGGCTTCGAGCCTACCTTTGGCTCGGTCGGTTTCGAGACGATCCGCGGCTCCTCCACCGGTGGGGAGGAACGCTTCCAGTTAGACCAGTTCCCGGTCGTGAAGGCTCAGGTCGAGAACAACATCCAGGAACCGTACGACATGAGCTCCGGCGCCCTCACCTTGTCCTACGAGGTCGGAACCGCGTCAGAGACGATCACCTTCAACCCAGCCGACTTCCGGTTCCCAGAGATCGCGACCGCGGAAGAGATCGCTGCCGCCATCAACGACAAGGCAGCCCTCGTCGAGGCTCGCACCTCGCAGTCAGGCAAGCAGGTCACTATCACCGCCAGGACCGACACGAACGAGAACATCCAGGTCACGGGCGGGACGTCGAACTCCATCCTCTCGTTCCCGACCGACCGCAAGGATACGCTCAGCTTGTACGTCGACGACGTGAAGCTCTCCAAGGACGGCGAGACTGCTACGCTCGACTCGGGCAACTCGGCTCCGTTCAACTTGTCCGCGATCGGAGCTTTCCCGCACGACCTCACGGTCATCGTCGACGGCAAGTCGGCGAACGTCCAGACGGCTACGATCGCGCTCGCCGACGTCGACGATCCAGCGGCCGTAACTGTGGCCGAGATCTGCGCGGTCCTCAACAGAGACCTCGCAGGCGTCACCGCTGTCCCCTCGTTCTCAGACACCAAGGTCCGCCTCATCTCCAACACGAAGCTCAGCTCTGACTCGAAGATCGAGGTCACGGGCGGAACCCTCAACGACGCGACCGACGGTCTCGACTTCTCGACCGACGAGGTCGTGGGCGTAGACGGAGACTACATCTTCAACCGTGAGCTAGGCATCGGTCAGTTCACGAACCCGCTCGTCGCCAACCAGACCGTCACGGCTGGCTCGCTCTTCACGCGCGCCAAGCTCCGCGCTTCCTCGGCTGAGCTATACGCTCCGGCGAACGGCGAGACCCTAGTGATCTCAGTCGACGGCGGCGCCGATCAGACCGTCACCTTCGACGGCACTTTCTCCACGGGTAAGACCGCGGAAGAGACCTGCGACTTCATCAACCTCCAGCTCAGGGGCGCGACGGCCGTCGTCCGCACGATCGGTGGACTCAACTACGTCGAGATCCGCTCGAACACGTACCTCACGACTGGCTCGCTCGAGATCCAAGGCTCGTCTACCGCAAACGCGGCGTTCGGCTTCTCGCTCGACACGGTCGCGACCTCTGACTCCCCGAACAAGGCCTTCCGGGTCTCTGGTTCCGCTGGACCATACGCCTTCGCCGAGAACGACTCGCTCGTCGTGGTGATCGACGACGACATCGTGAACTCGACCTTCGCGGTCCCGTTCAACGTCAACAAGCCGCTGACCGGTGTCACCTCGACCACGGTCTTCGCCGCCTCGGCGCTCAACACGATCTTCCCGACCGCGGACCAGATCGTCGACTACTTCGTCGCCTTCACCGACGGGCCCAACACGACCTCCGAGGACGTGATCACGGTCGCTCCACAAGGTGGCGGCATCGCGAGATACACCTTCTCAGCGCCTCCGGCTAACTTCGCCGACTACGCCGTAGGCGATCTCGCCAAGATCACGGGTCTCGACGACTCGGAGAACAACGTCAACGCCGTCATCACCGGCAAGGGCGCTGACTGGATCGAGGTCTCGAACCCAGACGCGGTCGCAGCCACGACTCAGTCTGGCACCGGCGTCCTC
>CAYXKP010000260.1:0-4029 GCA_964465695.1 uncultured Nitrospira sp.
GTGCATCACTCCTTTTCGTCTGCCGTGAGTTGCCTTCTTCCGGTGGCTGCTGCTTTGCCTAGACCCATTGGAACGATTCCACACCTCCGTGCTGGTGTTGGGGATACGCAACTCCACTACTCTAACCTGTATACTCCCGGGCCATTCATAGCTGCGACCGCTGACATCCTCCTCTCCCACATCTATGATCGGCAGCCATAGTGAAACCTCGTTGAGCCTACTCCTTATTGAATGCGTTGAATGCGACGCGAATGGTTCCGCCCATGTTGCGGCGTCTATGTCTCACAAAAGACGGCGTAGGCCTATCAGGAAAGTCCTGAAAGAATGGCGGATGATCCCTGAGAGGAGCCGCTGAGTTTACCGAACGAACGCGGGCTGCCGATGAAGCGGGAGAAACCGGCTAGGAATAGGGCTGGATCAACCCGACACGAATCGCGAAGCGGACGAGCCCGGGCACGTCGTGAATATCGAGCCGTTCCATCAATTGGCTGCGGTGGGTTTCGATGGTTTTCACGCTCAAGTTCAGGCGCTGGGCGATGTCTTTCGTGGTTTGTCCTTCTGCGATGAGTTGGAGGATTTCTCGCTGGCGCATGCTCAGTTTTGCCAACGGACCGGCCGGTCCGTCGGACTTTTCGCGATAGGCCTCGATGGCGTACTTCGCTACCGCCGGAGTCAGGTACTTCTCGCCTCTGGCGACCGTCTTAAGGGCCAACTCAAGCTCGGCCAATTCCGCGCCTTTCAATAGATAACCGGAAGCCCCGACCTGCAAAGCCTGTCGGAGGTATTCTTCATTGGCATGCATCGACAGCAGGATCACTCGCGCGGTCGGCGATTCCTTGACGATCCGGGCAGTCGCATCCAGTCCGTTCAATCCCGGCATGGCAATATCCATGAGGATGATGTCCGGAGCGGTGGCATGGACACAATTGACGGCGTCTAACCCGTCTCCCATGTCCGCAACAACCTCGGTGCCCTCGATTTTTTGCAGGAGCGCCTTCATGCCGGCCCGGACTAACGCATGATCTTCCACAAGAAGAATCCGGAGATGACTCATGGCGATATGACCTCAACCGTCGCATCGGTCTTGAACTGCTCTTGCTCCGTGAACGGGAAGCCCAATTCGAGCCTAGTCCCTTCCCCCGGCGCTGATGAGATGAGAAGCCTGCCGCCGGCCAGCCGCACACGCTCTTCCATGCCGAGCAGCCCGATGCTTTTCCCATCCTGTGCCCGTCGTCGTGCCTGCATCACATCGAATCCGACGCCGTCATCTTGGATGACGAGCGCGACTTCTGCATTTTGCCGACACAACGCAAGATTGATCGTCTTGGCCCGCGCGTATTTGGCGATGTTGGTCAGGGCCTCCTGCGCAACCCGGAAGCAGGTGACCTCGATAGGAGCCGGGACTCGCCCATCCATTCCTTCGACGGAGAGCGAAAGGGTCCATCCATTACGCGTCGCCTGCCGGTTCGCATACCATCGAAGCGCCGATACCAGCCCCAGATCGTCAAGGAGCGATGGTCGGAGGTCCAGCGCGAGAGTCCGCACTTGAGTCAGCAGGCGGTCCACCAGTTCAAGGCTATCCGTAAGAGGACTGAAACGGGAATCCATGACCTCACCATGCTGGATGTCTTGCAAGTCGATCTTCAGTGCCGTCAGCAACTGTCCGACTTCGTCGTGCAGATCGCGCGCCAGCCGGCTTCTCTCCTCTTCCTGGACTTGCATCAGTCGATTGGAAAGTATCCGTAGGGAATGGTTGGCGGCGCTCAATTCGGCGGTTCGTTCGTGAACCTTTATTTCCAACGCTTCATGCGCCTGTTGCAAGAGCAACTCCCCACGCTTGCGTTCGCTGATGTCACGGATGACTTTCGATACCCCCACAAACTGGCCCACCGCGTCCTTGAGCGGCGATAATGTGACCGACACGTCGATGCACCGGCCGTCCTTGGTCAGCCTTACTGCATCATAGGTTTGAATGTCATGCATTCCCCGCACGGTGGCGAGTTCCCAAGCTCTGTCCCGATGGAGATGGGCCGGAATGATCGTGAGGATCGAACGGCCGATCATCTCGTTGGCGGTATACCCGAAGATACGCTCGGCACCTCCATTCCACGTGGTCACGAATCCGTCAGGTGTCACGCTCAGAATGGCATCACTGCTGCTCTCTACGATCGCACCCAGCCGCCTGGTGGCATCGTCGAGTTTCGCTCTTCTTGCCCGCGCCACGAGCCAGGCCGTGATCCACAGGAGCGCTATACCCACGACACGATTGAAGCCGGCAACGTCGACCGGGATGACCGCGGGAGACAATGTGTGCCCCATGTACGCGAGAACGGTCCCGACGGCCGCAACGATATACGGGGCGATCGGCCACTCAATCCAAAGGGTCAAGAACGCGGCGAAGACATCGCCCACGACCCAGACCGCATAGCCCCACGGCATGAACACGTCGAGAAGGAATGTCGAAGCCAGGATCAGCGGAATCAATGCTCGGGCATAGTTACTGTTCATGACCGTACCATCGTTTACATGACCAACATTCCGCCGTACGATGACGGTGAGATAAGAAAGCCATAACCTACTCACGGACGGCCGATGCTATGTTACTCCAATATCCAGGCCGGGATCGAGACCGAGACAGGGAGGATTTGATGCGAGAGGCCGGCTATTTACTCGGCCGTTTGGCGATTCACGACATAGACGCCGGCAAGGATGAGGCCGATCCCGATGATTTCAATCAGTCCGACTGAGTCACCCAGAATCACAGCCGATAGCCCAACGGCTGCAACCGGCGTCAGATTACCCACGATCGACGCCCGTGAGGGACCGATGCCCTTGACGCCGAACAACCAGGCTTGTTGCGCCACCGCCGTCGCAAAGATGATCAGGTAACCGAGCGCCAGCCAATCGGATGTCGTGACCGATCCCATCCCGGCACGCAGCATCTTTTGATCCGTCCAGAGCAGCGGGATCTGAAGGACTGTCGCAACCATCAGAGTCGTCCAATTCACCGTCAGTGCTGAAATTCGCTCCATAATCGTGCGGCTCCCGATACTATAGAGCGCCCAACTCACGACGCCGAGAAAGACCAACATGCTTCCCAACAGAGGCTGCTCGCCCGGGGTTTGAAAGCCTGCCACGGAAACCAGCCCGACACCCGCGAAGGATAAGAGCGCGCCGCCCCACACGGCACGCAACGGCACATCGCGAATCAGCATGGCGGAGAGCAGGGCCGTCACGACGGGGCTCGATCCGATGATCACGCCGCCGACCGCTCCGCTGACATAGTTGAGCCCCATGAGAATCAGCAGATGATTCCCCAACACACCAAGTCCGAGCAACCCCAGCAGCCTCATGTCGGCGCCGCTTATCTTGATCGTCGCGCCTTCGTTCGACCACCAGGTGGCTAGAAGAATCGCCAGCCCTCCGATATCGCGAAGAACCGAAGCTTCGACAGCGGAGAACGAGCCGAGGGCCATCTTCTGCGCGACGATCGAACCACCCCACAGAACTGCCGCGAGCGCGACCGACCCATAGGCTACGGTGGTGGAAGGCTGACTCATGGCCACTGGGATACCGTCGTTCCGGCTCGCCGTCAAGCGGTATTTCACCAACGATCCATTTACTCATCTTTCACCGATTCGTGATCCTTCCTGTTTCGAACAGAAGCCCGTTGTCGATTTATGGCGACTGCGACGACTATCATGTACACGGTCGTTCACCATCTATGACGAGGAGCCTGATATGAAATACCTCTGCCTGGTCTATGTCGAAGAAAAAGTGTTGAATGCCATGGCTTACTGTGACCAATTGCGGAAAGCCGGCCGATTGTTGGCCGCCTCCCCGCTCCATCCGGTGGAAACGGCGACCACGGTGCGGGTCCGAGAGGGTAAGACGTCGTCCACAGACGGGCCGTTCGCCGAGACCAAAGAGCAACTCGGCGGATTTCTCATGATCGACGTGCCGGACTTGAACGACGCGATTCGTGTCGCTGCTCAATTTCCGGCCGCCCGCTTCGGCAGTGTTGAAGTC
>CAYXKP010000261.1:0-4020 GCA_964465695.1 uncultured Nitrospira sp.
CTGAAAACATCGTGCTGATGGCGGACGCCTTCGCGCGTCTCGTACCGGAGCCTGCGCCCGCAGCCGATGCAGAAATCGAGGAGGCGCCGGCCCGCGCGCCAAAGAGCGACGATGACGAAGACTCCGCCGGGATGGCCGCCACGCCCGCTTTGAGCTGGGCGCGCATGCGCGAACCTGTTCTGCGCGGCGTCGCTGTCTTGCTCGATAATTTCGACTCGCGCGACGCCGCCGGCGCGTTGGCGACGATCCAGCCGTCCGCCTTCCTGCAAGGCCGCGCGCTTACACGCCGTCAGCCGGTTGCGGTGGCGGATGAATTTGAAATGCCGTTCGGCGCGCCGCCGCTGCGCTTTAGCGGCACGGTGCAGCTCGACCGCGTCAATCAGCGCGATAACACCGCAACGATAATCCGCCGGGTTACGCTTGATGAAGCGAGCGCCCGCGCGGCACTGCGCGGCATGAGCCAATTCATGACCACCAACATCGTGCAGCCGATCGCCGAGTCCACCGGCGAGGGCCAAAGCGCCGCCGCGTTTACGAGCTTGATCGAGCCGATGCTGGAGGCGCTCTCGATGCGCTATGAGGAAACCACCACGGGCGTCCTCGATCTCAGCACAGGCATGGTGCGAGAAACCACGACGCAATACACGATGACGGTGGTGCCGACAGAAAGCGCTGAAGACACGCCCGTCACGGTGAGCGGCCGCACCGTAATCCGCATCACGCCAGGCGCGCCGGCGGTGCAACGCTTGCCGCGGCCCTAACAATCAGATTGCGGGACGCGCTTAAGCGGCATACAACCTCCACGGGAATGGGAGGGCTGCTATGCCAAAAATCTTCACGGCGGACGGCTACGATTTTCACGTCGACATAGACTTCGCGCCGGATATTGAGACTTCGCTGCGCGTCGGCGTGAAAGTGCACCGCCTGCCGCTGCAATGGCGGCGCGATCAGAAAGAAGAGGAAAAGACGTTTAGCGCTTATGCGCGCGTCGAAGGTCGCGATCGCGAACAGCCATATCTTGTGGTGGAGGTCGATGGGCGAGAGGTGTTCGCGGAGCCGCTTGACGAAGTGCTCGGCGGCGACGAGGTCGTGAACGCAATTCCCGCGGAGGTGTTCGGCGGTGGCGAGCGCATCGTCGGTTGCCTCGTGCGCGCAGGGCTGAGCGCGATTGTCGATCAGATCAAGAAATGCTGGGCGTCGATCCGGGCGTTTGAGGGCTTCTTCGACCGCGTGAAGCGAGCAGCGGAATGCGTGCAGAAAAACGCATTGGGGCTTTCGATGAAAGCTTCGTTTCGCGCTGGCGCCTGCATAGCCGGCCCGTTCTTCTAACCGGCGGCGCTTTTCTTTTTACGGGCGGTCTTCGGCGCGGGCGCCTCGGCCGCTGCAGCCTTCTGCTTCGGCTTTTGCGCAGCGCTACGTTCGTCGTGGCGCTTCAACGCTTGCGCCAGATAGCGCCCGGTGTGGCTTGCCTTCACCTTCGCGACTTCATCCGGCGTGCCCGCGGCGACGATCATGCCGCCGCCGTCGCCGCCTTCGGGGCCAAGGTCGATGACGTAGTCGGCAGTTTTGATGACATCGAGATTGTGCTCGATCACCAGCACCGTGTTGCCGTTGTCGACAAGCTCATGCAGCACTTCGAGCAGCTTCTTTACGTCCTCAAAGTGCAAACCGGTCGTCGGCTCATCGAGAATGTAGAGCGTGCGCCCTGTGGCGCGCTTTGACAGTTCTTTCGAGAGCTTCACGCGCTGGGCTTCGCCGCCCGAAAGCGTCGTCGCTTGCTGGCCGATGTGCACGTAGCCGAGGCCGACGCGCTTTAGCGTCTCAAGCTTGTCGCGAATGCTCGGAACGGCGGTAAAGAGGTTGGCGCCTTCATCGACTGTCATATCGAGCACGTCGGAGATCGACTTGCCCTTGTAGAGCACTTCAAGCGTTTCGCGATTATAGCGCTTGCCCTTGCAGGTATCGCAGGTGACGTAGACGTCCGGCAGGAAGTGCATCTCGATCTTGATGACGCCATCGCCCTGGCACGCTTCGCAGCGGCCGCCCTTGACGTTGAACGAGAAGCGCCCTGGCCCGTAGCCTCGCGCTTTCGATTCCGGCAGCGCCGCGTACCAATCGCGGATCGGCGTGAACGCGCCGGTGTACGTCGCTGGGTTGGAGCGCGGTGTGCGGCCGATCGGCGATTGATCGATATCGATGATCTTATCGATGTGTTCGAGACCGGTGATCGCGTCATGCTCGGCCGGCACATCGCCGGAGCCATGCCATTGCCGCGATACGGCTTTGAACAATGTCTCGATCACGAGCGTGGATTTGCCGCCGCCGCTGACGCCCGTCACGCACGTGAACGTGCCGAGCGGGATCGTCGCGTCGACATTCCGCAGATTGTTGCCGCGCGCACCTTTGACGGTGATGCCGCGCTTCAAATTCACCCAGCGCCGCTTTTCGGGAATGGAAATCTCGCGCGCGCCGGTGAGATAAGCGCCGGTGATGGACTTCTTGTCTTTCTGAATTTGCTCCGGCGTGCCTTCAGCAATGATCGTGCCGCCGTGAATGCCGGCGGCCGGGCCCATGTCGATGACGTGGTCCGCTTCGAGGATCGCTTCTTCGTCGTGCTCAACCACGAGCACCGAATTGCCGAGATCGCGCAAACGCTTCAGCGTATCGAGCAGGCGCGTGTTATCGCGCTGGTGCAGGCCAATGCTCGGTTCGTCGAGCACATAGAGCACGCCGGTCAGGCCCGAGCCGATCTGCGAGGCAAGACGAATGCGCTGACTCTCCCCGCCCGAAAGCGTACCGGACGCGCGGCCGAGCGAGAGATAGTCGAGGCCGACGTCGACCAGGAAGCGCAGGCGATCATTGATCTCCTTCAATATCCGAACCGCGATCTCTTGCTGCTTCGGCGTCAGCTTGTCATTCAGACCTGCGAACCAATCGCGCGCGTTGCGGATCGACATTGTCGAGGCGACCGCGATGTCAGTCATATCGACCTTAACGGCGAGCGCTTCGGGCTTTAGCCGCTTGCCTTCGCATGTCGGGCACGGCGCTTCGGACTGATACTTCTCCAACTCTTCGCGCATCCACGCGGAATCGGTTTCCTTCCAGCGGCGCTCTAGGTTCGGCAGCACGCCTTCGAAATTCTTCGTCGTCTCGTAGCGGCGCACGCCATCGTCATAGACGAATTTGATCGGCTCTTTGGTGCCGTAGAGGATCGCGTCCCGGAGCTGCTTCGGCAGTTCGCGCCACTTGCCGGTCGTCTTGGCTTTGAAGTGCTTGGCCAAAGCTTCCAACGTCTGCGCGTAGAGCGGTGACGGCCCCTTGGCCCACGGGGCCACCGCGCCATCCTTCAGCGTCTTGTCCTGATCCGGCACGACGCGTTCTGCGTCGAACTTCAGTTGCACGCCCAGGCCATCGCACGCTGGGCAAGCGCCAGCCGGATTGTTGAACGAGAAAAGACGCGGCTCGATCTCAGGGATCGTGAATCCGGAAACCGGGCAGGCGAATTTCTGGCTGAAGATCAGCCGCTCCGGCGCGCCGGCCTTGTTCTTCAGCGTTGCTTTGCCCGTCGCGTCTTCAGTCTTGCCGGCGATTTCGGCGAAAGCGATGCCGTCAGCGAGCTTCAGCGCTTGCTCAAGCGAATCCGCCAGACGCGTTTCGATACCGGCCTTCACCGCGATGCGGTCGATGACGATGTCGATGTCATGTTTGAACTTCTTGTCGAGCGTTGGCGGCTCAGAGAGCTCGTAGAACTCGCCATCGATCTTGGCGCGCTGGTAGCCCTTCTTCAGGTACTCAGCCATTTCCTTTTTGTATTCACCTTTGCGGTCACGCACGACGGGCGCCAGCAAATACAGACGCGTGCCTTCCGGCAGCGCCATGATCCGATCGACCATTTCGCTGACTTGCATCGCCGCGATCGGCTGGCCGGTGGCCGGCGAGTATGGAATGCCGACGCGCGCCCAGAGCAGGCGCATGTAGTCGTAGATTTCGGTGACGGTGCCGACCGTCGAGCGCGGATTG
>CAYXKP010000262.1:0-4016 GCA_964465695.1 uncultured Nitrospira sp.
TCGAACGAGCCGACGTCATCGTCGAGTATGACGGCAAGCCCATGGATTCACCGACTCACTTGCGCAATGCCGTGGCTCAAACACCGGTGGGGAAAAAAGTCACGATCAAATTCATCCGGGATAAGAAGCCGAGAACCACCGATCTCACCATCGTCGAGCAGCCCAAGTCGATGTCGCAAAACGGCGAAGATGAAGGAGGAGAATCCGCCACGCCGACCGGGGTGCTTTCCAGCCTCGATGTCCGTGACTTGACGGAAGAGTTGGCGAGCCGGTATGGGCTGAAGTCGAGTGAGCGAGGCGTAGTGATCGTTCGAGTCAGGCCGGGGAGTGCGGTCGAAGAATTGGGTGTCCGGGAGGGTGATATCATCCTCGAAGTGAATCGACAAGCTGTGACGTCGGTGAAGGCTTTTGAGCGGATCGCCGGCAAGTTGCCGAAGGATCAAGCCGTCTTGCTGTTGCTCAAGCGGCAGGGAAGGACGATTTATCTCACCCTTCGTCCGTGACCGGCTCACGTTCATTTGGTCTATCTGGTCTGTCTTGTGTGTTTGGTTGAATCAAGCTGCCGGATGAACCGACAAACCAGATGGACCAGACAGACGCTCGTCAGCCCCAGCTAGCCGTGGCCCTTGTCCCCGCCGCCGGACGGGGCCTTCGTATGGGCGGCTCCATACCCAAACAATTTCTGGCGCTCGGCGGCCAGCCTCTCATCATCCATTCTCTCCGCGTACTCCAAGCTTCTCCCGTCATCACGGAAATCATTCTCGCCGTTCCTCACAACGAGATGGACTATACTCTTAAAGAAATCGTCACGAAGCACCACTTTACCAAGGTGACGAAAGTGGTGCCGGGGGGACACGAACGGCAAGATTCAGTACGGCACGCGCTTGAAGCGGTGCATGACGATGTCGATGTGGTGTTGGTGCATGATGCGGTTCGTCCGTTTCTCACGGAACATATGGTGGAAGGGGTGGTGAAGGCGGCACGGGCCAAAGGAGCGGCCATCGTCGCCCTTCCCATGAAAGACACCGTCAAGCAAGTGCGAGCCGACCATGTCATCGAACGTACGATCGATCGTGGGTCATTGTGGCTGGCGCAGACGCCGCAAGCGTTCCGTCGAGACTGGTTGCTGGCAGCCCATCGGAAGGCGCATGCGGAGGGAGTGCGTGCAACCGATGATGCCTATCTCATCGAATGGTCCGGCCACCCGGTTTCCGTCGTGGAGGGAAGCGGCGAAAACATCAAGGTGACGAGGCCGGAAGATATGGTCATCGGGGAAGCGATCCTGGCGTCGCGGAAAACAAGCAAAAAAGTGTGAAAGCTGAAAAGTGTGGAGTTGGAACATTCTTCGAGAATGCACTTTTTATGAATTTCAACTTTGACACTTGTCACTTTCACCTTTCCAACTGTTTACGAGTGACTCATGACCAATGAAAAAGGAGAACTATGCGCATCGGTTATGGCTACGATGTCCACCCGCTCGGCCCGGACCGTAAGTTGATCTTGGGCGGTATTGAGGTCCCCCACACGAAAGGACTGCTCGGCCATTCTGATTCCGATGTCCTTGTTCACGCCGTGTGCGATGCCTTATTGGGGGCGATGGGAGAAGGAGACCTTGGCCGGCATTATCCGAGTTCAGACCCCAAGTATAAGGGCATCTCAAGTTTGAAACTGTTGGAAGACGTCATGGCGAAGCTGACCGCGAAGGGGTATCGGGTGGGAAACATCGACACCGTGATTGTGGCCCAGGCCCCTCGGCTTGGCCCGTATCTTTCGGCGATGCAGAAGCAAATAGCGAAGACAGCGGGTATCGATCCCGACTTGATCAATGTGAAGGTAAAGAGTGGAGAAGGGCTTGATGCGGTTGGAAAAGAAGAGGGAATGATAGCTCACGCGGTTTGTTTGATCGAACCGGTCTGACGTCGTAAGATATTTGTTTATGTTCGCCGTTATCAAACAAGACCTTAAAGCCGTGTTCGATCGAGATCCCGCGGCCACGAGCAAGCTGGAAGTGATTCTGACCTATGCCGGCTTCCACGCGCTGCTGGCCTATCGCATCTCTCATTGTCTGAAGCTGCACAATGTTCCGATTCTGCCACGCATCATTTCGCAACTGGCCCGCTGGCTCACCGGCGTAGAAATCCATCCGTGCGCAAAAATCGGGACCGGCTTTTTCATCGACCATGGCATGGGCGTCGTCATCGGCGAAACGGCGGAAATCGGCGATTACGTGACCCTCTTTCAAGGGGTGACATTGGGAGGGACGGGAAAGGAGCGGGGCAAACGGCATCCGACGCTCGGCAATCACGTGGTGGTCGGCGCCGGGGCAAAGATTCTCGGAGGAATTACGATCGGTGACAACGTGAAAATCGGGGCCAATTCCGTGGTCTTGAAGAACGTTCCGGCCAATTCAACGGTGATCGGCGTGCCGGCTCGGGTAATTAAAACACAGGGTGAACGCCTGCCGGATGCGACGATGGATCAGGTCAATCTGCCGGATCCCATCAGCGATCGTTTCCTCGCACTCGAACAGGAATTGATCGAACTCCGAAAAAGACTCGAAAATCCCGATGAGAAGGGCCATCCGTAAACAGCCATCGAAGGGGCAGCGTTGCCGACCATATCAATCCGACGCGACATCCTGTCGCGTCGGACTACCATCGCTATGCTGAGAGGCAGTCGCTCATAAAGTTCTTCCGCTCGTCGCCCTTCAGATTCTTTTCCCCCGCCTTTTTGTTACAAGTCTTCATCTTATTCTGCTGATTCTCCTTGCCGCCGTCACGTTTCTCCGGCTTGGCGGAGAGACACTCCTTCATAAAGGCTTTCCGCTCCTCGCCTTTCCCCTCTCCAAATCCCTTCGCATTCGCCCGTTCATTGCATGTCTTCATCTTATTCTGTTGCTGTGGGGCGGCGACGGCGAGTGGTATGCCGCCGATACTAAGGACCAAGAACGCAATGGTCAGCGCATGAACGAATTTCCACATATCGGAACTCCTTATGGTGAGGGGGTGAGGTGCAAGCCGAAGTCGGATCATACCATAGATAAGTAAATGTAACTAGGCATATGTTATGAGGTATCAATCATAGTCGACGCGCACCAAAAAGAGTCCCTGTGGCGGTGCGGTCTTCCCGGCCGCCGAACGGTCACGCGCATTGAGGATGGCGTGGATGCTGTCCGGCGATCGCTTGTTCAAGCCGACCTCGACGAGTGTCCCGACGATTGAGCGTATCATTTGTTTCAAGAATCGATCGGCATAGGCTTCTATCCGCAACCGGTCTTCTTCTCGACGGACGGCGAATCGCCGCAGATGACAGATGGGATCATCGTTGTCGGTGGGTTGAGTTTGGAATGATGAAAAATCGTGCGAGCCGATCAGAGCAAGTCCCGCGTGGTTCATCGCTGCCTCATCGAGGGGCCGATGGATATGCCAGCAATAGTCGCGGGAGACGGCGGGACGCTCAGGGCGATTCAGGACGCGGTATTCATACAGTTTGCCTGTCGCTGAGTGCCTCGCGTGGAAGGTGTCCGGCATATGCGCGGCCGAGCGCACCACGATGCTGTTCGGCAGATGAGCATTCAGCGCCCTGGTCCATTCGCGAGGCGTCATCTCGCGGTCGATACGGAAGCTTGCGACCTGCCCCAGCGCGTGCACTCCCGCATCGGTGCGCCCTGCTCCGATGACCGGGACGTTGATCCGGGTGACGCCGAAGAGCGCGGCTTCGACGGCTTCCTGAATCGTCGGTTGATCGGGTTGCCGTTGCCAACCGGCATAGGCCGTGCCGTCATATTCGAGAATCAGTTTGATGGTGGGCATGGAGCGCGTGGGCGATGATGAGAAAAACCATCATCGGATTTCCGGACGATTATTGGTCAGGAACGAAACTATGCCGTGGTAGAGGGATTGGGCGACATCCTGAATGAACGCGGGTTTCTTGAGGAGATCTTCTTCGTCGGGGTTGGAAATATAGGCGATCTCGGCCAGGATGCTGGGCATACTGGTAAACCTCAATACATAAAA
>CAYXKP010000263.1:0-3994 GCA_964465695.1 uncultured Nitrospira sp.
CTGGCCGGTGATGTGCTGAGCGATGCGCGTGTCGCCATCGGCCAATTCAACGATCCGTATGTCTCCATCACGTTTGATTCCAAGGGGGGGCAGGAATTCGAACGGATTACGGGCGAGAACGTCAAGAAACGTATGGCCGTGGTCCTGGACAACAACATCTACTCGGCGCCGGTCATCCAAGAGCGTATCTCAGGGGGACGCGCACAGATCACGGGGACCTTCACCACCCAGGAAGCCAATGATTTGGCGATCGTGCTGCGGGCCGGTGCTCTCCCGGCCCCGCTGAAGATCGTACAGGATCTTACGGTCGGGCCGTCCCTCGGCCAAGATTCCATCGATAAGGGGGTCAGGGCCACGCTTATCGCCGGGGCGATGGTGGTCATTTTCATGGTCGTGTATTACCGGCTGTCCGGGCTGGTTGCGGATTTTGCCCTGATGTTGAATCTGGTGTGTTTGATGGGAGCGCTGTCCGCCTTGACCGCTACGTTGACCCTGCCGGGGATCGCGGGTATCGTGCTGACGATCGGAATGGGCGTGGATTCGAACGTCCTGATTTTCGAGCGTATCCGCGAAGAGTTGCGCGGCGGAAAGGCACCGCGCTCCGCCGTCGACGCCGGTTACGACAAAGCGCTATTGACGATCATCGATTCACACGTGACGACGCTGATCACGGGAGTCGCTCTGTTTCTCTTTGGGACCGGACCGATCAAGGGTTTTGCCGTGACGCTGTGCCTGGGTATTGCCATCAACCTTTTCACGGCGCTGGTGGGAACAAAAGTGATTTTTGATCTCTTGTATCACCGGCAAAAAGTCGAGGCGTTGAGCATTTAACCATGAAGCCGTCGGCAATCACCCTTCAAGGGGAAGCTCAGGGTTATCAAAAGGGAGCGCGCATGTTAGAGATTCTCGGGAAGACCAACATTGATTTCATGGGCAAGCGCAAGTACTCCTTTCTCTTTTCAGGGATCATGGTCTTGCTCGGGCTGATCGCCCTCATTCAGATTGCTCGCGGTGCCGCTAACCTGGGCATTGACTTTGCCGGTGGGACGGCGGTCCAACTCAAGTTCGAGCAGCCGGTCCGGATCGATGAGGCTCGGAAGGCCCTGGAGACCAATGGCCTGGGTGATGCCGAACTGCAGGAATTCGGACAAGACAACAAGCTCCTTATCCGGGTGAAGACTTCCACGACGATCGAAGAGAAGATCGCGGAACGGGTGGTGGCAATCTTCGCCAAAGAGTTCCCCGCCAATAAATTCGTGGTGGACTCGACGACTGAAATCGGACCGACCATCGGGAAGAAGCTTCAGGAAGACGCGCTTGTCGCAATCGTCATCTCCTTCGCCGGTATCATCCTGTACATTGCGGCCCGCTTCGAGCTCCGGTTCGGCATAGCCGCCGCATTGGCGACGTTTCATGACGTTCTGGCCGTGGTCGGGGCTTTCTATATCTTAGACAAAGAAATTACCCTCCTCATCGTGACCGCGCTCTTGACGTTGGCCGGATATTCCCTGACCGACACGGTCGTCGTGTTCGATCGAATCAGGGAAAATTTGAAGCTGCGCCGACGGGAGAGCGAAGAAGCGACGATCAACACCGCCATCAACCAGGTGTTGAGCCGGACGATCGTCACCAGCTTGACCGTCGTGCTCGTTCTGATCCCATTGACTCTGGCAGGCGGAGAAGTCCTGCACGACTTCTCGCTCGCGCTGCTGTGGGGTGTGGTCTTCGGCACCTATTCCTCGGTATTCGTTGCCAGCCCGCTTCTGCTCTTGTGGCCAGGCGCGCCGGGTCGACTCTTGAAACGCAGCTGAGCGAATGGTGGAATAGAGCGTCGCACGGCGTGCGCCTATCCCGTGCCGTCGACGGTGGAATGGCGTCCTGAGCGCCTTCATCGTCGGCGTACAGCGAGCGCGCTTTCTGGCAGGAACACCGTTCCCACGTCTCTCTGGTTTAGCCATGGCACTCTGGAGCCGGTCTTACAGCCTCCAGCAGAAAATCATCGCGGCAATCGTGATGGTCGGTCTCCTGCCGCTTACCCTCCTGCTTGCCCTCATCTATGTTGAAGAGCGACGCGCTTTGCGAGAGTCAACAGGCGCGAATTTCAAAGAAGTGGCCGTTGAAGCCGCCCGTCGGATCGAGATCCACATTACGCGAGGTGTCAACGAAGCCCAACAACTCGCGACGGCCCCCTTCCTCCGTACCGCGGTCTCGGAGGCCAACCGAACGTACGAGGGCAAAGACGCTCAGAGTATTTCTGAAATCATCAAGGATTGGCAACAGCGGTGGGGGCAGCGCGACAAGCGGAGCGAATTCCCGCTCTTCGTCAACCGGATCGTGACCAACTACCTGATTCGATGGCACGAGATTCGGAAGTCGGATTATGTCGGTATTTTAGTCACGGACGGACAGGGGGCCTTGGTCGTCAGTTCGATTCCTCAAGTGGAGTACTCTTATGCCAAGACGGGCTGGTGGCAGGCGGTGGTCAAGGGCGGCAGTCAGCAGCCATATGTGAGCGACATTGCTTTCGATCCGTCGTTTGGGACTCACGTGGTCATCGTGGCGGCTCCGATCCTGGACGATCAACGTCGGGCTGTGATCGGAACCGTGACGATCCTGCTTCGGCGCGACACATTGTTTCATTCCATCGCCGAGGGCTCATTCGGGGTGACAGGCCATGCCATGCTGGTCGCCTTAGACGGGGGTGTGGTGATTTGCCCGGTCCTGGCACCTGAGGCCCATTCGGTCGATCCCGAGTTGCTCGGCACGCTGGGCGCTTCAAGACCGGGGTGGGCGGTGGCCGCCGACGATACGCACGGAAACAAGCACGCCCTGATCGGGTTCGCTCCGGTGCGGTTTGCCGATCCACTCGCGACAGGTAGTTTCGGTGGGAAACGGTGGATAGCCCTGGTGCGTCAGGATGCGGCGGAAACATTCGCTCCGCTGGGCGAACTGATGACCAAGATGGTGTTGTTCGGCTCGGTGGTGCTCATTGGACTGGGAGGAATCGGCATCATCGTAGCCCGCCGGATCGCGCGGCCGATTCGGCTGTTGCACGAAGGCGTGCAGCAGATCGGGAGCGGTCGCTTGGAGCAGCGGGTGGAGTTGAAGACCGGGGATGAAATCGAAGGGCTGGCCCAGGCTTTCAATCAGATGGCGTCCAACCTTCAACGGTCGTTCGGACAGCTGGAACAACGCATGACGGAGGTCCGACAGCTGGAGGAAAAATATCGCGATCTGATCGAACATGCTCCTGAAATGATCTGCCAACTGGATCGCAGCGGTCGATTGGTGCACGTCAATAAGACCGGTCTGGACAAGCTCGGATACCCTCTCGACGCGATGTTGGGCATGAAGCTATGGGATCTTGCTCCCAACGGACAGGAATTGACCGTGTTGCACTTTCTGGAACGGCTCGTGTCACACGGGCAAAGCTCGATGGAAACAGTCTTGTTGGCCAACGATGGCCGGTTGATGGATGTGGAGGTCCATGGAACCGCGCTTTTCGACCAACAGCGAGGCGGGCTGGTTCACTCGCGAGCTTTCGTTCGGGATGTGACCGAACGGCGTCGGCTGGAGCAAGAGCTCCAGCGATATACCGTCGGATTGGAACATGCGGTGTCGGAGCGTACACAGCAGCTGGTGGTCTCCCAAGCCCGCTACAAGGCCCTGTTCGATTTCGTGGCGGACTCCGTATTTATGGTGAGCGCAACGGGGTCCGTCGTGGCCGTCAATGAACGGGAGCAACAGGTATTGGGCTATGTCGAGTCGGAAATCGTCGGAAAGCACTTTCTCGACATCGTGCCGGACGCGCACCACCGGGCGTTCGCGGGCTGGTGGCATGATGTCAGTACGGAGCACCGGCAGGTCGCCACTCAGGAGATGACCGTGTACCATGCCGATCGCCATGAGATTCCCGTGGAAATGGACCTGATTCGCGTGGGTGGAACCGAAGAATTGCTTGTGATGGTACAGCTGCGCGATATTACCGACCGCA
>CAYXKP010000264.1:0-3991 GCA_964465695.1 uncultured Nitrospira sp.
CCCCGATTCCGCCGTAGGACTCGCCGTCACAGGGCATCCCCGCGTGCTTGGGAGCTTTCTGGGTGAGTCCCTCGGTGATCTCGACGCTGATCTCGTCGCTACCCTTAGGCGCGATGTCGCCCGAGTTCGTAGCTAGATTCGGCGCGTCTGCGCCAGACTCGGCGGACCCGGACGCCCCTTTGGAGGAGCATCCGGGTCCCATGAATGGGAACATAGCCAGCGAGTGGATAGCTAGACTCGCCACCAGAGCGTTCCTGAACTTCACTTGGACCTCGGCTTAACGATCCACCAGGTCGTGCCCAGAGCCACGAAGAACAAGACCGCGATTCCCTTGATGATTAAATCAGCCACGAGTTGCCTCGCGCTTCAGCTCGCGGTACTTGGCGCGGCTGGTCTTCTCGGCGTTGACCTTCGTGCGCTTGTACTCGGTGACGCGTCCCGCCAGCGAGTAGACCTTCATGGTCGAGTACTCCCGGTCGTCCGACGGGTGATACTCAGCTTGCTTTCTTAGAGCTCTTGCCTTCTTTGCGTTCATTCTTCTTCCCTCCATTCTCGCCTGCTAACTTGAGGAGCGCTGCGGCGAGTTTTACAGCGGTCTCCTTTGTCACTCTGATGTTGGTGGTCTCGGGCCTAATCCCATCGTAGTCGATGTAGAAGACCTCGTTGTTTGAGCTGAGGACGATGACTTCCCCGTGCTCGTCGTGTTCAGACTTATAGACTTCTAAGTATTGACCAACCTTCACGGGCTTCCTCCTCCGTTGACCCAATCCCGGATCAACTTGCGTTCCTCTTCCTCGATCCTCGAGTCCGGCGGCATGTTCTTGAACACCCAGACCCGCGACTTGATCGTGTGGCGCCGCGCGTGCGCGACGTCGTAGTCAGTCCAGTTCCAGTGCGGAGCCTCGTGACACGGCAAGCACCGTGCCTCGAATATCGGTCTCACTTCCGCAAACTCCACGACTGGCTTCGAGCCCTTCGGGTGCGTGAGGACATTGACGTCGAACACGGCGTCGACCGTCCAAATAACCGATACGAGTAACGCGACCGTCGCCGCGAGGTGGTCGTTCCTCATGCCGCCCTTTGCTTGTCCGTGCTCGTGAAGATGAACCGTCCGCGGATGCCAAACTCCGCGTAGTCGTGGTCGAGACGCTTCAGCTCTTGCTTCGCGATCTCGATGTCCTCTGCGTGCATACCCAGCTCCTGGGCAGCGATCGTGATGGCTTGTTCTGTTCCTTCAAAAGCCGCCCCGTTGTAGGCGTGTACCTCAAAATTCCCATCCTTGCGACGACGCAGACGAAACATCAACTCTCCTCCTTAAAGAAGATCTTCTTCACGAAACTGACAGTTTTACCGATTGCCGCGCGAACCTTCGGCTCCCTCAGTAAGATGAGCGAGCCTCCGGGGACGATCACGGCGACGCTTGCCAACACGACGAACTTCGCTGCTTTTCTGATCATTTAGACACCGAGCTCACGGCTGCGCAAGCGTTGACCCTCTTGCCACTCGCCACCTTGCCGCGGAGTGATTCTACTGGGTCTGCGGAATCGAGGATGATTTTCTTCACTTGTTGCGGGCTCAAGAACGGGTTCTGCGACTTGACGAGCGCCGCCAAGCCCGTGACGAACGCGGTAGCTTGCGAGGTGCCGCTCGCGACGGACGTGCGGTGATTAGGAGCTGCGCCTAGGATCTTCTCGCCGGGAGCCGCCACGTCGACGTGGACCGCGCCCCAGTTGGAGGTCTTCGCGAGCTTGTCCTCGTGCGTGGTCGAGGCTACGACGATCATGTTCGATAGACCGTACGCGCCGGGATAGTATAAGTTGAACGAGAGATCAGAGTTTAGGCCGTCGTTGCCCGCAGCCGTCACCACGATGATTCCCGCCATCTCGGCGCGACGAAGAGCCTCAAACTCCTTAGCCGAAGCCTCTGGTCCGCCCGCAGAGAAGTTGATGATGTCGACGTGCTGTGCGACAGCGTAGTCGATTGCCTCGATCGTCTTTGCGACCGCGGCTCCGCCGCTCAGGTGCTCGCTGTAATACTTGACGGGTATGATCGTAGCCTTCGGTGCTACGGCCGCGATGATGCTCGAGACGTGGGTGCCGTGACCGTGGAAGTCAG
Source organism: uncultured Nitrospira sp. (assembly GCA_964465695.1). Taxonomy (GTDB): domain Bacteria; phylum Nitrospirota; class Nitrospiria; order Nitrospirales; family Nitrospiraceae; genus Nitrospira_D. The sequence continues at coordinate 2,116 of CAYXKP010000264.1, forward strand.
TCACGTTGTCGTTCTTGGAGACCAAGTTCCAACCGTTCCCGACTTTACCTTTTAAGGAGGTGTGCTTCGCGTCGACGCCCGTGTCGATCACCGCAACCCGGATGCCGCGTCCCTCGGACTTAACTTGCGCGCACTCAACTTCCATTTTGTCCAATCCCCAGTTTGCACTGGGGGGAGCCTCCGTGGCCTGTGTTGACAAGAAGACCGCTAAAACATCGACAAACTTCATGGATTCCCTCCCACTGTTAAATCGTACCTCAACAATTTCCGGTTGGGAGCCCTCTATTTCGGTCCTAGCACCATAATTTGATATAATCGTTCCTAGATAGATCAAGATACATATTGGAGAGAAAGATGAATAAATTCAATAGGTTAAATAAGGAAGTACCCCCCACTGAGGAAACCTTCACAATCTCAATCGAAGGTGAATTAACAAAAAAGCTTTACGCCGGCGACTTTACCTGCAGAATTCCCCGCCGCAAGGACCAATGTATGATCGACAAGCACCGCGCCTTCCTGAACGGCGACGTCGTCGATCAACTGAGTCCTGACACCCTAAGATTCCACCACATGATCGCGTATCTTCGGTACACGATCGTTGACTCACCCAAGTGGTGGAAGGAGAGCGACCTCGGCTACGATCTCTACGACGAGAACGTGGTCAAGGAAGTCTACGACGCCGTGCTCAAGTTCGAGGTCAACTGGCTCACGGCGGTCTGGGGCGAAGAAGCCGTGAAGAAGCTCCAGAACGGTGGGAAAGATGGACCAGAAGCCCCAGAACAACAAGCCAGTTGATAAGCTGATCAACATCAAGTGGCTGGGATACGTTAGGTCCCAGACTCCTCCCGGTGAAGACATAACGATGCGGGAACTGGTGCTCCTAGCGAAGTTCTTTCTGTGTCAGCACTCGCACCGCCTGTGGAAGGACCCGATCTGGGACACGTACACGGACGAGGAGATCCTAGTTGAGTACTACTCGTACCTCTTCGCGAAGGACGAGAAGTTCAGGTCCGAGTTCGAGGCCACGATCAACGCCGGGACCGAGATATACGGCGAGGACATCTACGAGTGGCTCGATCGCAAGGTGCGTGAGAACCAGGAAGAGATGAAGAAGAAGCTCGAGGAAATGCCGGACAAGGTCTCGTTCTCGCCGGACACCCTCGACGTGGAGAAGTAGATGAGCAAGCTCAAGATTAGCGCAAACGTAAGCGACGTCAAGAAGTCGCTCCTCGACTTGTCAAAGGACCTGAAGAACCTCGGCAAGACGAAGGTCTCTATTTTCTCCGAGAAGGACCGCAACTTCATCAAGAACGAGCTGAACCGCGAGCTCACCACGATGAAGGCTAAACTCGTCGAGAACCGCAACGAGATCACGAAGCTCGTCAAGGAACAGAACAAGCTCGAGAAGGGATCTAAGGCTGAGGTCGAGAACCGCCGCAAGATCCTGTCGATGTACCGCGATCAGACCCGTCTCGCGAAGCAGATGGACACGATCGACCGCCAGGCTAGGAGCGTTTCCTCTGGCGGCATCATGGGCAAGATCGCTGGTCTAGGCAAGGCTGGTATCCTAGGAGTCGCAGGAGCGGGCGTCGCAGCTGGCTTCCGCGGTAACAGTCAGTACGTCGGTGGTCTCGCCAACCGAGTGCGCCTGCGTGGTCTCGGACAAGGCGGTGCCAACTTAGATCCGGAAATGCTCGCGAACGCTGGCCTCACCGAGCAAGACTTCATCCGTCGCCAGATCAGCGCCACGTCGATGCTCGGACGCGCGGGCGGTTCTACCTCGTCGATCTTGGACCAAGCTAGGTTCGAGCGATCTTTCGGTCTCGAGGCTGGCTCCATGATGAACGTCTCTGGAGCTCTCCGCGGCTCGTTCGGC
>CAYXKP010000265.1:0-3709 GCA_964465695.1 uncultured Nitrospira sp.
GTCCGAATCTCCACATTATTATGGGTCGCCCTATCTTTCGGTTTGATCCACACTTGGTTCGTGCCGACCTCCGCCTTGATACACCACTCCCCTTCAGCTTTGGTGCAGTCGCCGATGAATCCGGCAGCGGCGACCACGATCTTTTCATCTTCGCCCAACACCACCCGCGTCACGGCCCCGCGCCGGACATGCAGGGTGACGACTTGATCGGGGTTGTAATTGATGTAGCGCACCCGTTCATCGAAGGCGCCTGGTCGGGGTATCTCTGCCGCCCAACTAGAGGCCGAGGCCAGCACCGTGACCAGGAACAGTCCACTCACGACCCACACAGTCATCGGCTGGTCGGTCGTCACGGGGTACCCTCTGGTGAGCCGGTTGTCGGTGTCGCGGTCGCCGTGGAGAGTTCTTGATCGACCCGCCAGGCCGTCACTTTGTAGCCCAGAGGATTCAGCAGAAGCTCTTGTTCCTTACCTTTCATGGACGGCTGATACTCGTAGCTCAAGGTGGCGACGTAGTATTGCGGCGGCTCCGGCAATTCGGCCTCGAGTCGCTTGGACGACTTCTCAAACCGCACCGTGGCCTTGGAGCCATTCTCGTCATTTGCGAGGGTAATGCTCAGCACTTTCACCCGCATATCAATGTTCGACCCGAGCTTCCGGTCTCGAGCATGCGGGCCGTCATAGAGTTTGGCGTACTCCCGGCCCACCACGTCGTTGCTCATCATCAGAACCGTGTCGTAATCGAGCTGCAGGAGTTTCCAATAGTAGGACTCACGCGCGACGACGTACTTTTGCGCCCAATGTTTATCGAGGATGGTGCGATAGTCCTGCACCACTCGTTCGTCGCCGACGCTCATCAACTCGATGTTCCCGGTGGCTTTGTCCACGGCGTAGACGTACGGCACGGTCTGCTTGAGGGGCGCCAGCAGGGACAGTCCGATCACGGCGCAGGAGGCGACGACGCAGGCACCAGCGGCGACCCACCAGGCCCGTCGCTCAGATTGCGCCGCCCGGAGGCTCTCGCTTCGTTCCCAGCTGACTCCATCGGCAAAGTACTGGGCTTGTTCACCCGCTCGCACGACGGTGTGATCCGCTGTCTCCGACATCATACCGGTCTCCCTTTGTCCTACGGTGTCCATGGCGGCATGGTCGCGAACGAACTGGGCCGCTCCGGCGAGGTCATGTTCAAGATGTACTCCATGTGCTCTTGTCTCGCTGCCTCTTTGTTTTCCTCGGCCATCATCTTGAGCGTCAGCAATTGATTGGTCTGATTGGCCACGGCTGCTTGCTCGGTGCCGATCCGCGCGATGAGATCCAGACTGGCCTTCTCATCATCGGCACTATTGATCGCGGTGGTGAGGTCACGGATCTGCTGGGAGCGCCGCAGCAATATCTGATAGGCTCCGTCGATGTTGGCGAGGCTTTGCGGTGATTGACTCAGAATGTTGTGGCATATCCGAAGGGCCTCGCCCGTCTTGTTCGCGCAGTTGTACAGCATGCGATTATTCCGCAAGACCCGTGCGGCCTGGGACAGCCCGTTGATACCGCCCATGCGGATCGCTTCGTACACCAGGCTGGCGTCGTACGGCACGATACCCATCAGTCCCAGGTTGTGGAGCAAGCTCCCCATATTGCGAGAGCCGGTGATCGCCTTGATCTGTTGTTGCTGACGCTGCAACTGCCAGCTCATGTCCTGGATCTGCTGCATCCACGCCAGCACCTGTAAGACCGATTGCGCCAGGTTCGCCACATCGACCACGGGGATCCCGGAGGCGCGAGCCGGCAGACTGCCTCCGAGCACCATCGTCCCAACCAGCATGGCTGCGAGCACGGTGTGTCTTCGTTTCCCCATCGCTCCCTCCTTTGTCATCCGTTTCGCAATCGTTCGATGAGTCCGCGTTGATACATCGGTGGGGGCACTGACCCAGGCGCGGGAAGCGCGGCCATCGCACTCTTCGCGCCTTGCGACATGTGATTGGCGGCGGGAAAGAAGCGCGACCAGCTAGCCGCGAGGCTTCGCGCCATGTCAGCGCCAACGACCGTACTTCCCCACAAGGCCTTGCCCATCCCTCCAGCCAGCGGTCGTCCGACTTCGTTCCCGAGATTGCCGATGGCCAGACCTCCGGCCAGTCCGGAGGCCACCGACTGGGCGTGCATCAAGATGTAGGCACAACTGGCGGCCACCAACAGCACACCGATCGAGTCAGAGACGGTATTCCCAGCGGTATAGTTGGCGAGCACATGCTGACTCACATCGTGAATCACTTTCGTCAGTAACGTAATGATTGAGACCAGCATGACGTTGGTGAACACCGCTCCGAATGCGGTCATGACCCAATTCTCCGCATAGCGTTGGGTCGTCGGGAATAAGGCACAGAAGATAAAAACCGGACCGATTGCGAGCAGCACAGAGAGAATGATCTTCGCAATGAGGGCGAGGCTGAGTGAGATGGTGGCCATGAGCGCACCAGCCACCGCGAAGAAGAATCCCGCAATAAGAAGATTGAAGGCCGGCCACAACAGCCCCGTCATCGCTGTACTCCACGCCGTATTCGTCAGCGTGACCAAGGGGGCCAACATACCGTCCACCGCTGTTCCGACCGATGGACCCATTCCAAGGGCACCGCCGAATGCGCCTTGTATGCCTTCAAGGCCGTCTTGGACGATGGACCGATAGACCGGGCCGTTTAATGCGATGCCCGAAATGATGGCGTAGCGCAACCAGCGTCGGAATACCGCGCCTAAGGAATCCTCCACGAGCCCACTCATGACTTGGTAGCCGGTCCAGAAAACATAGATGCCCAACACGGTCAGGACGACGGGTGTAAACACCGCAATAATCTCGTCACTAAATGTGACGACATAATTCATCAGCATTCGATCGACTGCCTTCTCTAGCCATGTGCCCATAGAGTGTCGCTATGCCCTCACGTTATTTCTTCTGCTCCTCGCTCAACGATTGCTTGCGCATTTCGGCCAACGACTGCTCCGGGAGAGGCGGCGGTGGTGTGGACGGAGCCGAAGCCGTCACGCCTCTCGCTGCTTGCTCGGCATTCACACAATTCGGCGTGAGAGCCAACTGCCCGGGATTGTTGTGACACTTCGCCAGTACGCTCTTCCGTTCGGCTTTGTGCTTCTTGTACCACTGCACGTCACGGACCGGATCGAGAGGCTCCTTCGTCAATCCGGTGCGTGGTATCGTGATCGTCAGAATCCCTACGATGAGGACCAGAAACAGACGTCTTTGTGTAAACATGATGGACAACAGCGCGTGAATGGACTTCACCGGGTCACCTCCTCGTGAACAGTGCCAATCAACCCTTTGCGTGCCGCAATCTGGGCGTGAAAGATCGGCAGCCAGGCCGCCGGATCATCACCCACGTCCTCGCGGATGCGGTCTAGCAACGCGACGTTTTCCGTGGTGCCGGAGATGACATTCAGCAGGTCGCTCATGCCTCCCAAGTCAAACGACACAATCGCCGACTGATGCCCCTGTTTGACGAGGAACTTCCGGCTCGCTTCGCCCAGATTGCGAATGATCCGAAACTCCGACTCCGTGACCTTGAAGCCCTGGACATAATCGTCGTGATCGGCGCGCGGGTTCGGGAGATAGATCTGCGTCACGCATTGTTCCACGATCGTCTTGGAGATCTCATGGCCCACGACGTCGGAGGGAGATTGGGTGACAAACACGCCGAGGCCTGATTGCT
>CAYXKP010000266.1:0-3694 GCA_964465695.1 uncultured Nitrospira sp.
ACGACTCGTTCATCGTCCTGAATGACCGGAAGGACATCGATGAAGTGGAACAACCTGGTCTTAAACGATGGATCCTTCATCGCCAGATTGATGGCCGAATGGGACCACCAGCGGCTATCGAAAATCGACGGTGAGAGTCCGGCGGAGAGCCGCGCAAGTTGTTCGCCGATACGAAGGATGGCCGGCTCGAGAGGGGAGGGTTCGGTAGTCATCGATACTCCTGACACAGTATACCTCGTACTGAGCTTCCCCAGTAGGCCACATGGATCATGGCCCGACCGACCCATATCATTTCGTGTCTCTCATCGCTTATGATGCTGAGGTAACGCACGTACGGGCTGGATCGAGGATACGCGTTCTCTTAGGCGCAGTCGGAATCACAGGCAGGAGAATCGATATGGCTGACGAACACGGTCATGGGGCACAGCAGCCCCAGGCAAAAGATAATTTGATCCCCGGAGTGAAGCAGGTCATTGCGGTCAGCAGTGGAAAGGGCGGGGTCGGAAAATCAACCGTTGCGGCGAACCTGGCTTGTGCGTTGGCTGTTGCCGGGGCGAAGGTAGGGCTGTTGGATGCCGACCTGTACGGCCCCAATATCCCCATGATGATGGGGAGCACGACCGGACCGGAACAGAAGGACGGCAAGATTCTTCCCGTCGAGAATTACGGAGTGAAGCTGATTTCCATGGCATTTCTCGTGCCGGAGGAAACCGCGCTCGTCTGGCGCGGTCCGATGGTCCATCAATACCTGCAAGCGTTTTTCCGCGACGTACTCTGGGGGGACTTGGACTATCTGTTGATCGATTTACCGCCCGGCACCGGTGATGTGCAGCTCTCCTTGTCACAGATGGTTCCGTTAGCCGGGGCGATCACTGTGACTACGCCGCAAGAAGTCGCGCTGTACGACGTTCGCAAAGGCATGGCGATGTTCCAGAAGGTCAATGTTCCGCTCCTGGGTATCATCGAAAACATGAGTTATTTTGTCTGTGGCCATTGCGGGGAGCGGACCGAGATCTTTTCGCATGGGGGAGGGGAGCGGGCGGCGGCCAAGCTCGGTGTGCCGTTCTTGGGACGGATCCCGATCGATCCAGCCATTCGGGATGGAGGAGATACCGGCCATCCCATCGTCGTGGCCAATCCAGCTTCTCCGCAAGCCGAGGCGTTTCGGGACATAGCCAAGAAAATTATGGAAGAGCTGGGTGGTTCCGAGAAAAGCGGGCCATCAATCGACAGTTTGCTTAAGAAGATCAAGCAACCGTTTAGTAGTACTTAACGGACATTACTCGGAGGGGGAGGAATGGCGGAGTTCGTACGTGTCGCAGCTCTCGCAGATATTAAGCCGGGACAGGGTATTGTGGCCGAAGCGAAGGGTAAGACTCTGGCGGTATTTAACGTGGACGGGGCTATCCACGCAATTAACAACACCTGTTGCCATCGAGATGGTCCATTAGGGGAAGGAGAGTTAGAAGGCAATATTGTGACCTGTCCCTGGCACGGATGGCGATACAATGTGACTACCGGGGCTTGCATGAATAACCCCTCCGCAAAGGTGGAAGCTTACCAAGTGAAGATCGAAGGCGAAGACGTGAAGGTACTGCTTTAAGAAGTCGCAGAAGTGTCAGCTAGTATAGATTAAAAAATGGCAGTTTCTCCAAAAGATCAGACCGACATTGCTGCGGCGCTCGTGCGTTTGTATGTCTTTCTAGCCCAGTATCTTGACCGGTGTTTCGATGAAGCGGCTCGGAAGAGCTATCCGGACTCCGAACTCCAGGGGCACCTCGATGAAACCCGCCGACAACTCATGGAAATTCTCTCAGTCAATCCGGTCGTGAAGAAGAAGCTGGCCGATGAATGCGACCGAATTCTGTCGCTAGGCGTCTCGTGCCTCAGGTCCGGTACCGTCGATCCCAAGACACGAGAGATGATTCAAGCTGAGCGGGCCATACTGAAGAACAAGACCATTGCGCTGAGCGATCTGGTTGCCGTCTATAGGGCGCTGGCATGAACCATGGGCCTCGACAGGCATCAGCTGGCCGGGTTGGACGAGAGGGAACGGGGATTTAGCCGGCCAGTCGAGTTTGAGCTGGTAGGAGAAGGGTATCGAGCTGTTTTACGGTATGAAAAGGTCCGTGTTACGACAGAGATCCAGCCCACGCAGGATGAAGCCCTCACCAGTTTGATCCATGCCCTGCATGCTCAGGGATATCGGCAGCTCAAAACTCAAATGAATTTTCGTAATGGCGTCTATCTCGGTTCCCAGGAACTCTGGGTGGAGTATCCGGATCCACCACAAACCGAGCCCGAGCAATTCGGTTTCTTTGATAAAATAAGGAACTGGTTCCGACCACGCTCCGTGGATGGAGAGCCGTCATGAGTTTTGTTCCGTTGGACCAGCTCCGCTCCACATCCCCTATCAACCATCACCCCTCTGTTGGCCGACCCCGCCTTCCCTCCTGGTTTACGGTAAAGGCGAAAACTGGGCCGGATTACCTCGACGTCAAGCAAACCATGGAGCGGCTCAAGCTCCACACGATCTGCGAAGAGGCCGGCTGTCCGAACCGGTGGGAATGTTGGAATGCCCGCACCGCGACGTTCCTCATTCTCGGCGATATCTGCACCAGGCGTTGTCACTATTGCTCCGTCGAGACGGGAAGGCCCCTTCCAGTGGATGAGAGGGAACCGGATCGAGTCGCAGAAGCGGTGCGAGACCTCGGCCTGCGTCATGCCGTGATTACCTCGGTGAATCGTGATGAATTGCCGGATGGTGGAGCCGGGGTCTTTGCGACAACGATTCGACGAACGAGACGTATGAATCCGGCTTGCACGATCGAAGTGCTGATACCGGACTTTGAAGGCGATCCAGATGCGCTCGCAACGGTCTGTGCCGAGAAACCGGAGATCCTCAATCACAATATTGAAACCGTGAGGCGGCTCTTCCCATCGATCCGACCCCAAGGGAAATATCAACGGTCGATCGATTTGCTCGCGAGGGCCAAGCAGCATGGGATGAAGACGAAGTCCGGTTTGATCCTTGGCATGGGGGAGACGATGGACGAAGCGCGCGAAGTGATGCGCGACCTCCGAGCGGTCAGTTGCGATATCATCACCATCGGTCAATATCTTCAGCCGACCAGAAACCATCTGCCTGTCGCTCGGTTCTATGATCCCTCCGAATTTACGTTGCTGAAGGAAGAGGGGCTTGCCATGGGTTTCAGCCATGTGGAATCCGGTCCGCTCGTTCGCAGTTCCTACCACGCGGAACAGCAGGCAGCTGGTCGATAAACGATGTCTCGGCAGCTCGGAAATGCTCCGTCCTCTGGGGCGTGTCTGCCTTTGAGTGTCCCCCTGGTCCTTTTCCTTCTCTCCTCGATGCATCCATTATTGGTGTGCGGACATTATCGTCATGTAGATGATTCATTCGGCGTTGAGCGAGAGTGCCGCCATGCGGCAAGGCGATAGATCGGTGTGCAGAGTCGCCGGCTCTGGTGTTCCGGTTGTGGAGCGTTCAACGCGTAATGGGAGGTGTGTATGATCGAAACCTATCTCAGCCGATTCATAGATCGTTCGTTCGAATGGATCTCGTCGTCAGGCTTACGGATTCTTCTGATTACGGTCGGGATGCTTCTTTTATTTTCGCTCCTTCATCGGGTGGTGGAGCGGTTTCGTCGCCTCTATGAAGGACGGCTGTTCGGGC
>CAYXKP010000267.1:0-3593 GCA_964465695.1 uncultured Nitrospira sp.
AGTACGGATCGCTCGGCTTCCATCCACGGTAAGGCCGGTCCACCGGGTTGCCGTCGACGTAGACATAGTCGCCGTCGTTGATGCCGCGGTCTTTGGCCGCTTGCGGATTGATATGGATCTGGTGCTCTCCGACCCCCGGTGTCCGTTTATCCATCCGGTAGGGATCGCCGAAGTTGGATTCGTAAATCTGCACCCAGTCGTTCACCGACCACTGACTATGCACCCGGTGACGCGTCTTGGGGGTCACGCAGTAGAACTGGTACCCTTTCTCCCACAGAGGGTTGCTGTGACGCATGATCTCATGCCACGACAATTTGATGTTCCGAACCGTTTTGTCGTCGTGGTGCTGGGCCGTGATCGGAATGCCGTAGTCGTCCGGCCGCACATAGGGGTTCGTCGTGAAGATGGCGTTCGGCAGGTACGGGGTCGCCTCCGGCCCTTCACGGTGAGAAATGAAGTTTTCCCCGTACTCGATGGCCTCCGGTTCGATGCGGTAGTTCTCGTATCGTCCGCTACGAGTCCACATCGGCTTGGACTCGTTGGTCTCTTCCCAGAAGGGATGCCTCGGGTAGGTACGAACCATGACCATCCAGCCCTTTTCCGACTTCAGCATGACGTCGGCTGAATATCCATAGAAGGTGCTGGACGCGTCAAGCATTCGCTGCGCATACACATCCACCCGGTTCGCGTACACCATGGCAAAATAGTCCCGCATACGCTTGTCACCGGTCATGTCCGACAGCTTGGCGGCAACGCCCGCGAACGTGTCGAGATCGTTTCGAGTGTCGTACAAGGGCCTGATCCCGCCCTTCCAAATCTGGACCCATGGATTGGAGACCGTGATCGTCATCTCAGGATAGGTGAACTCCATCCATGAGTTACAGGCAAAGGCAATGTCATTATGGTTGACGTCGGACGTCATTTCGATGTCTTGCGTGATCAGACACTCAATGTTCGGATCGACGTTGCGCACCATGTCGTAATGGTGCTTGGCATTGTTCAGCACGTTGACATTGACTACCCAGCGGAACTTGCTCGGCGTCGGCATATGGGTTTTGCCGGTGAACACCTTGCGCCCGTATTTCGGCGTATTGACGATCAAGGCCGTGTCGCCGTGGTTCCAGTACCCGACCTCTTCGCCGTAGTAATACGACTTGGTCTTGATTTCTTTTCCGTGTGCATTCGGATCCAAGGTGATGTTGAAGGGATCCTCACCTGTATGGACCGCTAAACCGGCGCCGGACCAAGGCGTCGCAGTCCAGCAGCCGGCCTTGTAGTTTCCGGCCCAGGTGTGCTGGCCCGTGCCGAATTTGCCGACGTTACCGGTGATGATAAGCACCATTGCGGCCGCACGCCCGTTTGCCGTCATATGGAAATAGTGACAGACGCCTTCGCCGTTGTGGATGGCAGCAGGCTTGATCGTGCCCGAGTCGCGCGCCCACCGAACGATCAGGTCCTTGGGTGTCCGGCAAATTTGATGCGTTGTGTCCAAATCATAGTCCTGGAAATGCACCATATACATCTGCCAGACCGGCATCGCGTCGATTTCACGGCCGTTGATCAACTTCACTCGATAGCTGCCGGTAAGCGCGGCATCGATGCCGCTGTTCATGTAATGCCACCCCACCTGCTCTCGATGGAGAGGGACGGCCTGTTTCTTGTTGAGATCCCACACCATCATGCCGCCCAGCCGCTCGATCTGTTCCGGTTTCAAGGATTGAATGCGGCCGGAATAGCTCTTGGAGAAATCGGGAAACTTATAGTCGGCGACGACATCGCGCGGATCGAGGTACTGAAGCGTATCGGTGCGGACCAAGATCGGAGCATCGGTGAACTGCTTCAAGAAGTCCACGTCGTGCATGTTTTCATCGACGATGATCTTCATGGCACCTAAAAACAACGCGCCATCAGACTCCGGACGGAGCGGCATCCAGTAGTCGGCTCGATAGGCCGTCGGATTGTATTCGGGAGTAATGACGACGACGCGGGCGCCGCGCTCGATACACTCCAGCTTCCAGTGCGCTTCCGGCATCTTGTTCTCGACGAAATTCTTTCCCCAGCTCGTATTCAGTTTCGAGAATCGCATATCGGAGAGGTCGATGTCGGAACCTTGCACCCCGGACCAGAACGGTTGTGAGGGGTTTTGGTCCCCGTGCCAGGTGTAATTGGACCAATAGCGACCGCCCTGGGCTTGATCCGGGCTGACCTTGCGGATCCAACTATCCAGCAAGGCATTGACTCCGCCGTTCATGCGAGTATTGCCCATTTTGCCGATGATTCCCAGGACGGGCATACCGGCGCGATGCTTAAAGCATCGGGTCCCGGCCCCTTTCATCATTTCGATCATCTCGGGCGCATAGCCTTGCTCCCGCAGACGCCGCGCCCCGGCCTCGCCGCTGTAGCGGGTGGCGATGATGATCATGGCTTTGGCCGCATAGGTGAACGCGGTATCCCATGAGACCCGCAACATGTCGTCGAGGAACCGGCTGTCGAACTTATACTTGCGCTTGGTTTCCGGGGTCAGCTCCGGCGAGCCGTCGTCCATCCATTGCTTCCAGCCTTTCCGCATCAAGGGACCCTTCAAGCGATAGGGGCCGTAGACGCGGCGATGAAAGGTAAACCCTTTCAAGCACATGCGGGGATTGTGGGCGAAGGTCCCGCGGTTTCCATATAAGTCTTCATACGTTTGGTGGTCATAGTTTTGCTCGACGCGCATGACCACGCCGTTGCGAACGAAGGCGCGTATACGACAGGCATGGGTATCGTTGGGGGAGCAGACCCAGGTGAAAGAGGAATCGTAGCGGTATTGGTCGTGATAGACCCGTTCCCAGGATCGGTCCGGATAGTCGCCCAGCGGGTTGCCGACCTCGATCACCGGCTGAAGCGCGGTCAAGGCCAGCACCTTGTCGGCTACGGCAGCGGCAGCCACCGTTCCGGCAGAGACCTTCAAGAACTGACGACGTGACAAGAACATTGGGATACCTCCTCAACGTTTATGAGCTTGAACGAATGCGATGTCTCTCTTGGTCTTGATTTCTTATGATTAAATTTAAAGCCATGTCGTACGCAGCACACTGCCCACTAAATCCGTTGTTGTTTTCCGCAATATTCAAGCCATCTTGACCGTGAGAGTTCCCATACCGCCACTCTTCATAACTAATTGATATATTAGAAGTCGCTGCTTTTGGTCTGAACGGGAGTTAGCGGCTTCGATGAGTAGATTCGGTAGCAGACCGTTGAATCAGACGGTCTTCGTCGTTTGGATTAATGCGTATAAGTATAAGTTCTATCAATGAGTTATAGTTTAACTAGTCGTCATGTGCGACTTACGTTACGTATATGTAACGTAATCGATTTGGTAACTGAGAGTTTGACGGCTCCGCATGCTGATCACAGGCCATCTTCTCTTGCTATCCCGCCCTATCAGGAAGACATTGCAACGGGTGGTGAAGCCGGACGGTATCATCATGTGATTGCAGCGAGTCCCTGGCTTGACAGTGTCCAACGAGGTCAGTACACTCCACGCTTCAAACCTCGTGAGCGGGAATAGCTCAGTGGTAGAGCATCGCCTTGCCAAGGCGAGGGTCGAGGGT
>CAYXKP010000268.1:0-2523 GCA_964465695.1 uncultured Nitrospira sp.
CCTCGCCCCGAACTGTCAGCTGCCATGTCCCCTACCTCCTTGTGTTAAATGAAAGCGTCCTACTACTGAATGCCACGTTTCAAGAAGAGATCCTGCCACGATTGATATGTTTCCTTTGGTGGAAGGACCCGCAAAAGGTGAGCAAGTATCCGACAAAGCTTCGAGACGAGTCAAGCAAAATATCATGAGACAGGCCACCTAACCCCTTGCCCACAGCGCAAATGGGGTGGTTCGGCTTTGGAGATGGCAAGTATACTCCTGCACGTGTTGGAAGTCAAGATCGGCAGAGTGCCCCACTCGTGTCAAGCGGCTGTTTCACGACGCGAAAGGGTGATCTGAATCTGAAAAGAAGTATCGAGGTCACCCCCCAAAGCACTTTTAATGAACGTGATCGCCTGGAGGCGGCAGGATTTCTCGCTCTTGATTAAGCTGCGTGATCTGCTGTGTCAGCAAGGCCAGGTCCGTCCATCCCGGTCCGTCTCCATTAGGAATCCATCGTGCTCGCAAATAACCGAAGCGATCGATGAGAAATTCCATGTGTTTCGGCTTTGTTCCTTCGCCGAACAGGTCGGGAATAGAGAGTGTCCTTCGGAATAGGGCATAGCTGCTGGAGATCTCACGCCAGCCCTGTGTGACGACAGAGAAAGGCATGTCTCGTACGAGTCCGGGCAACTCGTCGGGAGGTAAGTCTGCCATGGGGACCGCCAAGATGGCCGTATTCATTCCGGTGATCGTGGAAGCAGCCGTACGGAGTTGATCGAGCCGGCCCCGCGATTCCGGCCAGGAGAAGAAAACCAGCAAGATCCCCTGTTTCCCGCGGAAATCCTTCAAGGTCCCGCTCGAGCCGTCGTGCGCTGTGTAGGAAAAATTTGGAGTGGCCAAGAACGGTTGCTCGGGCAGAATACGAGGGGTGATGATTCTCGACTGATACCCCCGGGAATTCGCATGAAGAAAGTTGAGGAGATCCCAACGTTCTTCTTCGGAAAACTTGTCACCGAAGGCCGGCATAATTCCGTTGAATCGTCCGTAAGTCAGCCAATGGAAGAAGTCACCAGCCGTGTGCATCGCCGTATGCGGTTCCGTCAGAAGATCGACGGGCTGTTTCGGCAGGGTCTTGGCCAGCACGCCGTTTCCCTTTGCCTGCGGCCCATGACAAGGAACGCAATTCGCGGCAAATAATTCGACGCCGTTTGCAATCGAGATGGCGTCGAACGGGACAGGGGTCTTCCGGTACGTTTCCGGGTATGATTGCACTGAAATAGGATAGAGCGTCGCGCCAAGTCCAAGCGTTCCCAGTACTGCCGGAACGGCGATTCGCCAGGAGGTTGCCCACCGCTTCTTGCGGCTGAGAACGATCGTCGCTCCGGCGAGGATGAGAAGCACGAGGCCGGTCAATACGATCGCTCTCACGAGCCAGTCGCCCCACGTGGCGTCGATCGAGAAGCGGAACGGATAGGGCCAGTGATCGATCACGTCATGTTTGGCAGGTACGGCGTTGGCCAGCAACGTGGCGACAATCACCAGTAAGAGGGCGAGAACGAATTCGATCCGCACCCACGTCCGCAGCTTTTCCGCGCCGGCTGCGGCGATTTCCGAACTCTGCCTCAGCGCCGGCACCCAAACGGATTTCGCCCGAGAGGCGATGAGCAGAATGACGGCCAACAACGTGAGTTTGGTGATGAGGAGCCAGCCGTAAGTAGTCGCGAATAGGCCCGCATAGTTCGTATCGATCATACGATTGGCGACGATGACGCCTGATACGACGATGATGATCATTGCAGGGAGAGCCAAGGCTGAAAACCGGCTCAGCATTTCCCCGGCACGGGATCGATCTTCGGTTGATCCGGTCGTGGTGGTGCCGGAAACCAGGATCACGCCCGGGAGGCCCCCGAACCAGACGCTGGCTACGATGAGATGGAGCGCATAGGTCATGGTGGCCATGACGGCTTGCTCTTCGGCGGCCGAATGGCTGGCCAGCGCACCCAGAGCCAAGGTGAGCCCGGCGGTGGAGGCGCACAGAACATAAGGCCATGGCGCCGTAGGCGATGTCCGAATAAACAACACGATGGCAAGGACCGCGAGAGCGCCGGCGGCACGCACGGTCCAAATAAAACCGATACGTGTCTTTTGCACAAAGTCCAACCAGGCTTGCGGATTCCAAGCATTTTCCGAGACGCCGGTCGCTTGAGCGGTCGTGGTCGCCAAGAGGCCGAATAATCCCACCAACAGCAAGAGCGCCAGCCAGAGAAATGCATTCTTCAAGCGAGTTGGCCACATCTGTCCGGATGTGACGCTTTTTTGCTCGGCGATTGCCAAAAAGACACAACCACCGATCAATAGCATGTTGGAGGCTAACTGTAGGCAGCGGAACAGCGCAGCGACGGCCTCGATCATTTCCTTTGAGCTTCGCCCTTTACGGTGAAGTCGAAGGTTGAATCCACCACATGACCGTCGACGGAGAGGACACGGAATTTGACGGAATACTTGCCGGGCGCGAGGTCCGGAATCGGTAGGATAATCGAC
>CAYXKP010000268.1:2533-3453 GCA_964465695.1 uncultured Nitrospira sp.
CAGGGGCCAGGGTCGGTTTCACATCGGTGATCGGCTGCTTCTTGGCATCGAGGACCACGAGCGAGGCGTAATCACCCTCGATCTTCTCGTTGAACCACAGTCGCACGTGGGTCGGGGACTTCGTGAGGACGGCTCGGCGCGGAGGCTCCGCCTTGATCAGCATAGAATGCGCCCAAACCGCAGTGGTAGAGGCTCCTAAGGCAACCGATACGATCACGATAAATCGGGCGAATGTGTGTACGCTGGATAAGCCGACCATGTGTCCTCCAGAGCCCTTTCTTGCGGACAGCAGGCGATTCCCGCAGTCCGGCCCGGTGCTTCCTCGACGCGCTTAAGACACGGGGACTTGCGAGGGCTTGCGACGATCACGAAAGGAGAAGAACAAGACGACCGCGATGCCCACTAAAACAGGCACAATGACCATGATGTAATGCGTCAAGTGTGAAACCGCGCCTGTTTCACCGACGGAAAAAGGAAAGCGCGAGACATGTTCGTGTTTATCGCCGATTGACACCAGACCGACGAACTTTCCCGGTGTATCGAAGTTGTATTTTACATCGATTGAGCCGGTCGGGTAGACCTTGGCCGGGAAATGGGTGACGGTCACTGCTTCGAGATTATCCTCGGAGCCGGTATCGCGAATGACACGCACTTCTACGGGTATTGAGCGAAGCTCTTGCTCGACGAAATCCAGCACCAAGACGGAGTTCCCCGTTCCCGGTAGTTCTTGGCAAAATTTCCGATCGTAGTATGTGTCGGGTTGGTAACTGGCGAAATACATCTTATAGGGTCCGACGTGGAGCACGCACGTGTCAGCCGCCAATTCATGCCCATGTTGGGCCAGTGCCGTCAATGGAGCCAAGACTAGAAGGAACAGACCGCATACCAACGCACGAATCAAAAGGTGACCGGACATTTTC
>CAYXKP010000269.1:0-3370 GCA_964465695.1 uncultured Nitrospira sp.
GTCGAGCACCAGTTCGATTTTCATCCCGAGCTGGCCGGGCAGTTCGCGGAAATGCGCGCGTTTGTCGAGCAGCGCGACGACATCAACACGACCGAGAAGCGAGCGCTGCTCAAGCAAGGACAGGAGGAACTCAAGGACGAACAGCGTCTGCGCTACTTGCCCATCGTGGCGGTGCCGCTGCTTCTGATGCTCTACGGCGACCGGCTGGGCCTGCGCGTCCGGCACCGTCGCCTGGTGCGTGCCGTGGTGCGCGAGACGACGCGGGCCAACAAGACGCGGCAGCTCGACCGTGCCGACCATGGGCAGATCATCCGTAGTCGGCGCGTGCCTGGCAAGCACCGCAAGCACCTGGTCGCCTGCCCCCACCTCGACGAGAGCAAGGAGTACATCGGCTTCAACGGCAACGGCAAGCTCTGGGGGCGCGGCTACTCCATCACGAGCTGGATGGAGCGCTGCGACTCTGCGCTCGTGACCGAGCAGTCGAGTGCCGACGCAGCTCGCCAGGAAGTGCTGCGCTTCCTCAAAAACCTGAGCCACGTTGCTGACCGTCTGGGCATTGTCGGTCTCCGTCCGGCCAAGGGCGTTCTTGACGGTCATGGTGTAATCCTCCGCAAAGGAGGTAACTACCATGTCCACTCCCCAACAGCGCGATGGCGCCAAAGAGCGTTTCTGGCGGCGCGTCGTGCGGCAATGGCGCCACAGCGGCCTCTCGGTCCGCGCATTTTGTGCCGAGCACGGTTTGGCCGAGCCCAGTTTCTATCACTGGCGGCGGACGCTTGGCGAGCGCGTCACGCCGGCCCCTGCCTTTGTGCCGGTGCAGGTCGTGGCGAAGGAACCGCAGCCCGGCCCCGGCGGCGCGGTCGAGTTGGTCCTGGACGGCGGCCGCGTCCTGCGACTCGGGCCGGGCTTTGACGCCGCTACCGTGCAGCGCCTGCTCACGCTGCTCGAGGAGGGCCGACCGTGCTGAACTTGCCGCCGTCGGTGCGCATCTGGCTGGCCACCCGCGCCACCGATCTGCGTAAATCGTTCGATACGCTGGCCGAGGTCGTCCGCCAGCAACTCCAGGCCGATCCGTTCTCCGGCCATCTGTTCGTCTTTCGCAATCGCCGGGCCGACCGCGTCAAGCTGCTGTATTGGGACGAGGATGGCTTTGTCCTGGTTTACAAGCGGCTCGAATGGGGCAGCTTCCGCTTCCCCACGGCCAGCGGTGCCGGTGTGGAGATTCGCGCCGCCGACCTGCACCTGCTGCTGGATGGCATCGATGTCGAGAGCGTCCAGCGGCAGCGCCGCTATCGGCGGCCGCCGCCCACACCAGTCTGAGCCGTACTGACAACCCGGTGTCACTATTTCCCGGAACTCCCAGGATTCCGGGAATTTTTTTGCGCCCGGTGGCGTCGGAGGTACATGGACGCGGCCACTCCTCCACCTGTCCCCCGCGCGACTGGCTCCGGCCCGCTGCCGACGGCGGCGCAACTGCCCGACAATCCCGCCACCCTCAAGCACTTCATCCTCGAACTGCTGGCCACGCTGCGGCAAGAGCGCCGCGACCGCGAGCACCTGCAACACCGGTTGGCCCAACTGCTGAATCGACTCTATGGTCCGCGCGGTGAACGGTTCCGCCCCGACCAGCCGCTGCTGTTTGCCGAGGTGGCCGCATCGGGAGATGAGGACCCCGCACCGCCGCCCGTGACCGAGACCCCGGCCGCGCCGCCGCCCCCACGCCGCGCCCGGCCACACGGCCGACGGCGCCTGCCCGCGCACCTGCGGCGCACGCAGCAGCATTACACGTTGACCGAGGCGGAGCGGCTGTGTGCCGGCTGCGGCCACGTCCGGATCGAGATCGGCGTGGACCAGAGCGAACAACTCGATTACCAACCCGCGTCGCTGTATATTACCGAGCACGTCATCCACAAGTACGCCTGCCCGCGCTGCGCCGGCCGGCAGTCCGCAACCGCCGAGCCCGCGCCGATGGCCAAACCTACTCCAGCACCCGAGCGCGCCACCCCGGCAACAACGCCCACGCCGGCAGCCAGCGCCACGTCCTCACCCCCGGCAGCGCCGGTGCCCGTGGTGGTCGCGGGCGTGAAGCCGCCGGCGCCTCTGGCCAAGGGCCTGCCCGGCGCCGGGCTGCTGGCCCATCTGATCGTGAGCAAATACGTCGATCACTTGCCGTTGCACCGGCTGGAGCGCATTTACGAACGGCAAGGCTACTTCCTGCCGCGCTCGACGCTGTGCGACTGGCTGGCGGCCTGCGCCGACGCATTGACGCCGTTGTATACGTTGATGGTTTCGGTCGTGCTCCAGTCGCGGGCGCTGCACACCGACGACACGCCGATCAAGAACGACCGACCGCCGCCAGGCGGTACGGACCTCGGCCGGTTGTGGGCTTACCTGGGCGATGCCGACCATCCCTACCACGTGTTCGACTTCACGCCCAATCGGAAGCGCGACGGACCGCAGCAGTTCCTGAAAAACTATCGCGGCTACCTGCACGCCGACGCCTTCAGCGGCTACGACGCGCTCTACCTGCCGGACCCGCGCACCGGCGGCGCGGCCATCGTCGAAGTGGCCTGCAACGCGCATGCGCGGCGCAAGTTCCACGAGGCGCGCGGCAGCGACGCGCTACGCAGCCACCAGGCGCTGGCCTACTACGGACAACTGTACGAAATCGAGCGCCAGGCCAAGCACTTGGAGGCGGACGACGCGCTGCGCCTGCAAATGCGCCAGGATCTCGCCGTACCGATCCTGAACCAGTTCCACGCCTGGCTGCAAACCCAGCGCGCCGACGTGCTGCCCAAGAGTCCGCTGGGGGAAGCCATCGGCTACGCCTTAAACAATTGGCAGGCATTGCTGCGTTACACGGAAGCCGGCTTCCTGGCGATCGACAACAACGCCGCCGAGCGCGAGATGAAGCGCATCGCCATCGGCCGTAAGAACTGGCTGTTCGTCGGCTCGGTCCAAGGCGGCCGCACGGCGGCGGTGCTGTTCAGTTTCACCTCGACCTGCCAGCGGCTGGGCGTCGAGCCCTGGTCGTACCTGAAGGATGTGCTGACGCGGCTGCCAACGACGCCGACGGAGCAACTGTCAGCGCTGCTGCCGGACCGCTGGCAGACCGCGCCGTCGGCGGCTGGCACAGCGAATCCATAGCGGCCCCTCGCCGCTGCGCCTGCTCCGTGCTGCTGCCTCGACCACCCGCGCTCGAACTTCCCGCCACCTTCGCCGTCCACCCAGTATCGGCGCTGGGGACGCGGTTGGCCGGACGGACACGATTTGAGGTAGTCCTCCAGGGCGTCGTAGGCCTTGGCGCCGTCGCACACCAGGTAGCCGGCGCAGTCCGGCCCGAGTACGCGTTCGGGCACGTCGTGGCCCC
>CAYXKP010000270.1:0-3349 GCA_964465695.1 uncultured Nitrospira sp.
CCACCATCATTGTGGCCATCAATGCGCAGTTGCTTCGGCACCTAAAGCTCCGACGCGAGGTTTTGTGATGAACTGCGCGGCGAATCGCCTCGGAACGCCGTTCATTGGGCGATGGTGGTTCTGAAGTGAGGAAAGAGAGAGATAGGCCAAGAGATTCCAATTAGCAAGCCCACGCCCAAAGGCTTGGAAGGAGGACAGGGATGTGATGATCTTGGCCGAACTCATCGAGCGCTACAAGTCTGATCCGGAATCCGTGTACAACACGTGGTTCGTGAGCAGCGAAGACCGTATGAAGGCGTTCCGGGCCATTCAACGCGGCGTCCGCGATACGGTGGAGAGTATTGCCGCTGGAACTTTCGGGACTGATTTCAAAGGCTCGCCGCTCGAAGTTGTGCTGACGGCCATTACTGAACAGAAGCAAGTCTTTCAGGGCGCCGCTCATGCATTTTTCTGGAAACCCAAACTCCGCATCCCCGACATTTATGAAAATGAGGCCAACAAGCGGACGTTTGCAGCCTTTCTTGAGACTTGTCTGACAGCGACGCGTGAGGAGCAGGTATTGGTTCAGATGAGCCGGCTTGCTGCCGCACACATCAAAGGCCTTGGCCCGGCGGTCGCGAATATCATCTATTTCCTGCACCCTACACTGGTCCCGCCTTTCAACACCGCGATGGTCAAGGGTTTCAACGCCTTATTCGGTGATAAGAAACAACTCGGCTCCTGGGACAGTTATCTGGCCATGCGCGAGGTGATTGTGCGCACGAACGCCGAGGTGCGTGATCGTCTTTCCAAAGACCTTGGCGCATTCGCAGGCCTGCTCTTTGAGGTCGGTTCTGGGCGGTTACTCGTCGGCGGTAATGTCGACGCGGTCCTGGCGGCGGAAAAGGTCAAGGCAGAGAAGGCCGCCCGCGCCCGGCATGCGGACGTCGTATCGGAACAGGCTGAAGAGAGCGAGCACACACGGATTCAATACTTGCTGATCAAAGTGGGGCGCGCACTGAAGTACGCGGTATACGTGGCCCGCAACGACCGCCATCGCTCGTATGACGGTCAGGCATTCGCACTGTTGACAGTGCCGGAATTGCCCCCGATGGGCTGGCCACCCGAAGTGATGGAAACGGTGAGTTTGATCGACGTAATCTGGTTGAAACCGACAGGGGAATTCGTCAGCGCCTTTGAGGTGGAGAAAAGCACATCCATTTACTCCGGCATTCTCCGGCTGGAGGATTTGGTGCGCTCGATTCCCGGCTGCACCTGCCAGGTCTATCTCGTGGCACCAGATGAACGCGAGAAAGAAGTGATGGCGCAGTTAGCGCGCCCGGCGTTCCGTGGAGATCTTGCCGATATTCCCTTGGCCTTCATTCCATTCGGTGCCCTCTGTGAGCACTGTGATGCGCTGTGTAAATTCGGGGACAATCATTCGATCCTAAGCAAGATTGCTCGCACGACGACGGCCGTTGATAAGAGATGAGCCAATACACTTCCACATGCGGGGACGGTGCGGGACGCGGTTTAAAAATGTTCGAGGATCTTCTGGCGCTTGTGTTGATATTCGTCGTCGGTGATCAGGCCCTGTTCACGCCAGATCTTCAAGCGGCGTAGTTTATCTTCGATCGTCGCCGTTGGAAGTTCCTTGGGCGGAGAAGAAGCCGGGCTAGGTTCAGTGAGCCATGCTTTGTAGTCGAGAGAAAGAGTTTGGACAGAGCTCTTGACGAGAGTCGATGAGAGGTCGTTCCTGGCCAAGGTTGTCTGGTAAGGTCCAGGCACGAAATGAAACTCCATTTCTCCGATCGGCTGAAGAGGAACCTCTTTGGAAGTTTCAAGTTTTCGTGACGTAGTGATCGGTCTGCGGGCATTCGCGAGTAAGACCATGAGCTGATCGCCGTGGATAAGCATACCGCCTGTCGTGACGAGGGGAATGCCATCCTCACGGGTTCGCCGCAGGACAAAGACCGCCGTTTCATCGGGTCGGGCTTTGACCAATGCGGCCAGAAGATGAGGGGCAAGGAGTTGAGCGTCGTCATGGGGGAAAGCCGGTTCGGGTTGCGGCAGGCTTCTCAGGATCCAGTAGCTGACAAAGCTCGTCTCCCGCTGGATCATAATAGATTGGAGGACGCTCGTAAGATCCGCGGCAGTGAACTTGGCAACCTGCTGATCGGGTTCTCCGGCAGCCTCCTTCAGAGGTGGAGAGCTGTCCAATCGCACAAGGAGGATCGGGTCTTCGTACACGGTTCGGGAAATGGTGGGCGAGTTCACACAGCCAGTGAAGAGGAAGATGGCGGCAACGCCAGAGGCGCCGAACCTTCTCCACAAGGAGGAGTCAAGCCGGACTGTCATGACAGCTGATTATAGGTAAGGGAGTGCGACAGGACAAGATTGTGCGCCCGTCAGTTTCCAGCTCCGGTGCAGGATCGTAGAGGATTTTTCTACGCCGTAACGAAGAATGATATTCGATAGGAGGCACGAGATTATGGTGAGTCAGGGTCCGAATTTTGAGATGCTGAGAACTTCCACGAACGAA
This sequence comes from uncultured Nitrospira sp., assembly GCA_964465695.1. Classification (GTDB taxonomy): domain Bacteria; phylum Nitrospirota; class Nitrospiria; order Nitrospirales; family Nitrospiraceae; genus Nitrospira_D. Next base: position 2,522 of record CAYXKP010000270.1, read on the forward strand.
TGGGGTCAGCTTACCCCTCATGAGGCGACATGACATCCAACGGCTGGCACGCGCTCACAGTCGAATCACTGGAACGTGAACTAGGCTCCGACCGCAATAACGGATTGACTGAACGTGAGGCGGAGCATCGTCTCACGACGGTGGGGCCGAATGAATTGCCCGAAGCTCCTCCCCCTTCTCCGCTCAAAATCCTTCTCGCGCAATTCTCGAGTCTGATCGTCTGGGTCTTGATCGGAGCAGCGGTCGTGTCCGGCTTGCTGCAAGAATGGATCGACGCGGCCGCGATCGTGGCGATTGTGATCTTGAATGCCATCTTAGGGTTCGTCCAAGAGTTCCGCGCCGAACGGTCCTTGGCAGCGCTCCGCAAACTATCGGTCGCAACGGCGCGGGTGATTCGCGAGGGAGTCGCCCGGTCGATCCCGGCGCGCCAACTGGTCCCCGGCGATCTGATCCAAGTGGAAGCCGGAGACCGCATTCCAGCCGACAGCCGGTTGATCTATGCGACGAGCCTCCAGACACAAGAAGCCTCTCTGACCGGGGAGTCCACACCAGTCAGCAAGTCCGCCGAGTCGATCTCTCAAACCGAGGTGCCATTAGGCGACCGCCGCAACATGCTCTTTATGAGCACCATCGCGGTTTCTGGGAAAGGCCGCGCGTTGGTGACGGCCACCGGGCCTAAGACGGAGCTGGGAAAGATCGCGGCGATGATTCACCGCGAGGCGCAGGCGGAGCAAGAGGAGACGCCGCTCCAGCGCCGGCTCGAACAGCTCGGGCATACCTTACTGTGGCTCTCGCTGGTGATCGTGGCGGTGGTGTTCCTCCTAGGCA
>CAYXKP010000271.1:0-3337 GCA_964465695.1 uncultured Nitrospira sp.
TACCCGCAGGTCATGGCGACCGACGGCGCGCGCTTCAACCGCTTCTTCCACGCGATGCTCGAGCGCGGCGTCTACCTCGCCCCGGCGCTGTACGAAGCCGGCTTCGTCAGCGCCGCCCACACGCCGGCCGACCTCGAAGCCACGCTGGCCGCCGCGCGCGACGCGCTGGCGGGCTGAGGCACCGCCAAACCGCGCGAACCGCCGAACTGGCGGTTCGGCGTGGCACTTATCCGCTCAAGTTCCGGCGCGCCCGGCCGTAATCTGGCCGATGTCGTGTGCGGCCCGTGCGGCCCTGCGCGCACCGTTCGCGTGCATCGCACGCGCCCTTTCGCGAACCGCCCGGATCCCATGAGCTTCCTGACCCACATGAACTTCGGCCGCAAGTTCGCCCTGCTGGGGCTGCTGGCCGCCCTGACCGTCGTGCTGCCCAGCGTGCTGTACTGGCGCGGCGCCGACAAGGACCTGAGCTTCGTGCAGCTCGAAGCCTCGGCCACGCCTGCGATGCGCAGCCTGTACGCGGCGATCCGGCTGACGCAGGAGCACCGCGGCCTGTCGGCCGGCGCACTGGCCGGCAACCCGAAGGCGCGCGAGGCGCGCCCGGCCAAGGCCACCGAGGCCGACGCGGCGATCGCCGCGGTGAGCGCCCGGCTCGCCGAGACCGAAGGCACCGGCAAGCTCCAGGCCCGCTGGGCCGAGGCGACCCAGCCCTGGCAGGCACTGGCCTCCGAGGTGGCCGCCGGCACGCCGAGCGGCGCCGACAGCTTCCGCCGCCACACCGAGATCGTCGCCGGGCAGATGGCGGTGCTGAGCGATGCGCTCGACCACTTCGGCTGGTCGCTCGACCCCGAACCGAACACCTACTTCACGATGACCGCGACCGCCGCCGACGGCGTGCAGTTCACCGAGCGCCTCGGTCAGCTCCGCGCGATCGGCTCGCGCATGCTGGCGCAGAAGAGCCTGACGACCGACGACCGCCGCCAGATCGGCACCCTGGTGGCCACCGCCACCGACAGCCACGACCGTGTGCGCGTCGCGATCGACAAGGCGATGGCGGCCGACCCGGCCTTCGCCGCGCGGCTGAAGGAGCCGCTCGCGCAACTCCAGGCCGACCTGAACACCGCCTTCGACATGGTGCTGGCCGAGCTGGTGCTGGCCGCCGAGCCGACCCAGGATCCGGGCGTGTACTTCGCGACCTTGACGCAGGCGATCCAGCGCCAGTTCGAGCTCAACCAGATCGGCACCGAGCTGATCGACACCACGCTCGCGGCGCGCGCCGCCGGGGTCCGCCACACCATGCTCGCCAGCCTGGCGGTGTGCCTGCTGCTGGGCGGCGGCTACGCGGCCTTCGCGTGGTCGCTCGCGCGCACGACCACCCGCACGCTGCGCGATGCCCAGCAGGCCGCCCAGGCCATCGCCGGCGGCGACCTGAGCACGCGCATTCCGCAGGCCGGGCGCGACGAGCTCGGCCAGCTGCTCGCTTCGCTCGGCCGCATGCAGGCCAACCTGTCGGGCATCGTGACGCAGGTGCGCGGCAACGCCGAGAGCGTGGCCACCGCCTCGAGCCAGATCGCCCAGGGCAATGCCGACCTGTCGGGCCGGACCGAGGAGCAGGCCAGCGCGCTGCAGCAGACGGCGGCCTCGATGGAGCAGCTCGGCAGCACCGTCACGCACAACGCCGACAACGCCCGCCAGGCCGATCAGCTCGCGCGCAGCGCCTCCACGGTGGCCGTGCAGGGCGGCGAGGTCGTCGGCCGCGTGGTCGACACGATGAAGGGCATCAACGACTCCAGCCGGAAGATCGCCGACATCATCGGCGTGATCGACGGCATCGCCTTCCAGACCAACATCCTGGCGCTCAACGCCGCGGTCGAGGCCGCCCGCGCCGGCGAGCAGGGCCGCGGCTTCGCGGTGGTGGCCTCCGAGGTGCGCAGCCTGGCGCAGCGCTCGGCCGGCGCGGCCAAGGAGATCAAGACGCTGATCTCGGCCAGCGTCGAGCGCGTCGCCCAAGGCACCGCGCTGGTCGACCAGGCCGGCACGACGATGGACGAGGTGGTCGCGTCGATCCGCCGCGTCAGCGACATCGTCGGCGAGATCAGCAACGCCAGCGTCGAACAGTCCTCGGGCGTCAAGCAGATCGGCGAGGCGGTCACGCAGATGGACCAGGCCACGCAGCAGAACGCCGCGCTGGTCGAGGAAAGCGCCGCCGCCGCCGAGAGCCTGAAGGCCCAGTCCAAGGCGCTGGTCGACGCGGTGGCGGTGTTCCGCACCGCCTGAGGCGGTTCAGGCCGGCCGAACGCCCGCCTCGCCGGCTCAGGCCGGCGAGGACCTCAGCCCGTAGGTCGACGCGCCGACGAACAGGTACTCGACGCGCAGCACCGCCTCGCCCTGCTCGCCGGGGAAGGTGAAGCCGACCATCGCGACCGCGTCGCCGTCGCGGATCTCGGCGACCTGCCAGGCCAGCATGCGCGTCAGCGGCGCGCACTCGATGTGCCAGACCTTGTCGGCGCGCTGCGGCAGCCGAGCCTCGGCGAGCAGCCGGGCACCGTCGACCGCGGCCGACTGGGCCGGCAGCGGGCGCTTCGCCAGGTCCGCCGGCAGGCTCAGGCCGGGTGCGCGTTCGAGATCGAATTCCACATGCGGGTTGCGCCACGCGACCCTGCGGGCGATGCCGGCCAGGTAGAGCGGCCGGCCCTGGTCGAAGCGGCTCCAGCCGTGGTGGGCGTGGGCGGCCAGCGGCAGCGCGCCGGCGGCGATCAGCAGATGACGACGCAACATCGAAGGCTCCCTGTTCAGGCGTAAGCGATCCAGCGGCCACAGATGATGACGGCCAGCCAAAGCCCCAGCGAGGCCAAGGTCTGCAGCCGCGCCGTGCGATCCAGCAGCCTCAGCCCCTCGCGCGCATGGAAGGCGCCGGCGTTCAGGCCGGCGAGCATCAGCAGCCCCATCTTCGCGACGAACACGCGGTTGGCGAGCAGCTCGCTGGGCTGGCTGACGAACATGGTCAGGCCGGTCAGCGCCGCCAGCGCGAAGCCGGCCACGCTGAGCGGCAGCGCGAGCTGCGCCAGCGGCGCCACCGGCAGCGCGGCGCCCAGCCCCCAGACCCGCAGCTCCAGCAGCACCAGGCTGCCGAACAGCAACGCGATGCCGACGACGTGGAAGGCCTCCAGCATCGGGTAGAGCCAGGGGTGGCTGGCGATCCAGCCGAAGGCGGTGAAGTCGGCGCGGTCCTGCATGCGCCGCGACCTTAGCAGCCGGCGGGCCGCCACGGGGCGCCTCCTAGAATCCCGCCCATGCACCTGCACATCCTCGGCATCTGCGGCACCTTCATGGGCGGGCT
>CAYXKP010000272.1:0-3311 GCA_964465695.1 uncultured Nitrospira sp.
CAACGCCCTGATATACGAGTCCGACGGCTCGACCGGATTCTTGCCCACGAACCCAGACGCCTCGACTGCTGAGACCTCTCTCGGTGGATGGGCAGCGTACCTCAACACGGCGTCCGCGAGTCCGACCGTAATGTCTGGCGGCTCCCCGACCATCACGATCGCGCGCGAGACCGGCAACGCCAACGAAGTCGGCGTCGGATCGTTCCTCGTGACCATCCCGACCGGTGCTTCTAGACAAGGTAACGGCTGGTCTCTAGAACTCCCCAACGGCGTACCGAACATGTTCGGTGGCGGCTACCTCGAATTCTCGTTCGACTGGGAAGTCGTCTCTGGCTCGCTCACCGGCTACGACATCCAGGGCTGGATCTACGACGACAACTTCTCTAACTCCCTCCGGATGTCGTCCAACGTCAACATGGACGCCGGGAGCTCGACCGGTGGAAACTCAGGTCGCTACCGCGGCGTAGTCTACGTGACTGGACAAAACATCCTGCAGCGCGTCGGCATGCACATCGCCGGCACCGCCGCGAGCCCAGGCGCAGTCCTCCGATTCGACAACGTGCAGCTCAAGCCTCTCGTCGTACCTCACAAGGTCGACGGCGGCATCAACTACCTCGAGCACCTCGCGATGGGCGACCGGTACTGGGGCTTCTCGACCTACGACGACGGCGCCGTCACCGAGCCAGTCAACGGGACCGGCGGCTCTCCGACTGTCGTCGCTGCAGCTTCCAACTCTCAGTTCAACGGCACCAGGACCACGCTCAACCGCGGGATGTCCTCGATCGTCCTATCAAAGTTGTCTGGCAACGCCCAGGGCGAGGGCTGGTCTACTCCGTTCCGCATCGACCCAGCCGACGCCGGCAAGGTCCTCCAAGTCAGCTTCGACTACCGTCTCATCAACGCTAACTGGACCGCGAGCGACATCGGGGTGTGGCTCTACGACGTAGACTCTGGCACCCTCATCAACCCGATCGGTGACAACACGATCAATACTCCCTCGCTCACGATCGACCACTTCAGGTGCAACTTCGCGACGACCGCGGACATCACCAGACTCAACTACCGTCTGATCTTCCACGTCCGCACCACGAGCACGGGGGTGTACGAGGTGCACTTCAACAACCTGCGCGTCGGACCTAAGCGTGACATCGTCGGACCCGCGGTCTCTGACTGGGTGTCCTTCACTCCGACGGGATCCTGGGTGACCAACTCAACTTACACCGGTCGGTGGCGCCGCATCGGTGACACCCTCGAGGTGCAGTCGACGGTGTCGCTCGCGGGAGCTCCAACCGCAGCAGCGCTCACGTTCAACCTACCTTCTGGCTTCGTGATCGACACGAACAAACTCACCAACACAGGCTCTGGCTTCCCGCTCGGTGGCTCGTCGAACGCCTTTGACTCTGGCATCGGAGCAAAGAACATCCAGTGCGTCTACAACAACACGACTTCTGTCGCCGTGATCTACCAAGACTCCACGTCTGGCGCTCAGTCGGCTGTCACCGCCACGGTCCCAGTTTCCTGGGGCGCGAGCGACACGTTGACCGTCACATACCGAGTCCCGATCGTGGCCTGGTCGTCGAACATCGTGATGGCAGAAGCTACGGCGCAGTTCGTGGCGCACCGCACCATGACCCGCGTGACCGATACTGCCCCAGCTCGCTTGGGCGAGTATCGGTCGTACCTCCGGAACGCCTCGGCCAACACGTTCACCGAGACCAACGGCAACCCAACTACGACGCCGACTACGACCGACGGCATCCTCATCTACCGCAACACGGCTTGGGGCACGGTCAACGCAAACAACCAGCCCACCAAGTACGAGATCTTCGTCGGTAGGAACAAGTCAATCCAGTGGCGCTTCTACGAGACCGCGGGCAGGACCGGCAACATCGACATCACGCCGAGCCAGTTCAACTCGACGACTCTCCAGGGGTACGCTACCAGCTACGACCCGACGACCGGGATCGCGACAATCGTGGCTCCGGCGAACTCGGCTTCGACCACGGCTGCAAACACCGGCTTCTCGACCTCGACCGGCGCCGCGCTGACCTCCAACGTGTACTTCGACATCCTGATCTCGGAAGCCGCTCAGGTCGTGGGCGTCGACCGACAGATGCCGATGTTCCGCGCCGTCAGTTCGATCACCTCCACGGCTTACTTCGCCGACTACGCGCCGGCAACCAACGTCGTGCCTTACGAGACCAAGTCGTTCGACACCCACTCCGCGTACAGTACCTCTACCTTCAAGTACACCGTCCCCGAGACGGGGATCTACGAGTTCGGTGCCGCTCTCGCGGCGCAATCAGCGGACTTAGAGACCACCGACGACTCGTACTGGATGGGACTCGTCGTGAACGGAACGCTAACAGTCATGCTGCAGTACTTCGACATCGACGATCCGAACTCGACCAAGAACCCGCAGCAGAACGGCGCGAGCGGACCTATCCAGCTCAACCGCGGCGACACGGTGTGGGTCACGTCGTTCGTGGAAGACGTGGCGATCCCGAAACGGAGCACCGGAACGACCGGCAGCACCATGGGCAACTACTTCTGGGGCAAGAGGGTCGCGTGACACCAGATCACCGTCACTCTTGGGTTAAGTCCCGCACGACCGCGCCCGGCGAAGTTTGTTCGATCTGTGGCGTACGTCCGTACGTGAACTTGACTCCGGAACCAACGGAAGTCAAGCTTGCGGACGTAGTTCGCGGATGGAACAACTTCGAGCCGAAGGTCCCGTTTTCTTATCTCGTGGCGTCCCGCGCGGCAGCGAGGGAACGATGATCTCCCTCGACGAGATCCTGAAGGGTCGCGCTAAGTTCAACGATCTGTCCGACGAGGTCCAGCTTAACCTGCTCACCCTCCTCGACCGCATCAACCAGGTTCGCTCGAAGTACGGCAAGCCCATGAAGGTGAACGACGGGCTCCGCGTCGCGCAGGGATCTGGCTCTCCCACCAGCTGGCACTTCAAGGGAGCCGCGATCGACATCGACGACAACGACGCCGGGGACTTCTGGAAGTGGTGTCTCAAGAACCTAGCCTTCATCGCTGAGTGCGGGCTCTGGATGGAGCACCCGTGCTGGACCCACTACGCGGGCGGGACCTGGTGCCACTTCCAAATCTATCCCCCCAAGAGCGGCAAGCGAGTATTCGTACCGTCGACCCAGCCTAACCCGAACCCCAAGTTCTGGGACGGCAAGTACGACTCGAAGCTTGACTCCACGAAGCAACCGCCTGACTCCGCGATATAATTCAAGTTGAGGACCATACAATGAAACTCGTAGCTTACGCCAAGGAGATCGCCGCGGCGCTCG
>CAYXKP010000273.1:0-3154 GCA_964465695.1 uncultured Nitrospira sp.
TGAGCAGGCCGTCGACGGCCGGCATGTCGCTGACGACGAAGAGCATCCGCACGCCCTGGTAGATCATGGCGTGCTCGGCCTGGCGAAGCGAGGGGTCGGGCCGGGTCGTCGCGGCCTTGACCTGCGTCAGGTCGGTCATGACCTCGAGCGCCGGCGAGTCCAGGCCGACCGGCGCGGTCTGCCAGGGCCGCGCCTGGGCGAGCGAGATGCCGGGTTCGAGCCGGCGGGTCGGCAGGGCAGCAGGGCGGTCCATCGTCACCTCCTTGGGGCACGCCGCCCGACGGGCGTCCGTGATTTTTCTAACTTAGTGCGCGAAGCCGTGCACCGCCAGCCCGGCGCGCGGGCCGCCGGCCGGCCGGCCGGCTCAAGCCTCGTGCGGCGCGGCCGAAATCCCGTGGTGGCCGGACCTTGCCCCGGCCCCAGCCCGCATGAAAGAAAGCCTCACCATCGACCCCCGGGATCTGCGGATCGGCATGCACGTCCACCTGGAGCTGGGCTGGATGGCGCATCCCTTCCCGCTGAGCAGCTTCCGCATCGCCTCCGCGAGCCAGATCGAGACGCTGCGCGGGCTGGGTCTGAGGGAGGTGCGCATCCTGCTGCCGCGCTGCGACGCCGAGGTGGTGCAGGCGCTGGAGGCCCAGCGCGCCGCCGCGTCCGGCCCGCTGCCGACGGCGCCGGCGGCGCTGCCGCCCGCCGACGAACCCGCCGCCGAAACCCCCGAGGCGGCCGAGCGCCGCCGCCGCCGCGAGGCGCTGGAGGCCGAGCTCGCCTGCGCCGCGCTCGCCGAGCGCCAGTACGGCGAGACCGGCCGCGGCCTCAAACGCAGCTTCGAGCTCGCGCCCGCCCAGCCTCAGGCCGCGCGCGAGCACTGCGAGGGCCAGGTCCATGCGCTGCTCGACAAGCTGCTCGGCGCGCAGGAGATGGCGATCCGGCTGCTGTCCGAAGGCGCCGGCGACCGCGCCTCGATGCACGCCGTCAACGTCACCGTGATCGCGCTGCTGCTCGGGCAGCAGCTCGGGCTGGACAAGCCGGCGATGTTCGACCTCGGCGTCGGCGCGATGCTGCACGACATCGGCAAGCTCGAGCTGCCCGAGCGCGTGCGCTGGATCGACCCGCACGCGCAGGTGCCGCAGCACGAGCGCCAGTTCTACCAGGAGCATGTGGCGCACGGCATCGCCACCGGCCGCAGGATGATGCTGTCGCCCGGCGCGCTGTTGGTGCTGGCGCAGCACCACGAGCATGTCGACGGCAGCGGCTTCCCGCAGAAGCTGCAGGGCCCGCAGCTGAGCCTGCCGGCCAAGATCGTCGCGCTGGTCAACCGCTACGACAACCTGTGCAACCCGGCCCAGGCCGCGCAGGCGCTGACGCCGCACGAGGCGCTGGCGGCGATGTACGGGCAGATGAAGGCCAAGTACGACGCCGCGGTGTTCGGCGCCTTCGTCAAGATGATGGGCGTCTACCCGCCGGGCTCGGTGGTGCAGCTCAGCGACGAGCGCTACGGCATGGTCGTGACCGTGAACGCCGCGCGGCCGCTCAAGCCCTGCGTGCTGGTGCACGACCCCAAGGTGCCGCGCGAGCAGGCGCTGCCGATCAACCTGGAGCACGAGCCGGCGCTCGGCATTCGCCGCAGCCTCAAGCCCCAGTTCCTGCCGCGCGCCACGCTCGACTACCTGTCGCCGCGCAGCCGCGTGTGCTACTTCTTCGAGCGCGCGCGCGACCCGTTGGCGCTGGAGGCGGCGGCATGACGTCGATGCAGCGCAGCCCGATCGGCGCGGGTCGAGCGCCGGGCCGCCCCAAGCCGGCCCGCATCCCCCCGGGGGATCGGCCGACGTACCCTTCGGCCGAGGGGTCGTCATGACGCCCCCGCCGGTCTGGCAGCCGCTGATCGACAGCCTGCTCGAGGCCGTCTGCCTGGTCGAGCCGCTGGGGCTGCGCGTCGTCGCGGCCAACGCGGCGGCCGGGGCGCTGTTCGGCATCGCGCCCGAGGCGCTGGTCGGCCGGCCGGTGATCGAGCTGGCGAGCACGCCCGAGGACGAGTTCCTCTGGGAGGACGCCGCCGCCGGCGTGGCCGCCGGTGCCGGCCTGCAGATCCATTCCGACAGTTTCATCCGCCACGCCGACGGCCGGCTGCTGCCGGTCGAGCGGCGCGTCAGCCGCGTCTGGATGCGGCCCGGCCAGGCGATCTACGTCGTCGGCCTGCGCGACCAGAGTGCCCAGCGCGACGCCGAGAACGAGCTGGAGAAGCTCGTCGCCGAGCTGCGCGCGACGCTGGAATCGACCGCCGACGGCATCCTCGTCACCGACCTGCAGGGTGCGATCCGCGGCTGCAACCGGCTGTTCGCCGAGCTGTGGTCGCTGCCGTCGGAGCTTCTGACGCAGCGCGACGACGCGGCGATCCACGCCTGGATGCGCGAGCAGGTGCAGGACGCCGACGCCTACGACGCGCGGCTGCGCGAGCTCGACGGCGAGCCGACGCTGCGTGCCGGCCGCAGCGTCGACCGGCTGTGGCTGCGCTCGGGCCGCGTGCTCGAGCGCGTGATGCTGCCGCAGTACGGCCGCGGGCTGCCGATCGGCCGCGTCTGCTCGTTCCGCGACATCACCGACGAGCTCGCCAGCGCGGCGCGGCTGCAGCTCGCGGCGCAGGTGTTCGAGTCCAGCCTGGACGCGATCTTCGTCACCGACGGCGCGCACCGCATCGTCGCCGCCAACGCCGGCTGCGAGCGCATCACCGGGCTGCCGCGCGACGAGCTGCTCGGCATGAGCGTGTCGGCGCTGCTGTTCCACCCGAATGGCGACGCCTGGTTCGACCCGGTGGCCGAGCGGCTGGCCGCCGCCGGCGTGTGGGAAGGCGAGCTGTGGCACCGCCGCGGCGACGGCAGCACGCTGCCTGGGCAGGTGTCGCTGGTGCGCATGGCCGGCGGCGAGGTCGGCGGCGGCGTGCGCCACGTCGGCTTCTTCAAGGACCTGACCGAGACGGTGGCGGCGCACAAGCGCATCGAGGAGCTGGCCTTCACCGACGCGCTGACCGCGCTGCCGAACCGCGTGATGCTGACCGAGCGGGTCGAGTTCTCGCTGGCGATGGCGCAGCGCCACCAGGCGCCGTTCGCGCTGCTGTTCCTCGACCTCGACCGCTTCAAGCAGATCAACGACTCGC
>CAYXKP010000274.1:0-3149 GCA_964465695.1 uncultured Nitrospira sp.
CAATACTCACCCTCCGGGACGAAATGGAAAGATGACCGGATGCCGAAGGCCTTGTCCAGTTCCGCCAACTTCCGGCACCGTGCCAACCCTCCCGCGCCTTCCACATCGTGAGTGACGACAAAGGCAAATTGTTTTCCGTTGGGCCACCCCGGCCAACCATCCGGCGGTCGGGCTGCGGACCGTAAAATTGGCCAGGAACCACTGAATTTCCTCAGAAGACGATTTGCAATCAGTCGTCGTACTTGTATTCTGATGGCCCATGGAACAACAGGCTTCAGAAAATAGTACAAATTTGTCATACCTGGTATAGCCTATACCCTTGGGATTTTCCTACATGAACTGGGAAGCGGATTTAGCTGGCAGGCTCTTACGGTAAGCATGAACCGGCAGAAAAGAGGCTTTGGGACCGTGGATCTTCACTTTTAACCGAGTCTTCAATAGTGACAGCAACTTACTATCGGTACGATCGCCACAGTTGCGACGTAGGATTGTGAGGCACTTCTTCATTTCTTGGCGAGTTGTCGCTATTCTTACTGAACCCTAACATTCGTAGGAGGACCTGGTGGAAGCATACTCCCTCCACCTCCTCCTGCTTGCAGGGGGTGCGGATAAGTATAGGGCTGATAATGTAGGGTCCAGACATTTGGAGCAGAACAGACATATAGTGAGACACCGAAGCTGTTTTGATCAGTAGCGCGGTATATGCTTCGACCATCCGGACCAGCTGTACAGGTCCCAGGACGCCCCGCTAAGCTGCCGCTTGAAATATCTGTCGAGTTGAAATACTCGCGGCGCGACTTGACGTGCATGGGGGTATTGCCGTTATTGTTCGCTATGTTCAGATTCACAAGGCTTCCGCCGTTCAGATTTCCCCATGCAAATACACCGGCAAAGGTGTACTGACTCATGTTGCCCGCTTGTAAAGGACCCCATCCTGGTTGCCCCAGGGCTCGCCAGGCCATTTGCCCGCTGGTATTTCCATCCCAAGATCGTGTCCCGTCGGCGCGACCGCCGTATGGTCCGGCACAATCTGTTCGGTAACTCCGCTCATGATCAAGGCTTATAATAAATTGAATCGGTGAAGAAGAAGTATTCCCAAAAATCACCCCAGAAGTTGACCGCATTTCAATTTCGTTTCCTCCGTAGGGTGTCCCTGGCTGTGTAAACGTATTGTTATAAATTTCCTGCCAGATTGGGTCACGGCCGCCATTAGTACACCCGGAGTGAGTTGAAATCCACGGATTGTTAATGGTGTTAAAACGTAAGACATACTTGCACCCCCAACGACAATCGATTACCTGCGATGTCGCAGCGCCGGGCGCATCCGAAAAGGTGTTGTCCTCAATATACAACGCCTGCGCAGTTCCCCGTTGCGCCGGTTGGCTCCAGACCCAATCGCCACAGGCAATAGGATCTATGGACCCGCGATTCCACTCCATAAAAATACTCGTCACGAAATTGCGGTTCGTAAAGTCATTATGATCGATCAGCCCATAGGTATAACTATCAACATTACAATCGTCCTGACCCACCCGCACTTGATACCCACCAGAAATATTCCCTGCATTGAACGTATTGTGGTCGATACGCCAGTTTGGAGCGGTGCCAGTGATTTGAATGTCCCAACTAGTGCCGCTGCTCTTGATAAACGAAAACCCCGTGACCCGCACAGGCTTTCGGCTTGACGATGTTTGGAGAACCAGCTTATTGCCACCCATAGTGATATTGGTATTCCCCTCGCCGGCCCCTTGCAGAGTCACGCCTTTGGTGTTCGGTATTGTGACGCTACTACTCCACGTGCAGTTTCCTGGTGGAACTACCACTGTGTCACCGTCCGATGCAGCATTGATGGCGGTCTGAATGTTCGCTGCTGAACAACTTGAGGCGTTGATGGTAGCGGCCTGAGCTTCTAGAAGACAGCTCCAGAGCACGATAACGATTGCGATTACTAGCGATTTAAATGCAATAAGCATTCATTTCTCCTTGGAATCAGAAATTAATCTCTACTAGAGAATCCGCTAATCAAGAAAGCAAAGCTCGAAAAAGCAAATATCGTGCCATTGCCACGCAGTTTCGAGTATTCTAATCTCTGCATGGAGTAACCCCTTGATATGGATGTATAAGTTTGGCCAATAGTGGGTGCTCAATATCAGATTCGATGAGGATAAAGTCTGTCTGGGGTGAATAACTGTATGGAAGAGCCTATTGATTGATATGAAGTGTCTTGGAGCAGTCTACAAATCATCCAAACTGAGAAATAGTAGGTCCTCCCAGAATCGAAATTTGATTAACACGTAGGTAAAACTTCTTCGGTGTCAATGACATGATTGTAAAATCCCGTTGAAGTCACTTAGTAAAACTTTTTACCCAAGTATATAGGATGAAGAATTGGAATCCCAAACTAAGACTGCTTGGCCTATTTGAAACCGCTATCTCTTCAGAAGACGCAAATAGCAACCTACCGATATCCCTCCCACCCACGAACACCGTTTCATTGGCTAACAGTGTCGCGGTATAGCCCAATACGGGCAGCACCGAGACTGCCGGTGGGACTCTATTGTCCGGTCGCAGGGTGATAGAGCTCCTCTGAATTAAGAACCCCGGTATCCCCAGCCCCCGACTACGAGTACCGTTCCGTCTGACAGCGCCTGCCCGCGCGCCGTAAGCAGATATCGATCCGGCGGCAGCCATACCGCCGCTTGGTCTCGGCAATCTCGCGGGTCCGGGCGCGCAACGCCTCATCCTCGTGGCGACGACTCCGATACCGGAGCGTCTGGCGATCAAGGGCTAAGAGCCGGCACACCCGGCGTTGACTGAGCCCAGCGCGCTCGGTGCTCCACTGAGCCGCCGCTCGCTTCGCCTTGGGCCCTACCAGTTTTTGCGTTGATCGCTTTCAGCGCTTGGATGTCGAGCGCTTGCTCCGCCACCATCTGTTTCAGCCGTCGGTTTTCGTCTTCCAGCTGGCGGAGCTTCTTCACATCACTCACTTCCAGCCCGGCATACTTCGCCCGCCACTTATAAAAGGTGGCGTCCGAGATGCCGTGTTTGCGACAGAGCTCCTGGACTCCGGTGCCCGCCTGGGCGTCCTTGAGCACGGCCATGATCTGTGCTTCCGTGTGCCGTTTTCATGTCATGGCCCCCTCCTGTGG
>CAYXKP010000275.1:0-3142 GCA_964465695.1 uncultured Nitrospira sp.
GTGGTCCGTACAGTCGAGGTTGAACCAGTCGTGGTTTCCCACCAGGATATAGTGGGTCAGTTTTGAGGCCTTGAAATACTCGATGAGCGCGTTCAGACACTTGCCGCGAATCAGCTCCTTGGTGTCCAACATGTCACCGCCCCACACGACTGCGTTACCGAGGGACTCAACGATCTCAGTGAGAAGTCGAATCCGGTCCATAGTCTTTGGGGTTGCGTGTGGGTCACCTACCCACGTGAACTGGTCTAACCGCACTTAGCCTCCGGCTAGCTGAGTTTCTGGAAGCCGTCTGCCGTGATACGGAGAGTGACCTCTTTTGGAAGAAGAACTTGCTTGCCTTCTTGGTCTTTGAGGGACTTAGCGTAGTGGTTCTTGTAAGTCTTCCAGAGCACGTCGGCTCCAGCGCGAACCTTTTCACCTTGTACTGTCCGCTCGTACCAAGCCTTACGCGAGGATTGAATCGTCAGCATGCAGTGGAAGTTGAGCGCCTTACCGCCAGCGTTAGTCTTGCCGGGCGAGCCCATGTTGTCGTACGTGTAGTTCACGATCAGACACGCGATCGGGTGGTTGATCTGCTTGGCGGCGATGGCTCCGATACCTAGACGGTTGGTCTTAGCGGCGCCGCCTACCATCGCTGCGTTTTCCGTCAACTTTAGCTCCGAGTCACGCATCGAAACGGTGTTGCCGTATGAGTCGAAGACGAACAAGATCTTGGAGTCTGGGTAGTCACTCATGATCGCGTCGATTGCTAGGTTCGCGTTGTCGAACGCTTCTTCCACGATCTTGGATCTGATCGTGATCAACGACGCCGTGTCGATTCCAGCTGCGACGAGATCTTCCTCGGAGGTCTTGCCCTCGGTCTCGACGTAGACGACCGCGTGTCCTTGTTCCTGCGCGCACTTGATCGCGAGGAGGGAGATCGAGGTCTTGCCGGAATCAGGCTCACCCGCGATCTGGACGAAGTGCCCGAAGCGGAGTCCGAGGATGCCAAAACTCTCGCGCCACCATGGCGGTAGAACGACGTAGTCTTCTGGATTAAGGGACACCGACTCTAGGTTCGAGCCTAGGCCAAACTGACCGGCCCGACGTTCGTCGCCCTTGAGCGAGTTTTGAATCTTGCTGATCGTCTTACTGAAATCGTATTTTCCCATTATCCCCTCGCGTTTGAGTATTGACGGTACATGACGTGTGCGTTATCGAAGATCTTGATGTATCCCTTGACCCAGTCGCGCTGGGCGTCGATCGCGGCTTTCGCCTCAACCGCCGCGCAGTATACTGGGTTCGCCTCAGCTTCAAGTTTCTTCTCGGTGACGTTTTTGCCAGAAGCCTGATTGATGGCGGTGAAGTACTGAGTGTTGACGAGCGTCTGGTGTTTAGGCAGATCTTCTTCCAGGGACCGCAGGAAGTCCGTGAGAAGAGCCACTCGAGCTAGAAAGCGCGCCGCTCTAGGAGCTGCGTCGGCGAGGGACTTCGCAGTTACCGCGATCTCCTCGATGCCGTGTTCAACTTGTTCTTCGATTTCTTGGATCGTGAATCTAACCATCAGATGGATGATATCAACTCAGTGTCAGAAAGTAAGATTCAAATTCAACTGGAGATTTGGTCCTACGCGAGTCCAGCCGACAGCCGGTCCCAAGTAAGTGTTGGTCAAGAAGTTAGGCCAGAATCGATAGCTGAAAGGAGCCACGTGGAAACCCGCGTCGTCGAGACTAGAGGTGACGTCGAGTCCTAGATGGACGAACTTCCAGTCAAGGTCGTTCTTGGTGGGGCCGTATCCAGCTAAACTAAAGTCAACGGACGGCCTGATCTCAGCTCCGGAAGCTCCAGCGACAAAACTCACGCCACCGTTTAAGTGCGGAGCCCACCACTGGATTCTGGGGGCCAACAAGTTTCGTTCCGTAGGATCGACTACCGCGGTTCCACCAGTGATCTTGAGCGGGTACGGTTTATTGAACCAGACCTTCTCTCCGTTTAAGTTAATCGACGGCGACTTCAAGATGAAGTCCGCCTTCGACACAACGTCGTAGCGTCCGGTCGACTCGTCCCGCGCAACCGCGGTCTTGACGTCGATCGCGTGGTTATAGATCTTTGAGACCACTCGGCCGTCGTCGAAGATGAGGACGTAACCAACAGGCGGTCCGTCGTTGAACCTGACTTCGTTGACCACGTACTTGAGCCTGTCGCCCTGGTAGGTTAGGTCAGAGGTGCCGCTCTGACGCGCGCGTTCACGGATCAAGAAGGTAGCGTTCGAGAGCAGTTTTATCCGTCCCTGCAAGGCGTCCTTCTCAGACGCGAAATCCTTCTCAAGCTTCTCGCGCAGTTTCTTCTCGTCGACGTACTGAACCTCTAGCTTGGCTGCGTGCTCCGACAGCTGCTCGTACTTCTCTCTCTGGCCTACGAGCTCCGTGTGGAGACGCTTGTTCGTCCCAACGACATCGAAAATGTACGAGACGGCCTGCGTCACGAAGAACGCTACTGCGGCAATCCAGATGATCTTCGCGGTGCCTCTGAGGGTGATCTTCAACGGGACGCTCCAAGTTCCGCTACGAGCGAACGTAATTTTTGGCTCAACGCGTCGAGGGTGCCCTCGTTCTCTAAGAGTCGGCACTTAGCCTTAAACTGCTCAAACTGACGCTCCGACGGGTGCGCGTCGACACTCGCTGCGACTTCTGCCGGTTGGTTCTTCACGTACACCGGTAAAAAATCACCTGAGTAGTTTTGAGCGAAGTAGTTGAACTCCGCCACGAAGCGGAGGTCAGTGATCAGCGTGTACTTGGATGGATCGCGCTTCTTGACTGCGACCTTGACGTGGATGAGCAGGTCAAGCGGGTGCAGGACCTAGGTCCCGATGTACTGCAGGAGAGCTCGCGGCGTGCGCAGGATCTTGCCGAGGTGCGGACGGACATGAGCGTCGAACTTATAGTCTTCGACCATGAACGCTTCGAGCAAGTCCCTGACGTTTGACTTATCGAGGACGATGTAGTCCTCCAACTCTACTTCCTTCAGCTTGGGATCGATGAACTTGTTGTAATCGACGTTGAAGACCTTGGCGCAAGCTTCCTTCAAGTGACCTGCAATGGCGATCTCTTCGACTGCCGACGCTCCAACGATGTCCTTGAACAGCGTAGCTGACGTTGACTTG
>CAYXKP010000276.1:0-3132 GCA_964465695.1 uncultured Nitrospira sp.
CTCACAAGTGGCGTTCCATACATAAGCTGCAACCACTTGTACGAGGTGTCCGTCACAGCGAGGTCGTACTTGATCATCGATCCGAGTTGTTTCCAACACAGAGCGTCGCTGTCATGCATGAGCAAGAATGCCCGTGCAGAGCCAGGGAGCTGCGAGTTGAAGTCAACGTTCATCGCGGAACCAGAAGCTCCGAGAGCGATACGGCCGATGAATTCCCAACCAGCGCCTGCACCGTCTTTAGGCGAGCGGAAGACGTTCGCGTACAGAGGAGAACCCGTGTACGTGATCTCGATCGTCACCTTATCGCCGGCAGCAACTGCGCCGGAGATCTCAGACGAAGGGAGAGTCTCACCGTCTGCGTAGACGAGAGACACTTTGTACCCGTAGGTACCAGCGTCAGCCGTTGCGAACTCGGAAGCTGCGTCAGCAGGCGAAGCTAAGTTCGCGAGCGTAGGAGCCGAGCCCGAAGAGACAGCCGAAGCGAGTGGAGCCTTACGAGGGCGGTTGAAGAGCGAAGGCTTGAAACGATAGTCGATCGTTCCAGTGTGCTCTTTCACACGGTTACCCGAAGTGAGGGTCTCACCAGGCAGCGTGCGCTGCTTGTTGTAGAACTCACGCGAGAACTTCGAGTGGACGTCCGTACCGAGGTAGCAGTCCATCGCCATACCGAAGTTGTTGACGTTCTTGAGCGCCATTTTCTCGGCGACCACGTCATCAAACTCACCACGGATGTCGAGGATCACGCTCTCGTCGGCGCCTGCCGACTCGTAACCCGCGAAAGCCGTCGACTTATAAGCCGATGCAGCTTCCTTCGTGCGAATCTGTTTCAGAATCCCATCATACTCGAGAGTATTGATGCTGGAGTCTGCGTCGAACATCGCGCGCTCGTTGCGAGCGAGGAGTTCGATCGTCTTGTTCTTGACTTCCCGAGCGATCACTGGTCCGTGAGCAGCTTGGATCAGGGTCAAGTTGTGTTGAACTTGGCCTTGGGTACCGAGGTACTTCACTTGGATCACTTCACGGTCGTAGCTAGCGTCCGTGGACTGCGGAGTTCCGCCCATTGCGAAGAACGGGGAAACTTCTTGACCGTAGGAGTTTTGAACGTTGTACTCGTGAACGGTTTGCGGGACCTTCTCCTTGATGATGTCTTTCCACAACTTCAAGTGTTCGAGCCCGTGGGTCACGAGCTTCAGAGTGCGGTCGAGGTCCTCAACTGCGAGCGCGGAGCCACCAGCGAGTGAGCCAGGAGCGGTCGTGCCGTAGTTTTGAGAAATCGAGAGCGCCTTCTGAAGGGCTTCAATTTGCTGCGCATTGTGAGAACCGAATCCAGTCATCGATCCGTCATTTGCGACTTGGGTTTCAATAGACATTTTAAAATGTCTCCTTTGGGGTTTGCTTTGTTATCGGATGATTGTGATAGTCGAATTGTTAGTAACTTATCTTCATTATAACTCGAACTTAATTTTTTCCTTCGAGGTACTTCTCGATCTTCATGCGAGCGTCCGCGTTCGACGTACGCTTCGTCATCTCGATCTCAGAGACAACTTCGCTTGGGATCTTGCCGGACTTGGCGAGTTCGAAGGCAGCGTCGAGGACTTCTTCACGGGTGAACGCTTGAGGACCTTTGTCCTCAGGAGCAATGCTCTTCTCGAGAACTTCGATACCGGTGATCGACTTAGCCCGAACAGGTTGTTCAGCCATTGCCTTGATGAGAGCTTGGGTCTCAGTAAAAGACTTACGTAGCTCTGCGTTCTCGCGAGCGAGTTGGGAAGTAGCTTCGCGGACAGCACTCTTGATGAGTTCTTCCTGGGACTTCTTGAGTTCCTCAGACTTGCGGAGCTCTTCGGCTTTAGCGGCCTTCTCAGCTTCTGCAGACTTAGCTTTCTTGAACTCTTCGAATTCCTTCAGCTCTTCGTCCGTGACCTCGATGGACTTCTTGAACGGAGCCACTTTCGGAGCTGCCGGCTTTCCACCCATTCGGCCCTTGCCAGAAGTCTGGTCAATGGACGGAGATTGGTCGGTCTCTTCGGGTTCGTCTTCTTTCTTCGCGTCAGCGATGGCGCCGTCGTACTCGGACTCGCGACGACCGTCCATGTCGGTCTGAGGCACGTCAGAGATTTGTTTAGGGCGACCAGCTCCACGAGCTTCGTCTTTCTGGGACGATGGAACACCCGAGAGAGCGGCGTCGGCGGTCGTCTTAGCGTCGCCAGCGATGTCGATCGATTTCTCGACCTGTTCTGCTGGTTCGCTGAAAACTTCGTCGAGCAAGGTGTCGATTGATTTAGCGAGGTCTTCGTTCTTCGGGGTGCTCATCGTGAAACTCCTTATTCTGCGATCTTGCCTGCGTCGCGAAGAGAGGCGAGCAGGGCGTTAACCTGAGCCTTGAGCTCGTTGATGAGCGCTTGTTCTTCTGCACCGTACGTAGCGTCAGCGTCAGCTTCGACGACGTCAGCGACTGCTACGCCAACTTCGCCAGCGGCGTCGATCTGATCAGCGATATCGTCGGCAACGCCGTTGTCGCCCTTCGAGCCGAGCGCGATTCTCAAGACTTTTCTTTGTTCTGCGGTCAATGCCATGGTTAAGTTCTCCTAAAACGTTATAGCTCAATTATACCGAAACTGTATTTTTAACTTTTCTTTCAGCCCTTGACGTTCGGACGCACGTGGTCGCGATCCTCGCCAGCCTGGATGGCGGCATCGTGTTGGGCGCGGATCTTAGCCTTCTCCCGACCCTCAACTCCAGACTCACGGGCAATCTGCGCCAACTCACCCCGTGACTTATCTTTATTTTCCTCGTAGTCACCGCGTTGACGGGCTTGTTCAAACAATTGATGCTCGCGTTCCTTAGGGTCCTTCTTGCCGATGTTGATGCGGACGGCTTTCTCCATGTCGAACTTAGTCTCGAGACGATCCTTCACAGCTTCCCAGATCTCAGAGCGGGAGCAATTGGGATATAGAATCTGGAGCTTGTCGAGGATGGAGATGAGGTTGGACTTGTACATCCCCTTATCCATCTTCTTGAGTTTCTTCTTCTTTTCTTCCTTCTCCAACTTCTCGCCCTCGGGCTTCATGTCTGAAGGAGCGAGCGCATCGCCTCCGGTCTTAGCGGAAGGAGGGCCCATCGAGCCAGCGC
>CAYXKP010000277.1:0-3106 GCA_964465695.1 uncultured Nitrospira sp.
CCCGTAGGCGAATATCGCATTCAGGGCCGCGGCGGCAAGGGGATTATCAGCGTCAAGACGACGGAGCGAAACGGGTTGGCCGTGGGGTTCCTGCAAGTGCGGGACGGCGACGAAATCATGCTGATCGCGGCGCAGGGCAAAGTGCTTCGCTGCAAGGTGGACGACATCCGGGAAATCGGCCGGAATACCCAAGGAGTCCGCATTCTCGATCTCGACGGCGAAGGGGATCGAGTCGTCGGCGTCGCGAGACTCGCCGAAGCCGTCGAACGGGAGGACGCGGCTCCAGAGGACACACCCGAGGCCTAACCTGACCGGGCCGCGCAGTGGTTCAATGCACGAGCAGGTATCCTCCCCCATGCCTCCCGCCGGTCCCAAGATCAAGAAGCCGGTCGATATTGTCGTTAAAATCGCCCTGGGTGTCTTTATAGGGTCTTTCGCTTTGATCTGGGGAGGTATGTATCTCAGCCGGCCCGATCGATCGATTCCTCCCTATACGGTTGGCGCCCAATCAGGCCCTATCGTCACGACCGACGTTCCCCGCGGAACAACCGATGAAGAGATTACATCACTGGTGAAGCGTTTTCGAAAGGTCGGCCACCAAACGCACGATTTCGCCCGCATGAAGATCTATCCCACCACTCCGGGCGATCCCGGTGGTCCCTACGCACAGATCATGATTTTCGTGTTCGACGACCACGGATGGACAGACCAAGAAGTACTGGAGAAGTACATGGCAGGAGACGCGGCGGTTATGAAAGACTATGAACGAGCCATGCGTGGATATTACCGATTGCAGGGTCAGAATGAAGAGGGAGGCATAGGCTCCATCTCCCAGAATGGACAGATTACCGGCAGCACCCGGATTCTCTTCAAGGGGCTTGTGACCGATCCTTTGCCGGTCGAGGCGGAGACTGGACAAGGTAGGCCAATATCACCTTTCTAAAGTGCTCACGGAGCGCCGGATCTTGAATGACGGCGGTATGCGATACCAGCTCGGTGAAAGATTGTTCCGACTGAGCCGACGTCGTGTCGGCGGCCGGACTTGCGGGAGAAACCTCCGATTCACCGGGAATTTCGCCGACGCGAAACGCGATGTCCGTGACGGACTCCGCTCCTGACTCCTGCTGCAGCTTCGTCAAGAGCGCCGGTTTGAGGAACGTCAGTTGTTGCACCCAGACGGAATTCCTGACGACCAGGTACAGTTTTTTGAAGCGAATTTGAGCCGGCCACGTATGGGAAGCCATGGGCTCCCCCACGATGTCGCGCCAGCGACGCTGTAAACGGAATTCCAGCAGTCTCGATTCAAGACCGAGCCGCTTGGAAAGACCGGAAAGGATGCTGCTGAGGGAATCGGGTCTACCGGGGCGGGTCATGCGGCATCATAGGCGGTAGCGGAGAAAGAGATCAAGGCGTCGGTATCGATATGGCAAAGGAGACGGACGATCAACGAAGGGTCGTGGCCACCAATCGGAAGGCCTACCACGATTACTTTATCGAAGAAAAGTTCGAAGCCGGGATCGTGCTCAAGGGCACCGAGGTGAAATCACTTCGGGACCGGCGGGTGAATTTGCAGGACAGTTATGCAGGGGTCAAAGACGGCGAGATCTTTCTCCATCACTGCCACATCAGTCCCTATAGTCACGGAAACATCATGAACCATGATCCGATCAGGACCCGCAAGTTGCTCCTGCATCGAAAGGAGATCAACAAGCTTCTCGGGAAAACGCAGCAGAAGGGTCTCACGCTGATCCCGCTTCGAATCTATTTCTCTGATCGAGGCCAAGCCAAGGTCGAACTGGGGTTAGCCAAAGGGAAGAAGCAACATGATCGCCGAGAATCGATCAAGGCTCGGGAAGCGGGCCGGGAAGTGGAGCGGGCGATCAAAGAACGAAAGTAGGTCGGGCGCAGGATTCGATCAACATGCCGGACCCCTAGTGCGTTATCGCATCACTCACGCAACATAGAACACGCGCCGTGTGGCCGACCACGCGAAGCGGCGGCCATACACGGCGCACATCGGTTGTGTCATCGAAGAGGTGTCCTTTGTCCTGTTGGAACATTAGTCACGGTCGATGTACACGGCCTTGTACATTGCTCCAAAGATACCGGTCAGCGCGAGCAGCGCAAAGAATAACGTCATCATGGATTGTCACCTCCCTTTCACTCTGGAGTATACCGATCCAAAATGAATGGCCGATGATGACTTTATGAAGACTTCTTCATAATTCTTCCGCTAGTTCCGCCTTCTCGTGCCCTCCAACTTTTCTTGTTCCGCAGCCAGATCCGCATCGACCATCATAGCCACCAGCTCTTCGAAGCGCACCTTGGGTTGCCAACCGAGGTGCTGCTGGGCCTTGCCGGCGTCCCCGATCAGGAGATCGACCTCGGTCGGACGGTAATACTTGGCATCGATCTTCACGTATTGCTTCCAGTCCAAGTGCAGCCGACCAAATGCCAGTTCCAACATCTCTTTGACCGTGTGGGTCTCACCCGTGGCAATGACATAGTCATCGGCCTGCGGCGCCTGGAGCATCCTCCACATGGCCTCGACATAGTCGCCGGCGTACCCCCAGTCGCGCTTGGCCTCCAGATTGCCCAAATACAGCTCGTGTTGTATCCCCAGCTTGATGCGCGCGGCCGCTTTCGTGATTTTCCGCGTGACAAACGTCTCCCCCCGTCGCGGCGATTCATGGTTGAACAGGATGCCGTTACAAGCAAACAGCCCGTACGCCTCCCGATAGTTCACCGTCATCCAATAGGCATAGACCTTGGCGGCGCCATAGGGGCTTCGCGGATAGAAGGGCGTCGTTTCCTTCTGCGGCACCTCCAGCACTTTGCCGAACATTTCACTCGACGACGCCTGGTAGAACCTGGGCGTGAGGCCCGATTCCCGAATGGCCTCGAGCAGCCGAATGGTGCCTAACCCGGTGATTTCTCCCGTATATTCCGGAATGTCGAAGCTGACCCGGACGTGGCTCTGCGCCCCGAGATTATAGATCTCATCCGGCTGGACCGTCCGGAGAATCCGATTCAAGGAGCTGGCGTCGTTCAGGTCGCCGTAGACCAAGTGCAGCCGCCGCTGCGGCACATGGGGGTCTTCATAAAT
>CAYXKP010000278.1:0-3092 GCA_964465695.1 uncultured Nitrospira sp.
GCCATATACGCGCCCGCAGCCATACCGACCGCTTCATCCTCCCGAACCGCGGGGGTATAGAGCCGACGGTTCATGAGCTCCGCAATGATTCCGCCCAGGATCGAATCCGGTACGCCAGTGAAAAAATTGACCCCCATGTCTTGCATAGACTGCACGAACACGTCACTTTCCATCATTGGGATTTCCCCTGGGATATTGATACAAGACCGTAGAAAGCCGGCGCATTATAAGATACGCTCTGCGAGCTTCTCAAGAAAGATCCGCGGTTGAGTTGGCTTCCCTCGCATGTTAGCGTTAACGCCTGTACGCAGAGGGAACCTCCGGCTGAGATGAGCGATCCCATCCGATCAGCATCCCATACGTGGCCGTTCGTCATGCTGATCGTGGCTCTGGCCGGCTCAGTATGGGCAGTGCCTATGACGAATGACCCGAAGGGATTTCACGATATTCCTTGGGGATCCTCCCTGTCCACGCGCCCTGATCTGGAACCGCTGCAGGCGGGTCCGCATATCGCCGAATATCTCCGCAAGACAGAACCGTCGTCTTTCGCGGGAATCGAAACGAGCAGCGTTCTCTATGTCGCGGTGGACGACCAATTCGCGCGCGTCATCATTCGGTATCAAGGAGACCACGTCCATCGGCAGGTGTTGAGCTTCTTGGAACGTCGATTCGGTCGGCTCGATCGCATTCCCGGACAAATGGCGCGCGGTCTCACCCAGCAGTACAACTGGCGTGGACCCGACACTGAAATCAACCTGACCTATCAGGCCGGTACGGAGCGTGGCTATATTTTCCTCGACAGTCGTACACTCGCCCCACGGTTCAACGACGACATTACCGATTCCGCGGAGTAGTTCGAGAAATGCGTTTGCTCCTCGCTCCAAGACCGGACAAAAGTTTCCATTGACAACAGCCACACGCTTTCGCATCATGTTGTCCCTGATGACCAACGCTGCAAAACTCCGAGCCGCATTAAAAAAGCCTGGCGCCTTGAAAGTAGTCGGGGCGCACGATGCACTCAGCGCCCGTCTCATCGAACGCGCCGGTTTCGACGGTGTCTGGGCGAGCGGCTTCGCCATTTCCGCCTCGCTGAAATGCATTCCAGACGCCAGCTTTATCACTTCGAGCGAGCAGCTCGACATCGAACGAAATATCGTCGAGGCCGTGAGCATTCCGGTGATTGCGGACTGCGACACCGGATACGGCAATGCGCTGAACGTCATGCGGACCGTCACAGACCGTGAGCGGGCCGGCGTGGCCGCCATTTGTATAGAAGACAACGTTTACCCAAAACGCTGCAGTTTCTACGCGGGCGTTCGACGCGAATTGATCCCCATTGAAGAACACTGCGGCAAGATCCGAGCGGCCAAATCCGCCCAAGCTTCCCCGGAGTTCATGGTTATCGCCAGGACGGAGGCCCTCATCGCCGGTTGGGGACAGGAGGAAGCCCTGAAGCGGGCTGAAGCGTATGCCGAGGCGGGAGCCGACGCAATCCTGATCCATTCGAAATCGAAAAAGTTCGACGAGCTGAAGGCCGTGTACAAACTGTGGTCCGGGCGCGTCCCGCTGGTCGTCGTTCCCACGATTTTCGATCAGACCACCGCGGCGGAAATGGAAGAAGCCGGGGCGAAAATCATCATCTATGCCAACCAGCCGGTACGGGCCGCCATCCGAGCCATGACGGACACGTTGGACCTCATCAAGAAAGACACGCGTCCTGGAGCCGCCAACGACCGAATCGTCACGCTACCTCAAGTGTACGACATTGTCGGCGTCCCGCAAATGGAGCAAGATGAGAAACAGTTCTTGCCGATGGGCAGCGAACGAATCACGGCGATTATCGCCGCCGCCGGATTCGAGAAACAGCTCCTGCCGTTGATCGAAGACAAGCCGAAGTGCTTGCTCGACATTAAAGGGCGGACGATCCTCGATCGCCAGGTCAGCGCCCTCAACGAATGCGACATCAAAGAAATCGCCTTGGTTCGCGGGTATAAAAAAGAAGCCATCTCGCTCCCCAATATCCGCTACTACGATAACGACCGTTACGAGGAAACAGGCGAGCTCGTTTCGCTCTTCTGTGCCGAAAATGAGTTGCGCGGGCGGACCATCGTCCTGTACGGCGATATCATCTTTGATACCGCGATCCTTGAAAAATTGCTCAAGAGTCCCGCCGACATTGCACTCGTGGTCGACCTGGCCTGGTTTGATCAGGAACAACGGAATATCCAGCCGACCCATCTCAATCCGGATCTTGTCGCCCTGGCCGATTCACCCGGCAAAAGCTATTTATCCAGATTTGTGATGCCGGAAGGCGAGCATCAGGTCCTGAGGATCGGCCAGCAACTTCCGCGCGACCTGGCGCATGGTGAATTCATCGGTATGGCCATGTTCTCAGAAAAGGGCGCCCACGCCCTTCGCGAGTCCTATCATGCGGTCCAGAAACAGCGTCCGTCATCTCCGTTCCACGAGTCGGCAAGCCTTACCAAAGCTTCTTTCACCGATATGCTGCAAGAACTGATCGACCAGGGTCATCGCATCCAAGCCGTACCGATTTTTAAAGGGTGGATGGAGGTCGATTCCTTCGAAGAATACCAAAAAGCCTGGGCTAAGATACGACAGTAGTTCGTCTTCATCGTACGGTGGTTTCTCTCCCCGTCTGCAGCAATATTCTATTTCTTCATAGATCGCATCTGGTCGCTTCTCCTGGCCAAACGACATTGCCGAATTGGTTGGGAAAATATTTTAGACGAGGATAGGATGGTGAAACGACGATGAGCGGCCGAAAATCCTACGTACCTTTGGATAACCGTTATGCCGAACGTGTGGCTGTCACGTGTCGAGTGCGCTATGTCGGTGAAGTTCGCACGCAACCTCATCAAGGCGAAGGACTCACAAAAAACATATCTGTTTCCGGCTGCTACGTCATCAGCGACCGCCCGGTGACGCGTGGGACATTGTTAACCTTGACCATTGCGCTTCCCGACGGATTACCCCAACTTGTATTGAAATCGGCGCATGTCGTGTGGGTGTCGGGTTGTCAATTTTCCGTCCGGTTCATGGATCTGAACCGAGACCATCGAAAACGGCTGCAA
>CAYXKP010000279.1:0-3018 GCA_964465695.1 uncultured Nitrospira sp.
AGCCGGAACCAGAGGCTCCGAGGCGGACGGTCTGGTTGGGTGAGATGACCTGCTTGTGGAGAGGGACGTGGAGGTAGCCGTCGGCTCCCACGTCCTTGCGGTAGAACAGGACGACCACGTCCTTGTCCTTCTGGACCTGGGCTGGGACTGGATCAGTGCCGGATAAATAGAGTTGAAGGGTGTCGAGCGCGAGGCCGCGGTCGATGATGACGTAGGCGAACTCCTCGTCTGCGAGCGTGATCGGGTTGTGCACCGAGTTCGCTACGATGTGGGAAGTGGGAGTCCCTGACTTGGTGTTCAGGACCTCGATCACGATGTCGTCTGGGAAGGTTAACGTGGTGCCGTCCCAGCTGACCTCTGCGTCAGACCTGATGAACATCGAGCGGTCTTCCTGGGAGTCGCCCATCGCGTCGGTGAGGGCCGAGATGCGCGAGACAAGCGACTCGTTCGCGACTCCGCGGATGTTGGAGCTGTAGGTGGGGGCGTCGGCCTCGTTGTCGAGACCGATCGCGTCTAGCATGGTGCGAGGTACGGTGTTGCCGATCCCGATCGACTCGTTGGCGCGGATCTCACCGATGCCGCGGAAGAAGAGGCGGTTAGTCTCGCAGAACGCGAGCCAGTACACGTTGTCGGCGAGTAACTCCGCGGACCCGATGCCAGCCACGCGGTAGTTGGTGGCTCCGGTGCCAACGCCTGAGTAGGTCGTGGAAGCGAGTGGGTTAGGCAGGACCACGTACAGGACGTCGGCGTCCTGGAGCTCGATCTTGTCGTCGGCCTTGCCGTTCTTGACAGACACGGTGACGTTGACCGCGACCTGGGATCTCTCGAGGTTGTTGCCGGTGAAGGAGACGTTTGTCTGCGGTCCTGGCGACACCGCGGTGATGGTGATCTTGCCGGCGAGTGGAGATCCGGAGATGGTCGCAGCGTAGGCCGCGGTCGAGTTCCAGGCCGTCTGGATGTCGGAGGTCGTGTCGTCCCAGTCGACTGAGATGTTGTTCGCGCCCTGGGTGATGGTGATGTCGCCTGAGTTCGGGATCGCGTCTAGCGTGATCGTGGCGACCTCGAGGCCGTCGTCCTGGCGACCGAGGTTGATGTTCTCCTGGGAGTTGAGGAAGCGGATCGTGCCTAGCGTGTCGGCCGAGTTTGGGTTAAGCGCGTCGTCGGTGATCTGGAGGTAAGACCCGTCCCACTTGATCTTCGGGTTGATGCCTGACCCGTTGAGTGGCAGCACGAGCGAGAGGAACTCGTTCTTGAGGCCAGACAAGCTAATGAACTCTTCCCACCAGAAGCGGGTGCCCTTCATGCGCTTGATCTCGGTCATGATGGCGTCGTTGATCTTCTTCTGGTTGTTGAGGGCTTTGTCTACGCCGGAGAAGCTCTCGGAGATCGTGTTGACCGTACCGGTGGCGCCGGAGCTGCCTCCGGTCACCGTGTCGCCGTTCTCGAAGGAGATGCCGGACGGCGCGTTGAAGGTGATGGAACCTACGCCACCTGTGACGCAGGTCGCGGTCTCAGCTCCGATCGTGAGCGTCTCGCCCGCGGTGAAAGTACCGACGACGCCGGTCATCGTCATGGTGTAAACTGGCTCTACCTTGGTGCCCCAGGCGAACTCGTTGTCGATGTCGTTCGGCTTCGCTAGGCGTCCGTAGAGCTCGCGGCGGTCGAGGATGACCTTGATGACGCCGGAACCGTCCGTGTCGATGATGGCGATCGGTACCCGGTTCGGGTTTCCGGAGAATCCGCCGGTCGAGACAGTAAAGCTGACGGTGAGGTCGGTGACGGTGTCAACGATCTGGTTGAACTCCGCACCGTTGCCTGAGTTCGCTTCCGGGTCCCAGAAAGCCTTGGTGAGGGGTGTTCCGTCCTCGGTAGCGAGCGAGGCCTCGACGTAGTTCCGCGCCCCGTCAACGAGGTCGGCGTCGGTGAGCGTAACGTTCGGCTCCGTGGGCGAAGCCACGAAGTAAGAGAAATCTGACGTGTTCTGGGGGACGAGGAGCGCGGCGCCGCTCATGTTGATCGTGGCCGCGTTGAGCCCGATGCCGGTTACCGCGAATCCGGAGAGGACGAGGTTGGTGTCAGAGACGAAAGACTTGGTCCAGAGCTTCGCGTCTGTGCGCGCGGCCGACTGCTCTGCCAGTAAGTCTTCGAGGTCATATCTTTGTTGAGGTGTGATCTTAACACGACTGAGGACGGCCAATTTAGGGATCTCCCGATTTGAATCTGATCTACGTCCAATTATATCAACTGCACCACGACTTACTTTTTAGTGTACAACCGGAAAATCTCGGAATAAGGTGCGCGCATCAACCACGAACTGAAAGGAGTTCAAATGGACCAGAAGAAACTGCACCAGTTGGGTAAGAGGAGCGAGACCGCGGCGCGAGCGATCGCGATGTTGGCTGGCCGTCGGAGGAACGCGAAGTACACGGCGATCGCCGGCTTCAAGGCGGACCTCAAGAAGAAGGACGGTAAGCCGATCAACTCCGTGGAGCTCAACCACGTGTTCGACGGGCTCGAGGAGCTCGGCGTCGGCAAGGTGAAGCGCTCCAAGCGGGGCAAGATTCGGGGCTTCACCTGGAAAGTGAAGCCGACCGAGCTCGCTAGGATCTTGACCGGAGAGGCCTTCGTCGAGCCCAAGGTCGAGGAGCCGCGCGGTCTCGCCCGCAAGGCGCCGATCACGCTAGTGATCCTCAGGAAGAACCGTCCGCCCCAGATGGTTCAGACGAACGAGGCCGCGATTCGGAACCTAGGCTAGAAGTGTCCGATGGGTGGCTAGGAAGGCCACCCGTTAGTACATATGTAACTCTAGCGACTTTTACGTTTAGTTTTAATATGTTACGACATTTGTAAACCATTGAAATTTAAAAGGCGCTCCCTGAACTAAACTTGTTAAGTATAGTCAGACTCATCAACACAAGAAGGAGGCTAAGCCAATGAATTTAGCTACTGGAACTGTTATCACGGGGAAACTCCACCACGGATTCTTCGGGTCCGCGATGGTCAACTACGCCTTCGGGG
>CAYXKP010000280.1:0-2676 GCA_964465695.1 uncultured Nitrospira sp.
GAACCCTGGCGCGCGAGGCGCAGAATGATATTGAGCTTATTGTGGACCTGGACGAGGACTTGCCGTCCATCAATTTCGATCGGGAACAACTGAGGCGCGTGTTCGTCAATCTCTTCGACAACGCGGTTCAAGCGATGAATCAGAAAGGACGGCTGTGGGTCGCGACGAAATATGATACGAAACGCCGTCGCGCGATCGTGACGGTGGCGGATGAGGGACCCGGCATCGCTCCCGAGGATCAGGAGCGATTGTTCGTGCCGTATTTTACCCGTAAGAAGACCGGAACCGGGTTGGGGTTGGCGATCGTCCGTCGGATCATCACCGATCACGAGGGGCAGATTCATGTGGGAAACAACCATCCGAAGGGAGCGGTGTTTACGTTTGATTTGCCGGTATAGGCGGTATAGGAAAGACCGGTGAGCAGTACGTGGTCAAGGGGAGAGAGAGTTATGTCGGCATCGATTCTGGTGGTGGACGACGAAGAAGCGATTCGCACGTCCTTGCGCAGCATCTTGGAAGACGAAGGGTATGAAGTATCTGTAGCGGCCAATGGGGTCGAGGCGCTGAAGGTCTATGGAACCGACCCGCCTGATCTCATGATTCTGGATATCTGGATGCCGGAAATGGACGGGCTGGAGACACTGCGGCGGGTGAAAGAATTTGTGCCCACGACGCAGGTCATGATGATTTCCGGGCATGGGTCCATCGAGACGGCGGTGAAAGCCATCAAGCTGGGCGCATATGATTATATCGAGAAGCCGCTATCACTGGAAAACGTCACGCTCCGGGTGAGACACGCGCTGGAGCAGTTCAGGTTGGCGCAAGAAAACCGGTCGCTGCGGACCAAAGTCCAGCAAAAGTTCGAGTTGGTCGGCCAATCTCCGGCCATGCAGCGGCTACGGGAGCTGATCCAAACCGCGGGCCCCACGAACAGTCGGGTGTTGATCGGGGGAGAGAATGGAACCGGGAAGGAATTGGTCGCTCGAGCCATCCATATGCACAGCACCAGATCGGACCATCCGTTCGTGGCCGTCAATTGTGCCGCCATTCCCGAGACGTTGATTGAGAGCGAATTGTTCGGTCACGAGAAAGGCTCCTTCACGGGCGCTACATCCATGAAGCGGGGTCAGTTCGAGCAAGCCGATGGAGGAACGCTGTTTTTGGACGAGATCGGCGACATGAGCCTCAATACCCAGGCGAAAGTGTTGCGGGCACTGCAGGAACAGCAGTTCACGCGAGTCGGTGGGACCAAATTGATGAAAGTCGATGTGAGGGTACTGGCGGCTTCCAACAAGGACTTGGAGAAAGAAATCGGCCGCGGGCAATTTCGAGAAGATTTGTACTACCGCCTCAACGTCGTTCCGATTGTGGTGCCTCCCTTGCGGGAGAGGCGGGAAGATATCCCGGCCCTTGTGCGGCATTTCATGAAGACGCATGTCGAAGAGCAAGGGTTGCGGATGAAGGAAGTCTCACCAGAGGCCATGGCCGTGTTTCAGCAATACGAGTGGCCCGGGAATATTCGAGAACTGAGGAATTTGGTCGAGCGGCTCATGATCATGGTGCCGGGGTATGTGATCGATGCCTCCCAAGCCGCCCTGTCGTTGCAGGGACGGACCGCAGGCATGGTGCCGGCAAGCAATCACGCCGCCAACCCGCTTCTCGGCAAATCCTACGATTCTCTTCGAGATGCTCGGAATGCGTTCGAGAAAGAATACATCAGCCGCAAACTTCGGGAGCACCACTGGAACATTTCACGGACCGCTGAAGATCTCAAGATCGAGCGAAGTCATCTTCACCGGAAGATTAAATTGCTCGATGTGGAGATGCGGCCGGAGAGTTGAGAATTCAAGGAAAGGATCAGCGACTTGCGCATGCGGAGCAGACGAGAGCCTGGAACTTGGTGTGGGGGTGGGCCTGCACGTACTCGTTCAGCGCGGTCTCGGACATGCGCTCGGGATGAGATCTCCTGCACGAAGGGCATACGGGTATCAGTTGTTGCAATGCGGCGATGTCGCGGAGCGTACGGTCGAGCTCGGTGATGGTTTTCGTAACCTCGTGTTCCCAGCTTCTTCTCGTGTCCGCTTCTTGCTTGAGCTTGAATGCCGATTTTACTCGCGCAAGGAGCTCGACTTGTTCGACCGGTTTTCTGATGTAGTCCGTCGCCCCGGCGTCGAATGCCGCTTGGAGCCAATCCTTTTGGCTCCGTGCCGTCACGATGATGATCGGAATCCCTGCGAACGCATCGATGGATTTGATGCGGCGACAGGCTTGAACCCCGTCCAGATCCGGCATTTTGATATCCAGCAAAATGACATCCACCTTGGCTCCGTTGGCACCGCCATGATCCAGGTCCAAGTGCGTGAAGGCGTCGCCGGCGGAAGAGACCGTCACCAAGTCCCGATAGCCGGCAGTTTTGAGGATGTGATGCAGCAGCAAGCGCTCGTCGGGAGAGTCGTCGACAATCAAAATGGCCACCACACTCTCCTTTGCGGATCCGTACGCTGAGGAATTCGGGTGATACGTAAAACAGTATAAGGCGTATTCCCATAACGGCAAGCAAAAAGGCGGAACGAATTTGAGATCAACGATATGTGCGTTGACCTCTTTCCGACCCTCCGTTAAGATGCGCCTCCGAAGGCTGACTGAGGCTGGGATTCAAGCTGAGGAATCACAGAA
>CAYXKP010000280.1:2686-2999 GCA_964465695.1 uncultured Nitrospira sp.
CTGCTCCTGATTCAATTTTAACGCGATCTTCCATTCATGACAACGTACCGTGATGCAGGCGTGGATATCGATGCGGGCGATGAATTTGTCGATCGCATCAAACCGCTTGTTCGGTCGACATTTCGCCCGGAG
This sequence comes from uncultured Nitrospira sp., assembly GCA_964465695.1. Taxonomy (GTDB): domain Bacteria; phylum Nitrospirota; class Nitrospiria; order Nitrospirales; family Nitrospiraceae; genus Nitrospira_D. The sequence continues at coordinate 2,819 of CAYXKP010000280.1, forward strand.
GTCTTGACCGATTTAGGCGGCTTTGGGGGCCTCTTCGGTCTTCAGGCCGGTAAATACAAAGAACCTGTGCTCGTTTCGGGGACCGACGGAGTCGGCACCAAACTCAAGATCGCCTTCATGATGGACAAGCACGACACCGTCGGCATCGATCTCGTGGCAATGTGCGTGAATGATATTGTGG
>CAYXKP010000281.1:0-2977 GCA_964465695.1 uncultured Nitrospira sp.
CGGTGAAGCCTCCGGCGGGCTGCATGGACGTAATCGCCTGATGGGCAATTCACTGCTCGATCTCATGGTCTTCGGCAAGCGGTCCGGGCTGACCGCGGCCAGCCGTGCGAAAGCCATGAAGCAGGGCAAGCTTACGCTGAAACATTTGCAGCGGTTCCGCGCCGAAGCAAAGCGGCACGGCAACGCCAGCGGTGTTATCTCCCCCATGATCCTGCCGGCGTATACAAGAAAAGTGGGGTGAGGAGGGCGACGGAGCAGTTCTTGTGCTCGCTCACCGCACACCCAGGATCAGTTCAGATTGTCGGATATTGGTCGGTGTTCGCAAGGGTGAAGGCGCGTCTCGGCGCGCTTAGGGTGGGCGGATAAGAATAGCCCGCGCAGTGACCCGCCACCGTCCTCAGGATGAAGAGGTAAAGAATGAACGTGCATGAGTTCCAAGCGAAGTCGCTGTTCGCGCAGTTCGGTGTGCCGGTGCCTCGCGGGAAGGAGATTACGTCTCCGGACGCGGCGACGGCCTGGGCCCATGAGCTGAATACACCGGTCTTCGTCGTCAAGGCACAGATTCATGCCGGTGGCCGGGGTAAGGCGGGCGGCGTCAAGATCACGAAGGACAAGGCTGCCGTGGCGGGCTTGGCCAAGGAATTGATCGGCAAGACGTTGGTCACTCACCAGACCGGTCCAAAAGGGCGGCAGGTTCATCGGCTATTGATGGAAGAAGGGGCCAATATCGCCAAAGAGCTGTACCTGTCGATTCTGGTGGATCGGGACACCGGCTGGCCGACCTTTATCGCGAGTACCGAAGGCGGGATGGAAATCGAAGAGGTCGCGGCCTATACCCCGGAGAAGATCATCAAAGAGGCCATTGATCCCGCCGTCGGCTTTCAGGGGCATAACGGCCGTAACGTGGCCTTTGCGCTTGGGCTGCAAAACATCGAACCGGCAGTCATCAACCAATTCGTCAAAATGCTGGATAGTCTCTACCGCCTCTTCATGGAGAAGAACGCCGCACTGGTGGAGATCAATCCGTTGATCATCACGAAGGAAAAGACGCTGGTGGCTATAGATGGGAAGGTGTCCTTCGACGACAATGGTCTCTTCAAGCACGATGACGTGCAGAAGATGCGTGATCTGAACGAGGAAGAGCCGTTGGAGATCGAGGCGGCGGCCAACAATCTGAATTATGTGAAACTCGACGGGAACATTGGCTGCATGGTGAACGGCGCCGGCCTCGCCATGGCGACGATGGACGTCATCAAGCTGGCGGGCAGCGAGCCGGCGAACTTTTTGGATGTTGGCGGTGGTGCCACAAAAGAAACCGTCGCGGCGGGGTTCCGTATCCTACTGAAAGATCTGAACGTCAAAGGCATCTTCATCAACATCTTCGGGGGGATCGTTCGTTGCGAGCGCATCGCGCACGGTGTGATCGAGGCAGCTAAAGAAGTCAAAATCACAGTGCCGATGGTCGTGCGTCTGCAAGGGACCAATGCCGATGAGGGCCGCAAGCTCTTGGCTGAATCCGGCTTGAAGCTGGACGTGGCCGATGACTTGTGGGAAGCGGCGCAGAAGATTGTGAAGTTGACGGGGAAAGCGGCGTAGGAGAAGGTGCGCCGGGCCGAATCTCAGTGCTCGCCCACCGCGCACGCAAGGCGAAGGAGATTTATCCCGTCGCCAAGATTAATCTAAACAGGCGCCGGGTCGAACAAGTTCTGTTTGGTGCTTCGTGGATGCGCGCAGTGTGAGACCCAGACCGTCACACCTTTTTGAAAAAGAAGGATAGGAAAAGAGGGAATCGTGAGCATTCTCGTCAATAAGAATACGCGGGTGGTTGTGCAGGGGATTACAGGCAAGGAAGGCTCCTTCCATGCGACCCAGTGCAAGGCCTATGGAACGAAGATGGTCGCCGGTGTGACGCCGGGAAAGGCCGGGCAGGAAGTCGAGGGCATTCCGGTGTTCAACACCGTGGCCGATGCGGTGAAGAAGACCGATTGCGATACCTCGCTCATCTTCGTGCCGCCGCCGTTCTGCGCGGACGCCATCCTCGAGGCGGCAGACGCCGGCGTGAAATTGATCATCTGCATTACCGAAGGGATTCCCGTCAACGATATGGTGAAGGTCAAGCGGGCGCTCCGCGGTCGTGACGTGCGCTTGATCGGACCCAATTGCCCCGGTGTCATCACCGTGGACGAAGCCAAAATCGGCATCATGCCGGGCTTCATTCATAAAAAAGGTGTGGTCGGAGTGGTGTCCCGCAGCGGCACCCTCACCTATGAAGCTGTCCATCAACTCTCGACGTTGGGGTTAGGCGAGACGACCTGTGTCGGGATCGGCGGTGATCCGGTGAACGGCACAGGGTTCGTGGACGTCTTACCGCTGTTTGAAAAAGACCCGGAGACTCAGGCCATCGTCATGATTGGAGAGATCGGCGGCGACGCGGAAGAAAAAGCCGCCGAGTTTATCAAGAACAACGTGAAGAAGCCGGTGATCAGCTTCATCGCCGGTATCACGGCGCCTCCCGGCCGCCGCATGGGCCATGCCGGCGCCATTATCTCCGGCGGCAAGGGGACGGCAGCCGAAAAGATGAAAACCCTGGAAGCGGCCGGCGTCAAGGTCGTCAAGAATCCGGCTGAGATCGGGGCGGCGGTCAAAAAAGCGTTGGGACGGTAGTTTCCCCGGTACATTCTTCCGCCGGCATCCTCCCTGCCACAAACTTCCTCGGTGTCATCTCGATGGGGTGTCCATCACCTCTGCTCAGTGACACGGGCGTGACGATTGCGTCTCTTTCATGAGTTTTCGCCGGTGCGTTGCAGTGCCACCTATAAAGAGAGATGTGTGATGGCCGTTAATGAAGGCTGGAGAAATAGTCGATTCATCCATCGCACTGCCATGTCCAATAGGGTATTGGATTTACCGATAGCTCCAATCCGTTTTATCTATTATTAAAAAACACGCGGGGATTGTTACTGTTGGCGCCGTCCGC
>CAYXKP010000282.1:0-2968 GCA_964465695.1 uncultured Nitrospira sp.
CGCTGTATGAGATGTGGTTCGCCCGTGAAAAAGCTTGACGCTACTGTCGTTCAAATAGGGAGGACGGACACATGAGGAACGTAGAGCATCAATCGACGGCTGGCAGCGACGGCATTCTGCCCAGGATAAGCATATTGGTGGTCATCGGATTCCTGATCGGCTTCGCAGGAGCTGTAGCTATGGCAGATGATGCAGCGGAGGAGGCTATCCCACCGGAGTTTTCAGGGAAAATCATGCCGACCGGAACATCCGACGATCCTAAAGCGCAAGTGGCAGGGAAGGAGATTTACGAGGGGAAGATCAATCCGGCAGTCAATTGCAGTCGGTGTCACGGGAGTGATGGCAAGCCGACCAAGCTGGGGAAGGGTGCTCCAGATCTTTCAGATCCAACGGTCAGCAAGAAGCATTCGGATGCCCAGTGGTTTTGGCGGATTTCTGAAAAAAAAGCGGGAACCACGATGCCGTCGTATAAGGACAAACTGACCGAAGAGCAGCGTTGGCAAGTGATCGCGTATCTGCGGACCTTGGCACCATCCGGCAAGTAGACCGCCGGAAGGGGGTCGCTATGAAGAAATCGTTCATTCCCATGACCGCCGTGCTGATGCTCGTAGTACTGGTAGCTCTTGTCCTCTTGTCCGCTCGTCGAGCCTCGGCCGTTCCATCATTTTCCCGGGAACATGGCCTCAAGTGTAGCGACTGCCATGCGGGATTCCCCCTGCTGAATGAGTTCGGGATGGAGTTCAAGCAACGGGGCTTTCGGCTGCCGGACGAGGACGGTAAGTATCCCTGGGAGCTAAAGAGTCTGCCCGTCTCCGTGATCGGTATCATGCAGTACCTCAATGCGCACGAAGATGATCCCGTAACGAAGGCCCGGCTATCTTCGGTCAGCAAAGCCGAAATCGACGAGATCGAGATTATGGCCGCGGGCACAGTCGCCCCAAAGGTGGGGTTTCTCGCGGAGTTCGCCCAAGAGGTAGCGGCGGGTGGCTCGTTTGGAAACGAGCAGATTTGGATGCAATTCAGTGATCTCCTGCCGTCCAGCATGCTGAATCTGCGGGCCGGGCGCATGCTCAACGAGCAGTACTATCTCTCACAGAAACGGCGACTGACCTTCCAGCGGTACCTGGCGCCGGTGACATTCAACGTGACCGGCGTCGAACTCAACGGATTCTGGTCTGGACTTCGGTACGCAGCCGGAGTCGTCAACGACGAACGCGAGGAAGGAATCAACGTGCCGACGGTTAACCTGGAAAAGAAATTTCAGGGTTTCTATGCCTGGGGAACCTACACCCGGTGGGACCACATCATTGGCATCCGGTACATCAACACGAAGGCGAATTCCGATCAGCCCTCGCCGATCATTGACGGCCGAACCAGGCAGCAATTAGATGCCACGCTGAATCTCCGCTTTGCTCGCGGCCAGATCTTGCTCGGCTATTTTCATAACTGGGACATCGGCGGTGTGAATGGACAGGATCGGAGAAATTATCTGGTGGAGGGCATCCTTGAAGCGCTTCCAGAGAAACTGTTCCTGGATGCCCGCTACGAGATACAAGATACGGGGCCGGCCCCCGGCAGTCCCAACAATCCAATGAGGGCCAACGGCACCCTGGTCACCGCGCACGCCTCTTATTACGTCACCGCAAACATACGAGCGGTGGCGGAATTTACCAAAGTGAGGGGCGAAGGGCTGGATGTCCAGCGGATCGGCGAATCGAATGCCGTCGCGGCCGGTAGTCAGGAACGCTACCTGATCGGGATTCACTTCGCCTTTTAGCATCACAATGAAAGGAGCAAACTTGATGAACGTCATGAACAAGCATAGGCGGTGGACGGTGCTCGGAGCTGCAGGACTACTCCTGCTTTCCGGAGGACTGGCCGTGGCGGTGTTAGAGGCGCAGGCCCAGAAGTCATCCGTGCAACATGGGGGAGCTCAGGCTCCCGAGACCCGGGCCTTGGCCGAACAGCTTCAGCAATTGCAACAACAGGTCGCAACGTTGCAGGCCATTATTCAGAAGCAGAACACCCAGCAGCGCAACCGCGGGATGGGAAGTGGCGGAAAGATGCGCGGCGGAGGCGCCATGCCCATGATGGATGATCAAGGTGAGATGGGCGGCATGTCGGCCGGGGGTAGCTCCGGTATGGGCATGAGCATGATGGACGACGAGGGAGAGATGGCCGGCATGTCTTCCGGCGGAGGCGGCGGCATGGGCATGATGGAAGGCGAGATGGGCGGGATGTCCTCAGGCGGCAACATGAAGATGTGTTGTATGGGCGAAATGGGAGGGATGATGGGTGGCATGAAGAGTTCCGGTATAGGCGGCATGAAAGGATCGCCATCCACCATGCCGGGACAGCCGGGCGCCTCTCACTTGTATCACATCGGGTCCACCGGATTTTTCCTTGACCATGCGCAGCATATTGCCCTCACCCCTGAACAAAAGACGACGTTGAATCGGTTAAAGGAGAAGGCCCTTCTCGAACGCGCGACGCAGCAACGCCGCATCGATCAAGCCGAGCAGGATCTGTACCTGTTGACGGGCGCCGATCAGCCGGATGCTGCCAAAATTCAAGCCAAAGTAGCCGAGATCGAGAAGCTGCGGGTCGATCAGCGCATGAATTTCATCCGAGCGGTGGGGGAGGCCACCAATGTGCTCACACATGATCAACATCGGGCCCTGCTGGGGATGATGACGTCCACTCAAAAGTAAGGACCGAACCATGAAAGGAGGAGGTGTCATGCGAGCACCAAGACACATCCTTCCAGTCGTTCTTGTTTGTTTTGTGTTGAGTCTTTCCTCCTTGAGTTTCGGAGAAGACAAGTCGAGCCAGGCGTCGCTGGAGTTGCGAAACAATATGGCGGATATGTATCAGAAGATGGCGAACTGTCTAAGAACGGGAAAGTCCGCCGATGACTGCCAGCGGGATATCGCAAAGGATTGTCCCGTTCTTTCAAAGACCGGCCAGT
>CAYXKP010000283.1:0-2956 GCA_964465695.1 uncultured Nitrospira sp.
ACTGGCCGGTCTTTGAAAGAACGGGACAATCCTTTGCGATATCCCGCTGGCAGTCCTCGGCGGACTTCCCCATTCTTAGACAGTCCGCCATCTTCTGATACATATCTGCCATATCTTTTCGCAGCTCCGGCGACACCTGGCCTGATCGGTCTTCCGCGAAACTCAAGGAAGCAAGACCCACCGTTAACCAGACAACCCCAACTAAAAAAGCTTTCGTCAGCATGGTGCGTGCTCCTTTCATGGTTCCGTCCTTACTTTTGATTGGAAGTCATCGTCCCCAGCAGAGTCCGATGTTGATCATGTGTAAGCACATTGGTGGCTTCCCCCACCGCTCGGATAAAATTCATGCGCTGATCGGCCCGTAGCTTCTCGATCTCGGCTATTTTGGCTTGGATTTTGGCAGCATCCGGCTGGTCGGCGCCTGTCAACAGGTACAGATCCTGCTCGGCTTGATCGATGCGGCGTTGCTGCGTCGCGCGTTCGAGAAGGGCCTTCTCCTTTAACCGATTCAACGTCGTCTTTTGTTCAGGGGTGAGGGCAATATGCTGCGCATGGTCAAGGAAAAATCCGGTGGACCCGATGTGATACAAGTGAGAGGCGCCCGGCTGTCCCGGCATGGTGGATGGCGATCCTTTCATGCCGCCTATACCGGAACTCTTCATGCCACCCATCATCCCTCCCATTTCGCCCATACAACACATCTTCATGTTGCCGCCTGAGGACATCCCGCCCATCTCGCCTTCCATCATGCCCATGCCGCCGCCTCCGCCGGAAGACATGCCGGCCATCTCTCCCTCGTCGTCCATCATGCTCATGCCCATACCGGAGCTACCCCCGGCCGACATGCCGCCCATCTCACCTTGATCATCCATCATGGGCATGGCGCCTCCGCCGCGCATCTTTCCGCCACTTCCCATCCCGCGGTTGCGCTGCTGGGTGTTCTGCTTCTGAATAATGGCCTGCAACGTTGCGACCTGTTGTTGCAATTGCTGAAGCTGTTCGGCCAAGGCCCGGGTCTCGGGAGCCTGAGCTCCCCCATGTTGCACGGATGACTTCTGGGCCTGCGCCTCTAACACCGCCACGGCCAGTCCTCCGGAAAGCAGGAGTAGTCCTGCAGCTCCGAGCACCGTCCACCGCCTATGCTTGTTCATGACGTTCATCAAGTTTGCTCCTTTCATTGTGATGCTAAAAGGCGAAGTGAATCCCGATCAGGTAGCGTTCCTGACTACCGGCCGCGACGGCATTCGATTCGCCGATCCGCTGGACATCCAGCCCTTCGCCCCTCACTTTGGTAAATTCCGCCACCGCTCGTATGTTTGCGGTGACGTAATAAGAGGCGTGCGCGGTGACCAGGGTGCCGTTGGCCCTCATTGGATTGTTGGGACTGCCGGGGGCCGGCCCCGTATCTTGTATCTCGTAGCGGGCATCCAGGAACAGTTTCTCTGGAAGCGCTTCAAGGATGCCCTCCACCAGATAATTTCTCCGATCCTGTCCATTCACACCGCCGATGTCCCAGTTATGAAAATAGCCGAGCAAGATCTGGCCGCGAGCAAAGCGGAGATTCAGCGTGGCATCCAATTGCTGGCGGGTCCGGCCGTCGATGATCGGGGAAGGCTGATCGGAATTCGCCTTCGTGTTGATGTACCGAATACCGATGATGTGGTCCCACAACGTGTAGGTCGTCCACGAGTAGAAACCTTGGAATTTCTTGTCCAGGTTGACCGTCGGCGCGTTGAGTCCTTCCTCGCGCTCGTCGTTGACGACTCCGGCTGCGTACCGAAATCCAGACCAGAATCCGTTGAGTTCGGCGCCGGTCACGTTGAAGGTCACCGGCGACAGGTATCGCTGGAAGGTCAGTCGCCGTTTCTGTGAGAGGTAGTACTGTTCGTTCAGCATGCGGCCAGCGCGCAGGTTGAGCACGCTGGCCGGTATCAGGTCGCTGAACTGCATCCAAATCTGTTCGTTTCCAAAGGTTCCCCCCTCGGCCACTTCCTGGGCAAACTCAGCCAGAAATCCGACCTTCGGCGCTGCAGTTCCAGCCGCCATGAGTTCGATTTCTTCGATTTCTACCTTGCTGGTCGAAGAGAGCCGGGCTCTGGTCACGGGATCGTCTTCATGCGCGTTGAGGTACTGCATGATCCCGATCACGGAGACCGGCAGACTCTTGTGCTCCCAGGGATACTTGCCGTCCTCGTCCGGCAGCCGAAATCCCCGTTGCTTGAACTCCATCCCGAATTCATTCAGCAAGGGGAATCCTGCATGGCAGTCGCTACACTTGAGACCATGTTCCCGGGAAAATGATGGCAGAGCCGATACCTGAGGGGCAGATAGAAGCACCACAATTGCCAATACGACTAGCACCAGCACGGCGGTTATGGGAACGAAGGCTGTCTTCATAGCGACCCCCTTCCGTCGGTCTACTTGCCGGATGGTGCCAAGGTCCGCAGATACGTGATCACGTGCCAACGCTGCTCCTCGGTCAGTTTGTCCTTATACGCCGGCATGGTGGTACCTGCTTTCTTTTCCGAAATCCGCCAGAACCACTGGGCATCCGAATACTTCTTGCTGACCGTTGGATCTGACAGATCCGGAGCTCCTTTTCCCAGCTTGGTCGGTTTGCCATCACTCCCGTGACACCGACTGCAATTGACGGCCGGATTGATCTTCCCCTCGTAAATCTCCTTCCCTGCCGCTTGCGCTTTGGGATCATCGGATGTTCCGGTCGGCATGGTTTTCCCGGCAAACTCCGGCGGGATGGCCTCCTCCACTGCATCAGCTGCCATAGCTGCGGCTTCTGCAGAGCCGACCAGGAATCCGATGAGCAGGAACATCCTGCACAGAATACCGACAGTCGTAGCCATCGATTGCAGATCTACGCTCCTCATTCTTCCGTCCTCCCTGTTTGAACGACAGTAGCGTCAAGCTTTTTCACGGGCGAACCACATCTCATACAGCG
>CAYXKP010000284.1:0-299 GCA_964465695.1 uncultured Nitrospira sp.
GAGCGGCGCGTACGTCCCGCTCGCGGTCGAGGGCGAGCGCGCCGACCACGCGGTGGCGTTCGCCCGGCGGCTGGGCGACGAGTGGGTGGTCGCGGTCGTCCCGCGACTGGTCGCGCCGCTGAGCGCCTCGAAGTCGGCCCTGCCGGTCGGGGTCGCGGTGTGGGGCGACACGGTGGTGCGGCTGCCCGGCGAGTGTACCGCATCGGCGTTCCGAAACGCCTTCACGCGGGAGCCGGTGCCGGCGACCCCGGGGGCCGAAGGGTCGGCGGTGCGACTGGCCGACGCGCTCGGCGTGTGCC
>CAYXKP010000284.1:309-1660 GCA_964465695.1 uncultured Nitrospira sp.
TGAGCGCCCGTAGCTCGCCGGTGAAGGTGGCTGGTGCCAACGAAAACACCCCCCGGCTCTCCGGGGGTGCTTCGTTGTGCGGGGCACGCGTCAGTCGGAGATGTTGGCGAGGAAGTCGTCGTACTTCTTGCGGGCCGCGAACTCGCCGGTCATGAGCGACTTCTGCCGGTCGGTGAGCGCGTCGATCTCCTTCTCCTGGTCCGACAGCTTCTTCAGGTACGTGGCGTACACCTCGGCCTCCTTCGGGGTCTCCCGCAGGTTCTTGCGGATCCGGTCCTGGTCCTGGTTCAGCCGCTGGAGGTCCAGGTTCACCTGGGCCAGCTCCCGCCGGGCCAGGTCCCACGTCCCCTTCACCTTGAGCGCCTCGGTGAGCTGGGCCTTCAGTGCGGGGCTCGCCTCGGCCAGGTTGATGAAGTGCCGGATCGTGTCGTCCCCGTTGTTGGTCAGGGTCACGCTGCTGGCCAGCTCCTTCTCCTCCGTGACCACGAACGTGGTGGTCTCGGTGGCCTTGACCGGGACCTGGAACCGGTACACGTCCGGGGTGTCCTCGACCGGCTTGTCGGTGCCCACCAGCTTGAACTGCTGGTTCGTGCGGTTCGCGTGCTCGATGAGCAGCGTGCGGTCGGTCTGGGACCGGTTCACGATCCGGTACTTCTTCTCCTCGGTGAGCCGGGTCTTGGTGGTGATGATCCCGCGGACCGCCCGGACGCTGGTGATCTTCTGGGTGCCGGGGCCGGTCTGCGGGTCCACCTCGGTGCCCAGGTCGATGGCGTAGGACACGAGCCGCTCCTCGTTGGGCTGGACGTCGAGGACCCGGGTGTCGCCGGCGTACACGCTCCCCTCGAAGACCGTAATCGGCCCCTGGTTCAGGTGCGCGCCGCTGGTGTTCTTGAACTTCAGGCCGAGGAGCGGGTGCGTCTTCTGCACGTTCTGGTTGTAGATCGAGACCTTCTGGCCCTCGACGTCCTTCCCGACGATCGGGAGCATGGCGCTCTTCTGCCGGCCCAGGGTCACCGGGTGGTCGATCGTGTACTGGAAGAAGTCCCCCAGCGCCCCGGCGGTCGCGGAGTTACCAACGGTGCCGGTCCGCATGCAGTTGCCGAGTTCGCGGCCCACGTCCGCGGCGAACTTCTTGGCATCCTGGGACTTCTCCACCTCGGCCAACTCCATCCGCCCCGGGCCACCCGCACCACCGAACCCCGCACCGGGGGCCGACGGCGGCATCGCGGCGCGACGGCTCTTGCCCAGAGCCTCCTGCGCGTCCTTGCCCGGCAGGCCCGGGTCGAACGCTACGCCGTCGGCGTTCTGCTTGAACCCGCCGCGGTACGTCACCGGCCGGAGGGAGGCGAAC
>CAYXKP010000284.1:1670-2916 GCA_964465695.1 uncultured Nitrospira sp.
GTTCCCGGCGACGCCCAGGTTCGGCCGGCTCCCGAGTTCCTTGGCGAGTTCCCGGGCGTGGTTCGCATCGCCCGGCCGGCCGTCGGCCAACCGCATGCCGGCCGTCGCGGGCTTATCGGCCCCGGCTTGCCCCTTACCCTCGCCGCGCGCGACCAGTTGGTCCTGCTTCCGCCGTGCGAAGTCCCCCGCGTCGGCTTCGGGCAGCCCCCCGGCCCCGCCGAGGGGACCGTTGGCAGCCGCCAGCCCGTTGGCCGGGCCGAACCCGCCGCGGTAGGTGACGGGGCGGAGCGAGGCGAACAGCTCGGGCTCGACGGTCGGGCGGCTGATGTACAGGGGGTTGTACAGGTCCATCTTGAACGAGATCGGGCGGCCGCTGATGAGCGCCATCTTCACGCCGGCCCAGTCCTCGTCGGTCGGGTTCTCGACCAGGGCCCACCCCTGCAGGTACGGCTTCTCCTTGTCCGCGAGGACCATCCGGTAGCTCGTCTTCCAGATCGGGGCCTCGACCACGTACCCGACCTGCACCTTCCGCGGGCCGTCCCCCGCGAAGTGCAGCGACACCGACTTCTTCTGCGAGTCGTGGGTGAGGGCCAGCGTGTCGAGGGCGCGGCGGAACTCGCTCTCGATCACCGGGTTCGCGAACCGCAGTTGCTGGACCTCGGAGAGCTTGATGGCCCGGAGCCCCTCGGCGCACCACATGTTCATCACCTGCGCGTCCACCGTGGTCGTGCCGGCCGGGACCTTCTGGGTCTCCACGCCCACGATCACCCCCGACAGCTTGCCCGGCTGGTTCGTCGCACCCGGCGTGGTGACCACCTCGACCCGCTCGCCCCGCATCTGGCTGACGATGTTGGCGAACGTGGGCTGGCCGTTCAGGTTGATGGCGTAGCTGGAGAGGGTGCGGGAGATCGGCTCCCGGCTGTCGTAGCTGACGGCGGCGATCCGGCCCTTGCCGAAGTCCTCGAGGACCATGCTCTTGAGCAGGTCGTTGATGTCCGTCTCCTGGAAGCTCAGGTCCACCCGAGCGTCGTCGGTCACCTCGCCGGAGCGGGAGAAGTAGCCGACGCCGCTGTTGAACATGACCACGCGGGTGATGGGCAGCGACACGGCCGGCTTCACGTCCTGCTTCGCGGCGGCCTCGGGGGCGGCGCTCACCAGCTTGTCGGCCCCGACCCCGAGCCCCACGCCCAGCCCGACCACGCCCGCGACCGGGGCGACCTTCAGCCACTTCGATGCCATTGCCGTG
>CAYXKP010000285.1:0-2888 GCA_964465695.1 uncultured Nitrospira sp.
CATGCCGATAAGGCAAAAATCGGGGGGAAAGCATGAACGCTACACACGTCTTCAAACTCTGGGTAATGGGTCTCTGCGGGGTGGCGACGCTGGCGTTCACGCCGGTTCTCGATATCACCCCTGCATTCGCTCACGGCGAGCGCTCGCAGGAACCGTTCTTGCGAATGCGTACCGTGAATTGGTACGACACGGAATGGGTTGGAAAGTCCACCAAGGTTAACGATGTGACTGAGCTGAAGGGCAAGTTCCACTTGTCCGAGGATTGGCCTCGTGCGGTGGTCAAGCCGAACCGTACTTTTATTAATATCGGCTCTCCCAGCTCCGTCTTCGTGCGTCTCAGCTCGAAGGTCAACGGGACGCCGATGTTCGTTTCAGGGCCGATGGAAATCGGGCGTGACTATGAGTACATAGTCAAATTGAAAGCCCGACTCCCCGGCCACCATCACATCCATCCCATGTTCGCCGTTAAGGATGCAGGTCCGATTGCAGGACCAGGCGGCTGGATGGACATCACGGGTCGCTATGAGGATTTCACCAATCCGATCAAAACTCTCACCGGTGAAACGTTTGATACGGAAACCATGGGTACGGCCACTGGAATCATGTGGCACCTGTTCTGGGCAGCCGTGGCCATCTTCTGGGTAGGCTGGTTTATGATTCGGCCGATGTACCTCGTGCGGGCCCGAGTCCTGGCAGCCTATGGCGATGAACTCTTACTTGATCCGATCGACCGGAAAGTAGGAAGCGCATTGCTGGTCTTCGTGTTGGTCGTCGTGACCGTCGGGTATCTGGCAGCAGATGCGCGACACCCGGTTACTGTTCCTCTGCAGGCCGGTGAAACAAAGGTCAAGCCGATGCCGATCAAGCCGAATCCGTTCGTGGTTGAAGTCACCCATGCCGAATACGACGTTCCGGGTCGGGCCTTGCGCATGACTCTCCATGCGACCAATAACGGCACTGAACCTGTGACCATTGGTGAGTTCACGACAGCAGGCATCCGGTTTACCAACAAGACAGGAGCTGCCAAGCTCGATCCAAACTATCCACCTGAACTCGTTGCAGCGGCAGGCTTGACGATGGACAATGAAGCTGCCATCCAGCCTGGCCAAACGGTGGACATTAAGGTCGAGTCCAAGGACGTCCTGTGGGAAGTGCAGCGGTTGGTGGATATCCTCCACGATCCGGATCAGCGCTTTGCAGGACTTTTGATGTCCTGGACAGATAAGGGTGAGCGGCTCATCAACCCGATCTGGGCTCCGGTACTCCCCGTCTTCACAAGGCTGGGAGCCTAGAGCAACTCCGATCCGACAAGACGCCGGTCCGCCCCCATCGCAAGATGGCAAGGCGGGCCGGCGTTTTTCATTCTACCGTCTTAGTCTTCTCCTTCTCCATCCTCTTTGTGACATTCCCATGTAACCTGCTCTATCTCTATGCAGACAATAAAACATCTGGACGGCTCCCCTTCGCTGTAATGCGTTTCAAGAGATCAACGGGCAGCTCAGCATGTATGGCCAAGCCTTTACTGAACTTTCCATTCCGAGCATCCCACCCGAGAGGACATCCGATGACGCCGTGAAGGATCGATTCGTCTCCCACCACCATTGACCGAGTGACGGGGCGACTGCTGACCACTGGCAGCAAGTCGACTCGCGATCATTTTCCAACAATCGATTTCGCTGCGATTGCGGCCGTTCCAGCCATCCAAGCGACGGCGACGCAGGACAACCCATCATTACTGCCATGCACAGGACACACAGGTAGAGTCATTTGTGATTATCCTGCTTCACAGCTGTCATCGCACCTACCTTGCCTTCTCTGTACAACAGCTTGCCCGGCTGACAACCCTTCCTGTATGATGTCCGAACTGATGCGCTCAGGCTCCGGCCGATTCGTATAGTTCCTCTCTGATCCATGGGTACCTCTTCGAGCACCTCCCCTCCTTCGCCGTTATTTGACGCTATCGGCCGCCTTGCCCTACGGCATTTCCCTCACTCCGGCACGCTCCATTCCCATCGGATACGCGACTATGGAATCGCCGCCTTCACCTTTTTCAGCGTGGCTGTCAGTTCCTTATTTGAGATCAGCGCAAGCATCGAGCGGCAACAATTGCTTGGGGCGCTTGCATGGATGTTTCTTGGCATCTTGTTGCTGGGCGAGAGTCGAGAAACTAAGGCTCAGGTCGTCATTGCCGTGTTATTTGCCACCGTCGGTGAGCATTTTGCCTCGATCTACATGGGAGGATACACATACCGATTTGAGAATGTTCCCGCCTATGTTCCGCCAGGTCATGGAATGGTTTATTTGACGGCCGTGGCTCTCGCGCGATCGGGATTGTTCGTCCGCCATCCGGGGAAAATCACCCTTTTCGTCGTAGGAGTATGGGGTTCCTGGTCTCTCTGGGGAATCAGCGGCCATGCGGATCGAGGAGATTGGGTCGGAGCATTATTGTTCTCAATATTTCTGGTCTGGCTGGTAATCGGCCGTTCGCCGATGGTGTATTTGGCGGCTTTTTTTATTACCACATGGCTTGAACTGATCGGCACTGCGGTCGGCGCCTGGCAATGGGCTGCTATCGATCCGTTGCTGGGATGGCCGCAGGGAAATCCTCCCAGTGGGGTCGGCGCCTGGTACTGCCTCGTCGATGCCGTAGCCATTGGGGGAGCAGGACCTGCGCTCTATGGGATAAAACGTATTTGTGACCGGTTGAGGTCTCACTAAGTCTCCAAGACCTCAATCGACCGGCAATCCCGCAAATCCCACTCCGTGCAACCCCCACGTGCGCCCTTTCCCTGCAACGAATATTGTGAGCCTTGAACATGTCGCCAAAGAGAGGTAGTCAATGGTATTGAAGCCTCTGAGAAAACCTCGTGTGAGCCATACATGATGTC
>CAYXKP010000286.1:0-2868 GCA_964465695.1 uncultured Nitrospira sp.
GCCGTTGCGACTGACTCGCGCGCCCATTTCACATTACTCACTCGGCTGATAGAACAAATGGGCTTCACGATCGAGAATGGGTTGGTCGAACAAGGCATGTCTTAACCATTACACTCAGGTCTGCTAGAACCTCCGCCGCCCATGCCTGCCCATCAACGCCCCAAACAGTTCCGGATGTCACTGAAGACATTGAGACCGGCAGCGACAGCGGATTGGGGAGAAGCCGGGATAACGGAATATTCGATTAAATTCCGCGTCTCGCTGTACATTACATTTAGGTTGCGTTGATTGCCTAAATTACAGAGGGAGAGAGTCATTAGAGGTTGAAGGGGCGGCTTCAGCCAGAGCGCCAACTGTCTATTGGACAGAAGCACGGAGAAAGTTTTCAGAAACAACGCGCTACGACTTCTCAGGAGGTACTGTCCGTGTCCATTGAGTCCGCTGGTAATTACTTTCCCTAGGATTAGGGGCAAAGTGTTCCTCGGCCGGTGGATCTAATCCAATTGATCGGAGATGCGCACAGAGATCAGGGTAGGTTGAAAGACCGGTTTCCTTTGAGACATCCCGGTACCCGGTTGTTCCTGGTTCTTGATCGGAAACATAGAAAGTCCGTTTATCACCCGATGCCTCGACAGTCACCCATACGACTTTACTAGTTTGCATAATTCCTCCCTCAATTCATAGCTTACAGCATTTCCACCAGCCTTTGAATCGTGGTCGGCGCATTCCCCTCGCTGCGATTGTTCACGAGGACATAGGCCGATTTTGCAAGGCCGATTGATTACTGATGAGCGCAACTATGCATGACTCACTATTTCTCAGCAACTGGGCTGCGGATTAGTCGTTCCTGTGCCATGGGTCTTATCCCAAGAGTCCTCTGGTTCGACCGTTGGACTATCGAAGACCAGACAATATCGGGCGCAACAAGTAACCCGGGTGGCTTGATTCAGGGGAGCGCTACAGGAGCTCAGTCTGCGGGTCGATTCGCGGAATCGTGGTAAGGGTGGCAGAGAGGGGCGTTGTCTCCCGTCGTTAAATGAATTTTTTCGCTTTAAAATACAGACGGTTGCGTTGATCGCGTAATTGAAGTTTGCTGAACTTAAAGGACCGTGAAGGTCAACGCAATCACGTAACCAAGACAGCAGATCGTCCTATTGCCCGGTGAACAGATAGGGGGCAAGGTTAGGATTCTAAGGAAGTCCTCATTATGAGTTCGTGAGTTTGACACGATTCTAAGCCAGCACCCGGTATTCGTTCTGCGCGTAGGCGGCAACTGAACATCCTATTTGATCGATCAACCGTTAATACATTTAGGGACATATAGGTTTGCCCCTTGACGATGGTCTCTACTTTTCCAACGGTTGAGCCACATCCCACTATAGCAGTATCACCGTGCTTGTCGAAGCGAGGAATGTGATTGTGACCGTGTAGCACGACTTGAATGCTGCGATGTTTAAGCCAATCAAGAAACAATGCGGAATCCTCAAGTTCTTCAGTTTTTGTGAAAAGTTTTCCAAGAAGTCGTTCGTACCAAGCTCTCTTGTACCACTCAGGGAGGTCTACGGGAATTGGATGATGATGTAGCGCAGCGAGCAGTGTGAAGTGCTTTTTATCAGGATAGTCGTCCAGCGCGTTCGCCACATATGTCATTTCATCTTCGCCGATCCAGCCACGTGCAAGCCTCCCACCATTCACCGAATTGAAGCATGCGAATCCAATTGAATATTTATCATGCCAAACTACCGGGCTCCGCGATACGTTTATCGCTTGCTCAAGCTTAGGGTTAAGCCAACCGTCATCTCGAACATCATGATTGCCTAGCACAATAACTGGCTTTTCTAGGCCCAGGCTTTTGAGGAATCCCATAAACGTCCGAACATCTCCAAGGTTGTCTTCACTTGGAGTGTCCATTAAATCTCCAGTAATCACAGGAATAACTGGGGTATCGTCACCAAGTTCACGAATAACAGACTCCAGCAGGAGTTGGACACGAGGCATTCTTCTTCTAGCTAACGAACTGCCCAGATGAAGATCGCTCATGTGCAGTAGTGTGACACAGCCATCTTCCTCCGGTTTGACGGTAAATTTAAGTGTATACTTCTGCTTTAGAATTTGAAGATCTGGTGAACCGAGGTGTTCTGCAATATTTGAAAAAAGCCAGTGCAAGCGTTTTCTAATGGTTATTGCTTTTTTAGATAATGCGAAAAATGCTGCGTCTCCCCCAGGGGTCCAAAGCAAAACACCTGGCCACCGCGTGGTCTCTGCAAGCGCGACTTTAAATGCCGGGAAAATAGAGTCAAGTGCTATTTCCATCTTGGGAGGATCCTCGATCTGTAGGATTAGCCCAGGATCTTCTGGTTTTATATCAACTAAGCTCTTAAGAAGCCTTGAATCTGTTAATAGTTCATCTGAGGGACGATGAATTCCACTGGGCAGCAAAAGTGCCACCCAGGGTACTTCACGAAAATACTCACGGAGGACTTGAAGAGCATCAGATGACCTGTTGATCCTTGAGTCCATTTCCATTTTTGGTTGGTGCGTGTTGAAACGTGACATTTTCTGTCGAAGGCGCAATGCCTCTCGCCTCGATGAATAAAACTTTTTCAGGAATGACCGAAGAAATGTCCTTAAGTCTTGTTCTTCATATTGGTCTCTCAGGATGGGCGTGGCTCCTGTTGGCTGAAGAATATGCGCAAGCCAATTTGCGTGTTCGAGAGAAAAGCGTAATCCCATGATGACCTCCTGCGAACTTGATTAGAATGTCGACAAAGTCTTACTTGAGGTCGCTTGATCGTTTAGCCTCGCTTTGCGATATCATTCGTTCAAGTATCCAACGACCATTGCCACTCCGACCCCATAACCCAAGAG
>CAYXKP010000287.1:0-2857 GCA_964465695.1 uncultured Nitrospira sp.
CGCTGGTGCCGAAGCGTGAAAACATCTGGCCCAGCTCAAGCGCGATGTAGCCGCCACCGATGATGACCATCGAGGTCGGCAGCTCGGTGAGCTCAAGGTCTTCATGACTGGTGAGCAGGTCGCTGGTGAGATACGGCGTTTCGGGAAGTCCTGGAATGTTCGGCACGGTGGGCGAGCTGCCAGTGGCGACAAGGAACCGAGGCGCTGAGAGCACCTGCCCGTTCACGGTCACCTCGTTGGGGCCGCTGAAGCGAGCGGCTCCTTCAAACATGCGGATACTGTGAGAGTCGGAGAGAATGCTCCGGTATTTCTTTCCTCGATAGTCTTCAATTACGGCATCCTTCTGCTCGATTAGCGCGCGGAAGTCGAAGCTCATCGAGGTAGGCGAGAGCCCTGGGTACCGCGGATGCTTTGCATCGTAAAGGATTTTCGCGGCTTCGATGAGGTTCTTGGACGGCAAGCAGCCACTATTGACACAGGTTCCTCCGAGCGTACGCATCTCTGTCATGGCTGCCGTTTTGCCGCTTTCTGCCGCGCGAAGCGCCGCCGCAAACGCCGTCGAGCCGGAACCGAGAATCACAAGGTCAAAATCCTGCGCCATAATTTCCTCCTCGTTATGTCCCTGTGAGATCTTACGGTCACGGGCCCGTCCGGCGTTGCACAAGGTAGTACCCCAGCGCCGCCACTCCAATGAACACAATAATAAGGCCTGTTAATATGGAATCATTGAGAATGAACCCCAGGCCAAGAGCGGTGACCAGACCGGAGACCATAAACGGCGCCACGCAGCAGAGCGCGGCGAACGCTGCGCCACTGATGCCGACCGTCATGAGGCTTCGGCCCAGCCATGGCGGCGTCTCGTCACTATGTGTTTTCTCGTCCATGGCGTCTGTTAGGGATGCGCGGCGGAGGGATAGCCGGCATTCTTGGTGGCTTCAATCAGCGCCTGGACGTTCGTCTTGGCGTCATCGAAGGTGACCAGGGCTTCCTTCTTCTCCAAGTTGACCTTAATGTTCTCGACGCCTTCGACCTTGTTCAGCGCTTTCTTGATGGTGATGGGGCAGGCCGCGCAGGTCATACCGGTCACCGATAAGGTGACCGTTTGCCTAGCCGCCCAGGCGGGCGCGCTTAAAGCGGTCGAGAGAGCGAATACGGCGAATCCAGTGATGAGCCAGTTCATGACAATGTCCTTTCAGTACAACAGCGGCAGAATGTAGGGGAACGCAAACGCGACCCCCGTCAATGCGACTACGATGAAAAACATGATCTTCTGCGCTCTATTGACGTGCGGCAGGGCACAGACCTCCTCTGGCTTGCAGACTTGCACAGGCCGGAAGATGCGCCGGTAGGCGAAGAAGAGTGCCACAAGGGCTACGCCGATAAAGATTGGACGATATGGTTCCAGCACCGTCACATTGCCGATCCAGGCACCGCTGACGCCGATCGCGACCAACACAAGCGGACCGAGACAGCAGACCGAGGCCAGAATCGCCGCGAGACTGCCGATACCCAACGCGCCGCGACCATGTTGCGATTCGGACCGAGAATTGTCTTTCTCCGGCTTGGACGACCTATCCATGCATCACCGATTTAAGTATCCGCAGCAGCCCACTGGCCCATCGGCGGCCGGCTCGATCTAACTCAATAGTATTTTTCACTCCATGGAGCCACGGCCAGTTGCTTCAACTCCTTGTCCATTGATTCCAGTCTAAACTCCGTACTACGGTACAGAATCAAGGGGAATTCTCATGCCGTCAGAACTGACGATAGGTCGAGTGGCAAAGCTTGCCGGGGTGAATGTCGAAACGATCCGTTATTATCAGAGGCGGGGATTGCTGGCAGAGCCTGACAAGCCGCACATGGGTTATCGCCGATATCCGCCGGCCATCGTGAAGCACATCCGCTTCATTAAGCGGGCGCAGGCCCTTGGGTTCACGTTGGAGGAAATCACCGAACTGCTACGGCTGGAGGAAGCCCGCGCCTGTGCGGAGACTCGCGACCTGGCCGCCCACAAGATGCGACTGATTGACCAGAAGCTCATGGGCCTCACGGCGATGCGGAAAGCGTTAGCTGGTCTGGTTCAGCAGTGCGATAGGAAACAACCTGCGAAGGGATGCCCGATCATCCAGGTGCTCGAACAGGATTAGTTTTCCGATTCATCACGCGTACACCATCTGGCACAAGGGTATCTCGCCAGTGGCCAGCGCGTCCGCGTCTGACGAAGCAACAGTTGTTCGCAAGATTTGAGCTTTCTTTTTGCTCAATGCAAGAACCCGCTGCGCGACACGTCGAGGAGGCGGCACATCACGGCCGTATCAAACTCTCGACGATGGGCTTTAATGAAGGCGTACTTGATTCGGACATTCTGCGATCGGTGCCGATTTTTCATAGACCCTCCCATGTTCTAACGACCACCCAAAGGTGTCCGTTAAAGCCTGGGAAGTCCAAGCTGACCCTTGTGCCTTCGCTTCACATACGTGAACATGACATGATACTCAGTTGAATACGTTCCAGGCCTTCTCGATACAGAGCTCAACGTTTTTTGGCCTTTGCCATATCACTCTCGTGCTTCTGAATGCATTGCCAATAGCCTTTCAGCAGTTCGACTGTTTCACGGCTGATCTGGGCATTGGTTTTTCGCTGGCGGTAGTCCACGCATCGCATCGCGTCTTTGCCGGATAGCGTCGCGCAGTCTGCGCCGTATGAGCCGCGGCTGTCATAGCTTTTGAGAACCGCCATCTCTCGCCAGCTAGTGATGATGTTGTCAACAGCGATTCTTCATCGAACGGCTGATAGTTGACGATTCCGTACTGTTTTGCAAGCTTGTGCCGCATTTGATCGATATCACTGGTCTGGC
>CAYXKP010000288.1:0-2839 GCA_964465695.1 uncultured Nitrospira sp.
GGCAAGGGTTCTCCAGCAAGACGAACCTGCACCCGCACATGTTCCAGTTCGACACACAAGCGTCCGACGGCCCGATCATCGGCTTCTCCTACGAGATGTCGCTGCGGCCGTTCACGATTCTGAAAGATGAGCATCCGGGTAAGGGTATGCCGGTGCCGATGAACACGACGATGGAAGCCGATGCCGCGAAGGGAGCGAATACCATCACAGTCAAGGATGCGTCGCGCTACCACGTGAAGACCGAACTCGGTGTGGGGATGGACGAAGTGGGCCGGTTCGAATCGGCTCGGATCAGCAAGATCAACGGCAACCAGATTACGTTCGAACGCCCATTGAAATATCACCATAAGAAGGGCGAGATCGTGTCGGTGGAGTGGATCAGAGAACGGTGGTACGTGGATGCCGACTTCGGGACCACCTTCTGGCACGACCATGTGTTCGGTTTGGACGGATGGGGCCACGGGTTCTACTCGACGTTCATCGCCGAGCCGCCGCGGTCGACCTACCATGACCCGGTGACCGGTAAGGAAGTCCGCAGCGGACCGGTGGCCGATATTCACACGACCGAACCGGTCTCCGCGCATATCAAGGGTTCGTTCCGTGAGATCGTGACACAAGTCATGGATTCCAACCCCAGAACGGCGGAGCTGATTACGACCGACAACCCACAGGCAAGAGCCGGAGCCATTTCCGTGGACGGCACTCCGTCGGCGGTCTATCCGGCCAGGCTCAATCTGTCGCCGATGAAGTTCCTGAACGGCGGCGAAGCCACGACGGGTGGCGGCTACAACATGCGGGTCGAGCCTCTGTCGGTGCGGTTGGCGAACAACCCGGATCCGTCGAAGTTGTTCAGCAGCGCCGTTCATGGAGATCCCGAGACTCCGATGCTGCGGGCCTATCTGGGTGATCCGGTGGTGGTGCGGTTGATCGAAGGATCAGCCAATGAAGTGCATTCCTGGCACATCAGCGGCCACTGGTTCCCGATGGAGCGATACAGCAAAGACTCGATTCCCCGCAGCACGCTGCATGTCGTGATCGGTGAACGGTACGACGCGGCCATTCCAGCCGCCGGCGGGCCGCAACAGATGGCCGGCGACTATCTCTACTACAGTGGTCGCGCGTCCCACTTTGCGGAAGGCAGCTGGGGAATTTTCCGAGTCTTGGACAAGGCGGATGCGGCATTGAAGCCGCTGCCTGGCAGACACGAGATCCCACAGTCGGCCAAATCCGTCTGTCCCGCCGACGCGCCGGTGAAGACGTTCAACGTGGCCGCCATCGATAAGGCGATCCGTTACAACAAAGGAACGCCGGGCGTGATGGAGGTGGATCTTGAACGAAAGATGGTGTTCGGCAACGAGACCGGAAAGATGTATGTGCTCGAGGGCGAAAAGACGAAGGTGGCTTCGGGCGGTCTCGAGCCGAGTCCGCTGACGCTCCATGTGAACGTCGGGGATTGCATCAAGGTCAATCTCAAGAACGAGATGGCCAAGGATCGGGCCGGGTTCCACGTGGACAATCTGGCCTACGATCCCAAGGAATCGATGGGAATCAACGCGGGCAACAACCCCGGCGATCAGACGGTGGCACCGGGACAAAGCCGGACTTACACCTATTATGCCCATCCCGAATTCGGCGAGAATGCGGCGTTGATTCAGGATTGGGGCAACGTGATCGTCAATCCACGAAACGGGCTCTTCGGAGCGATCATCATCGGTCCGAAGGGATCCCAGTATCGCGATCCGGTGACCGGCGAAGATCTGAGCCAGAAGAGTTCGTGGAAAGCGGACGTGATCGTCGATCGGAACCTGCCGGGGAACGATAAGCGGCAGAACTATCGGTCGTTCGCGCTTCTGTTCCAGGACGAGGACAACATCATCGGCACCAGCTTCATGCCGTACATCCAAAAGGTGGCCGGCGTGACGGCGGTGAACTATCGGTCGGAGCCGACCGACTATCGTACCGAGAAGGGCTGCGCGTACAGCGAGGTCTTCGCCTGCGTCAAGGCGGGGGATCAGCCGGTGACGCCGACCATTGCGGCGCACGTCGGGGATCCGGTCGTCATTCACGTGCTGGGGGCGTTCAGCGAGCAGGTCCAACTGTTCAGCGTCTCCGGTCATGAATGGAAACACGAGCCTTATTTGGCCGGAGCGGATCTCGTCAGCACGATGGAATTCGGCGGGTCCGAAGTCATCAATGCCTGGTTGCACGGTGGAGCCGGCGGGCCGAACGGTGTGGCAGGCGACTATCTTTGGCTCAACCAGCGGCCGGGGTATCTCGATGCCGGACACTGGGGCATGCTGAAGGTCTTGGACCGTGACAGCCGCGCGATTCTGCCGTTGAGCGGCCGGGTTCCGTCTACTCAACAGGCCAACCACACGCCGGCGCAATCCAGGCCGGTGTCCATGAAGGCCGGCAAGAAGGCGACGAAGTAGGTCGATCGGGCGCTTCAGAGACGGGGGGATCCGGCTCTTCAGGCCGGGTTCCCCCGTTTGCTTTCCCGGCCCTGAATGACGGCTTGAACCAATCCAGGACAATCTTGTAGATACTAACCATGGAACGAAGCGGATTGCCCTCACCGATCGGGAGGGTTCTATTGTGGTGGTTGGCGATCATGATAGGCAGTTCGATGCAAACCGCCGCCGCGCTTGATTTTTCGGCTGAGCGGATCGTAAAAAACGGAGCATCCGTCGTCACGGCTCATGTCAATGCCAAGGATGACCGCTGGCGGTTCGAATACGCGCAACCCCAGCGAGGCGCGAGTATCATGATCGTTCGGATGGACAAGCAGCATTCATGGCTTATTTTCTCGAAACGTCGGCAGTACCTTGAGGTCCCTATC
>CAYXKP010000289.1:0-2807 GCA_964465695.1 uncultured Nitrospira sp.
CCTTGCCAGAGAAGCGCGATCGCTTTTTGCCAATGCACGACCCGCAGGGGTTCATAGGTCGCGTTGAGCAGGAGGGTCATTTCCATGCAGGAACCTCATCCCCAATCGGGCCTCCACAACGCCGGGAGTGTTTCCGCGGGGCAGGACTACAGGCTGATAGTTCTATGCCATAAGGTGGCGTTGAAATCAAGCAAGCGCCCATCTGATGCCGCATCCGGCGGACGGCGGGAAATAGAACCATGCTGAACGATTTTGTGAAAGTAGCCTTCACGCACGAGATTCCACCGGGCACGGGACGAACCGTGGAAGTCGACGGGATCCGGATTGCGGTCTTCAACGTGGACGGAGCTTTTTTCGCGGTCGATAACACCTGCCCGCATGCAGGTGGGCCGCTCGGAGAAGGTACCCTGTGCGAAGCGGTCGTCGAATGCCCCTGGCATGGGTGGAAATTCAGCGTCATCTCAGGCGAACGCGTCGGGAACCCCACTATTACAGTGACCTGTTGCGAAGTTCGCATCCAAGGGGATGAAGTGCAGGTTGCCATTCCGCCGGCGCTAAAGGAACCAGCTTAGCTTGGCGATGGAGCCGGTGGCTGTGGAGCAGGTCGTTGGTCGGCATCAGGCGCTTTCGGCGTCACGCCATCCGCCGGCAAGGAGGCGGCATTGACCTTCTTCAGTTCGAGGTGCGCGTGCCAAATGAATTCTCGCTCGAACCATTGCCCGCGCACCCCCTGATCGCGAAGCTGCACACGGATTTCGTAGATGTCTCCCTCGACATGCTTCACCCGCCATTCGCCGAGTCGAACGCCCTGCCCGCGATCCTTCATCGTACGGACATGCTCGTTCATCGCCTGCATGATCGTGGAGTACCCGATCGCCGGATGATTCTGCACCAAGGCCAACGCCTCGGCTTCTCGCTCGTCTCTCGACGGAGTTGTCGGCGGCAGCGTGGTCCATGCATAGTAGAGCCCGCCCAGCAGTAAGATTGCGCCGAGTGCGTAGCGGATGAGGTGAATGCCGACCGATCGGGAGAAGGGACTGCTGGCCGTCATGCCGGGTGTACGCTCACTGTCACAGTCCTCCTCGGAAGCTGCTGACTGCACGGCAATCTTAGAAAGGCTCCGACGCCATGTCAATGCAGCGTGGAGAACCGATCGCGACGAGAGCCGCTTGTCTGGTGAAAAGGCGGTGTGTTACAAGTACGAGCAGGTTTCACGAGTCGGGTGCGGAATGAGTACGGTGCATGAAGTTCTTTTTGTACGGTGATCTCCTCAATCCCTCACAGCTCAAACGTCGGGCCCCGGAACACCGATTTCTATACCTCGCGACGTTGTCGGACCATACGGTCAAATTTTGCCGTTGGTCGTCACAATGGCGGTGCGGGCTAGCCAGTATCGTGCCCTCGCAAGGCGAAAAGGTCTGGGGCGCGGTGTTTGAACTGACGGACGAAGACGTGAAGATCATGGATCAGTTTGAAGAGGATGTGCCGCCGGGCGCGTACCGCCACTTGCAAGTCACCGTCTCAAACCAGGACGGAGAAAAGGAACTCGTCACCACTTATGCCGCAAACCCGATCGGGAAGTTCAGGCCCAAAGATCACTATCTAGACTGGGTGCTGAAAGGGCTCAAACAGTGGAAGTTTCCGGAGGAAGTGACCCGGGAGTGGGAGTCGTATCGGCCACGATAACCGTGCCGCAATCGCATATTCCATGTCGATTTTATTGAGGAGACTATGCCAAAACCAAAATATCATATTCTCGTCTGCACAAATTCCCGTCCTCCCGGCCACCCTAAGCCTTCTTGCGGATCGGCCGGTGCCGCACAGCTGTTGATGGCGTTCAATATGGGACTGATGCAACGATCCGTCCCGCCCGGACAGGTATTGGTGAGCGCCACAGGCTGCCTCGGTCCCTGTGAGCAGGGTCCGACGGTCGTCGTCTATCCCGACAATACGTGGTATTCCAAGGTCACAGAAGCGGACGTCGCCACCATCCTGGATGAGCATGTCACCAAGGGAACACCGGTGGCGAAGCTGAATCCGGACTCAGTGTGGAAATAAGCTTGGCCTGTCGTCACAGGCTTCGGGCGGTCCGGTGACCGACGCTTGATTGCGTAGACCGATAGCTGTTAGCGTATCTAACATGGCCACACCAAGTCACCATGAACACAAAGACCATGCACCCGGCTCAGTCGGGTGTATGGTCATTACGTGTAGCGATACTCGTACGTCTGACACGGATACCAGCGGTCAGCTGATTCGCAAGCTCTTGGAAGAGCGTGCTCATTCGATAGTGGGGTATCATGTCGCGAAAGACGACCCGGCGCAGATCCAACTGTGGATCGCCCGGGGTGCGGTCAACGATGCAGTGCAGGCCATCATCATCAACGGAGGAACCGGCATTTCACGGCGGGATTCCACGTTCGAGGCGGTGGACGAGATGTTGGAAAAGCGGCTTGCAGGATTCGGCGAAATCTTTCGCATGCTGACGTATCAAGACATCGGTTCACCGGCGATCATGAGCCGGGCCACTGCCGGTGTGATCAAAGGCCGCATACTGTTCTCCATCCCAGGCTCAGAAAGCGCCGTTCGCCTCGCGATGGAAAAGCTCATTCTTCCCGAACTCGGCCACCTGGTGCAGCAGCTCACGAAGTAAGTATTGCGCCAAATTTTCTTTCCTTGACCTGATGGGGATGGATCGCTACGATCACGAGCAAGGTCTTGAGAAGGAGATTACCTCTATGCCAAGAGCAAAGGTAAGCAAGCGAAGGAACCAGGATTCGATCGGCATTTCTCGGGAGGTATGGGAG
>CAYXKP010000290.1:0-2788 GCA_964465695.1 uncultured Nitrospira sp.
CCCCAAGATCTACCAGCCTACGGCTAACCCAGTCATCATGGCCCTGATCAAGGCGCTCGCTGACTCGGACGACGAGATCCAGACCCAGGTCGCGAACGCGAAGGACCAGAACTTCGTGAGGACGGCGACCGGTCAGAACCTCGACCGACTCGCTAACGGTCGCGGCGTCTCGAGACCAGCGACCTTAGGCTTGTCTGACGAGGAGTTCCAGGAGCCCATCCCGAACCTCTCACTCAAGCCCAAGCAGATCAAGAAGGCATTCTACGACACGGCGGACGTGTTCTGGGGACCTCTCTTCTCGCGCGCCAACATCACCTCGAACAACGCGGCTCCGTTCAACGTATCGACCGGCGACGAGATCGTCGTCAAGATCGACAACCAAGATCCGCAGACCGTGAAGGTGCTCTCTAACGACCTCGCGACGAACGGTGCCGCTACCGCTGAGGAGATGGTCGCTATCTTGTCCCGCATCAACGGAGCCACGGTGGAGATCATCGAGGACTCGATCACAGCCGAGGAGAAGCTCAACATCCGCACCAACACGCCTGGCTCGGTAGGCTCCGTGGAGATCTTGGACTCGTCGATGATCGGACCCGCGAAGGTCGACTTCACGATCGGCGCCTTCGACATCCTAGACTTGCCTCAGCGCGTCGCGGTTTACAACCTAGAGGCGAACGAGCTCCTAATAGAGATTCCCTCGATCGTGCCTAAGCTTCGTCGTACGTTGCGTGGTTCCCACCACTTCCACGAGGACGGCACCTTGTCGCCTCCGGAACCTCCGGACAACGGGGTATGGGCTGGATCGTTCTTCTTTAACCCGAACGCGTCTGGCGGCGCCTTCACGACGACCGGTCAGAAGGCCGTGTTGCAGCAGAACATCGGGAAGGGCGACGTCCTAACGTCGCTTACCGTCGACGACACGAGCTTGTTCGAGAACCCGTCAGGCTTCCTCATGATCAACTTCGGTCGCGGCACGCAGGAAGTACCGATCCGGTACCGCGGCGTCCCAAACGCGAACACGATCCTGATCGACCCGAGCTACGTCTTCAAGAGCGCGCACTCGACGGGCGAGATCATCAACGTCGTCTCGCAGCTGGAGCCGTACATCCCGTCCCGCGACGGGTCTGACCTCGCGATATACTTCACGTCGCCTTCGGACGCGCGCGAGGTCGTGCAGGGCATCTTAAACAAGCTTCAGGCCGCAGGCATCGTGATCGACTTCTTGGTGTTGGCGCCTAAGTACAAGTATCTCATCGACAATCCGTACATCTCGTCAGACGACGCGCCATCTATTTAGTACTCGGCGTATGTTTAAAATCTCTGTTTCTGAATCTTGCCGTCAACACTGATAAAATCAGCCAAGTCCCTGTTACGGATCGAACGAATACCCTTACTTGGAGCGAAGCGGTGGTCGTGCTGCTTGTGCACCTTCATGACCGCCTCTCTTGCGATGGTGGCGTCGGGCGTGAGGGCGTTCCGGTAAGTGTAGACGAAGTAGTCGCCCTCGATCCAGACCGAGAAGCTCATCGGCTGGTGTTTTGGGCGCTCCGCGGGTTCTTTGCGTCTTAGGATCTTTAGCAATTTATCTAGTAATTTCATAAATGCTTGATCTTGTATGCGATCTTATATTTTCGATCGCAAGTTTTCGAGTGTTTTAATCCCTGAACAACGGCAATAAATCCGTGAGATCTTCCAACCAACACTTTACATTTATCACTGCACGATTCGCGCGTACTCATTCTTATCCGAAGTGATGTCTCGTCTGGACGTCTATTTCGCAACCAACCTCTGTAACTTTGTTCTCGTTTCTTCATGCTTCCTCCCACTCCTTCACTTCTGTGTACCCGTAGAACTCCACGAGAGACGCCGCCATTGCCGAGAGCTCGGTTGACGGCCCCAGCACCTCTGCCCGCATGGCGTACAAGACGACAGCGAGTAGCGGGATGTGGGTCGCGACGCTGAAGTCAGCGAGCTTCTCGAAGCCGTCCCGCTTGATCTGGTCCTTGATCGCGTCGAGCGGACGACGGTACTTGTTTGGGTCTAACTTCACTTATCTCTCCACTCTGTCCTTGAGTATCCACCAGACCTGCAGTTGAATCGCTTGATCGACGCCCAGGTCACAGCTCCAGTCTTAATCTTGATGCCGTTCGTACGCTTCTCGTTCTGGAGGGTCTGGATCTTGACTCGGTCTTCCTTGACCTCGAGCACTCGAACTCGTCGAATAAAGCGACGGTCGTTCTCGCGCCAGACTTCTCCGACCTTTGGCGGGACCAACACGCATTCCTTAGACTTCAGGTGATGGGTCCAGGACTCATTCCATCCTTCGACGTCGATCGGTCCCGCTACCTTGTTAGTGCATCTCGCGCACGTCGCAGTGAATTGCATCTTCCCTCCTATGCCGTCTCGTAACAGTCGAGTTCGCAGCTCGTGCAGATCCGTCCGACTGCGAGAGTCTCCTCGACCTTTGCCTTCAACTGGGCGACGACGTTGTCGGTGACCTCTTGTTGGCTCTTGATTTGACCGTCCTTGTTTAGATTAAATGGGTTCACCGTGTTCGTGACCGACAACACTCGCTTGGACTTCTTCCCGCAGACCTTACATGGGATCTTTACTTCCCTCTTTCTGGTGATCTTTGGGAAAACAACAGTTCTAGAGCTGAACATAATTTACTCCGGGAATTCCACGAGTTCGTCGCGGATGGTTGTCTTGATTGACCGTACTTCGGACAACAAGATGGGTTGACTGGAATCGTCGTGCAGGATCTTAAGTCCCGGAGTCTCCAGATAGT
>CAYXKP010000291.1:0-2778 GCA_964465695.1 uncultured Nitrospira sp.
GGTGGATGACGAAGAGCATCAATCGAACAAGGTGGTCTGCCGCCTTCACGCCAATGGAGTAACGCATGAGGTGGCGGTGACACATGAGTTGGTCGGATCCGCGGACTTCCGCGAACTACAGAAGCTCACGCCTTCCGCCATCGGATTAGGACGTCCTCCCTACAAGCTCAAAGCGAAAGGTCAGGACACGCTCTATCGCGCGACGGACGAACTGGTCAAAGCCATTTTGGACATGGGGAAGCAGGGCCTCAGCATCCAACGGTACAAGGGGTTGGGCGAGATGAACCCCGGGCAACTCTGGGAAACCACCATGAATCCCGAGATGCGGACCCTCTTGAGAGTCACGCTGGAGGATCTCACGGGGGTCGACGAGATCTTTACCATCTTAATGGGAGACGAGGTCGAGCCTCGGCGCAATTTCATTCAAACCCATGCGCTTGAGGTGAGAAATTTAGACGTATAACGTTGTTCGTGAAACGTGAAGCGCAGGCTGAACAGGATTTCAGGCCCTTACGTTTTACGTATCACGAGACACGCTTCACGAGGAAAGAATGCCCCCTGATGAGCGCCTAGGCCACATCGCGATAGAAGACGAGATGAAATCGTCGTACCTCGATTACGCGATGAGCGTCATCGTCGGTCGAGCGCTGCCCGACGTCCGCGACGGACTCAAGCCGGTCCATCGCCGTATCCTGTTCGGCATGAACGAAATGGGCCTTGCCGCCAATCGGGCCTACCGCAAATCGGCCAAGATCGTGGGCGAGATCATGGGCAACTATCATCCCCATGGCGATACGGCCATTTACGACACTCTCGTGCGGATGGCGCAGGACTTCAACATGCGGTATCCCCTCGTCGACGGTCAGGGCAATTATGGGTCGATGGACGGCGATTCCGCCGCGGCGATGCGCTACACTGAAGCGCGGATGACCAAACTCGCGGAAGAAATGCTGGCCGACATCGACAAGGAAACCGTCGACTTCGTCCCGAACTACGACGAATCGAGACAGGAGCCGCTGGTGTTGCCGACCAGGGTGCCGAACCTCCTCATCAACGGTGCGGGCGGCATCGCGGTCGGCTATGCCACGAACATCCCGACCCACAACATCGCCGAGGTCATCGATGGGTTGCTGTTGTTGCTGGAAACTCCGGACGTCACGATCACCCAGCTGATGAAGAAAATCCCGGGTCCGGATTTTCCAACGGCCGGGTTCATCTACGGCATGAGCGGGATCAAAGAAGCCTACGAGACAGGCCGGGGGCTCTTGACGTTGCGGGCTAAGGTCGTGGTCGAGACCGATGAACGAACGGATCGCGAACGACTCATCGTGACGGAGATTCCGTATCAGGTCAACAAAGTGTCGTTGATCAAGAAGATCGCCGAATTGGTCCAAGAAGATCGGATCAAGGGCATTTCCGACTTGCGCGACGAGTCATCGGATCGCGAAGGGGTACGGGTCGTGATCGAGTTGAAGCGGGGTGAAATTCCCTTGGTGGTGTTGAACAATCTGTACAAGCACACACCGCTCGAGACCACCTTCGGTGTCATCATGTTGGCCCTGGTCAATAATCGCCCGGAGATCCTGAACCTCAAGCAGATTCTCCACTATTTTCTGGAGCATCGACGCGAAGTCGTCGTGCGGCGAACGGCCTTCGAGCTCCGGAAAGCGGAAGAGCGCGCGCATATCCTCGAAGGGCTGAAGATCGCGCTCGACAATCTCGATGCCGTGATTGCGCTCATCAGGCGGTCGCAATCACCTGATGAAGCGCGGGCCGGTTTGATGCGGCAATTCGGCCTGACCGAAATCCAGGCCAATGCGATACTGGACATGCGGCTCCAGCGCCTGACACAGTTGGAACGCGCCAAGCTGGTCGAAGAATATCAGGACGTGCTCAAGCAGATCGAATACCTGAAATCCGTGCTCGCGAGCCAAGCATTGGTCCGGACCATCATCAAGGATGAGTTGACCGAGATTCGGGAGAACTACAAGGACGAGCGCCGGACGCAGATCGTCAAAGAAGAAGCGGAGATCAGCCTGGAAGATCTGATCGCGGAAGAAGAAGTGATCGTGACCATTTCTCACGCCGGGTACATCAAGCGAAACGCCGTCTCGCTCTATCGCGCGCAGCGGCGCGGGGGCAAGGGGAAGATCGGGATGGGGATCAAGGAGGAAGATTTTGCCGAAAACCTCTTTACCGCTTCCACCCACGATTCACTGCTCTTTTTCACGGATGCCGGCAAGGTGTATTGGCTGAAGGTCCATGAAATCCCGGAGGCCAGCCGGGCCGCGAAGGGCAAAGCCCTGGTGAATCTGCTTGCTCTGTCGGGAAGCGAAAAAGTCACGGCCACGTTGCCGGTGAAAGAGTTCCGGGACGATCGCTATGTCGTGATGGGCACCAAGAAAGGCATCATCAAAAAGACCGAACTGTCCGCGTTCAGCAATCCCCGGCAAGGCGGGATCATCGCCTTGGGACTGGAGGGCGGTGATAGGCTCATCGGCGCGCAACTGACAGATGGACAGCGGGAAATTTTGCTGGGCACCCGGCAGGGCATTACCATTCGGTTTAAGGAAGAAGAAGTGAGACCGATGGGCCGGACGGCGTATGGCGTCAAAGGGATCACGCTCGAAGAGGGGAACGAAGTCATCGGCATGGAGACGATCACTCCCGATTCCACGACCTCGATCTTGACCGTCACGGAAGGGGGCTACGGGAAACGGACCCCCGTAGGCGAATATCGCATTCAGGGCCGCGGCGGCAAGGGGATTATCAGCGTCA
>CAYXKP010000292.1:0-2770 GCA_964465695.1 uncultured Nitrospira sp.
GCCGTGATCGGTGTCTCGGGTGGAATCGACAGCAGTGTCGTGGCCTTCCTCTGCGCGCGGGCTCTCGGAAATGACCGCATCCAGCTTTTGTTCATGCCCGAAGCCGATTCTTCACCGAACAGTCTTCATCTCGGCCGCATGGTGGCTGATGCGCTCCATGCCAAGTCAGCGCTGGAAGACATCAGCCAGATTCTGACGGGTGCCCGGTGCTACGAACGGCGGGATGACGCGATCCGTTTAGTAGTCCCGGAGTATGGACCTGGATATAAGTGCAAGATCGTGCTTCCAGGTCTCTTGGATGCCGGCCGTTACGCGATCTTTTCCGTCGTGGTTCAGTCGCCGGATGGGAGCACTAAAAAAGTCCGTCTTACGCCGGAAGCTTATCTGGGTATTGTTGCGGCTACGAATTTCAAGCAGAGGGCCCGAAAGATGATGGAATACTATTATGCGGACTTGCTGCAATACGCGGTCGCCGGCACACCGAACCTCTTGGAGTATGATCAGGGCTTCTTTGTAAAGAACGGCGATGGCGCAGCGGACTTCAAACCCATCGCGCACTTATATAAGTCACAGGTGTATCAGCTTGCTGCATATCTTGGTGTGCCGGAGGAGATTCAACGGCGCCCTCCCACCACCGATACATACTCGTTGGAACAATCGCAGGAGGAATTCTACTTTACGTTGCCGCATGAACAGATGGACCTCTGTCTCTACGGCAAAGATCATGGCCTCTCTGCAGCCGATCTAGCTCATACAGGCGGCATGACGGAGGCTCTCGTGGAACGTGCGTATCAGATGATCGAGTCAAAACGAAAGGTCGCCAGATACCTGCACGATCATTCGTTGATCATGGAGTGACCCACCGGTTGTATCCGTCCAGAGGGACGTGTCGTGATGAGCGGGAACAACGTCGCGCAGTACTTGCTGTCCGGCAAGGATCCGGCCTGCACCTCGCTCAATTTCCTGCAATCGACCGTCTCCTACGGCACGCTTACCGCTCATGCGGGCCAAATCGCAGCCTATCTCCTCCGATGTGGTGCCACACAAGGCGACCGTGTCCTCCTGGTGGGGGACAATTCACCATTTTGGGTGGCCTGTTATTTGGGCACACTGCAAGCGGGACTCGTGACGGTGCCCGTTGCAGCCAATAGCTCGGCTGGGGAACTCGGCTATATCCTGAGAACAACCGGCGCCAAGATCGTTTGCGCTCAAGCTTCTGTAGCGACTGCTCACTCCAGCGTTTTGTCGGGAACTCATCTGATCACCGATCTCGACGTTCTTCCGGTCACGGCAGCATTGTCCCAGCAGAGCTATTCGAATCTCCGCTTTGATCTTTCGCCCATCTCGAGCTATGCGCCGGTCGCCGCGGACGACTTGGCGGCCCTGGTGTTTACATCCGGCTCCACCGGCCGACCGCATGGGGTGATGATTTCCCACTCGAATATCGTCGCCAATACGGAATCGATCATCTCTTACCTTTCTCTGAACGCCCAGGACCGCATGATGGCGGTCTTGCCGTTCCACTATTGTTACGGCGCGTCACTCCTTCATACGCATCTGCGTGTTGGTGGTCAGGTTGTGATTGATAATCGGTTTATGTATCCGGAAATCGTGCTCCAGCGAATGGTCGAAGCCAAATGCACGGGGTTTGCGGGAGTGCCGAGCCATTTCCAGATTCTGTTAAGAAATTCCAGTTTTAAGCGGAGGCGATTCCCTGATCTCAAACATGTGCAGCAAGCCGGAGGGCATTTGGCACCGACGTTGATTCGGGAGTTGAAAGAAACTCTGCCTGACACGGAGATATACGTCATGTACGGGCAGACCGAAGCCACCGCTAGGCTGTCTTATCTGCCTCCTGAGGCGCTGGAAACCAAGCTGGGCTCGATTGGCAAGGGCATGCCCGGTGTAAGGCTGCGAGTCTTGGATGTGCAGGGACAGGATGTGCAACCGGGTGAAGTCGGGGAGATCGTCGCGGAGGGTCCGAATGTCGCACGGGGATACTGGCAGGAGCCGAATGAATCGGCGGCGGTATTCCGTAACGGCTCTCTGTATACCGGTGATCTAGCTAGAATCGATGAGGACGGGTTTATTTATATCGTGGACCGGGCCAAGGACTTCTTGAAATGCCGCGGCGAAAAAATCAGCTGCAGGGAGATCGAAGAAGTGTTGTTGGAGTTCGGTGAGGTGCTAGAAGCCGCTGTCGTCGGCGTTCCTGACGATGTGCTCGGTGAGGCGATCAAAGCGTTTGTTGTGCCTCGGAATAGAAATATCGAAGGCTTGGTAGAACGTATGACCTCCTTCTGCAGGGGCAGACTGGCGCTGCATCAAATGCCAAAACAGATTGTCGCCCTGCGTTCCCTTCCCAAGAACAGCGCGGGAAAAGTCATGAAGAAGGCGCTTAGAACTCAACACTCCGCGTGAGACCTCTTAGCCGCGCCTTCGTTACGAACGATGGTGAGGGACAGAGGGTAGCTGACTCTGTACGTTTCACGATGTGGCCAAGCTGTTTGGAGTCATTGCGTGTGCCCGGCTGTTGTTTCGCGATGCTCGGCAGATCGCGGAGGGAAAGCCCAGCACAAACGTATTCGAACATTTCCTCTCATTGTCCTGTGCCTAGTCTTTCTCCGACACAGCCCTGTGAGTGACGTGACCACGGAGAAAAAGGTCGCATCTCTTGAGTACCGCCTCTCATCCATAGATGCCTACCGTGGGTTCGTCATGTTTCTTCTTCTGGGGGAAGCCTTTCAGCTCTGCAATGTTGCAGCGGCAG
>CAYXKP010000293.1:0-2593 GCA_964465695.1 uncultured Nitrospira sp.
GGGCAAAGTGTTTATGGCCGAAGACCTCCACGGCATAGTCGTCGCACAACTTCAGATCACGACTCCCTGTCTTGCCTTTATAGCTCTCCACACTTTTCAAGATCCTCGTGGCGTCTCTCACGTCGGCATAATGATTATAGGTGTAGCTCCACCAGGATCGAAGAGCCGCTTTAATGGATGACTTGACATTTAGAGACATCCCGTAGTGCCCTTACAACGGAACGTGTGCGGTGATGTGGCTCGCGGGTTGGACAGGACTCCGGCGCCAGACGACTAGTCAGGGCCCTTTTTAACCATAGGCCAATTAATTAATGTATCTCGTTCAGCTATCCATACCGAACCTCATACTGAAAACGCTACATGGTAACACTCCTGTCGAAAGTAGTTTTTCCAATTGACTCGATACAGTGGGGCCGACCTGTGATCAGGCAGAGACTGGTCCGAATCTAGTGGTCCAGCGCAAGATCCCATTTCTTCCCGAGTTTCACATCCCAAACGTCGGGACTAAACTTTAAGATGCCTCCGGCAGGGGTGAACGTTAACTCCCCACAATATACTCGCCCTTGCAGGTTATAGAAATCGACGCGGATATACCCAAACCCGCTCGACAGTTTAGAGGCCAGCACCAGCATTTCGTCAAGATTCTCCGGCCTTGGCACCCACGGTCGCGCTGTACCTTCCTCACAGGAAAGATCAAGGAGATTCCATGCCGTGTCGAAGAAGGGACAGATATCGTGGGCATGATTGCGAACAAGAATCAGCTCAGGTCTCCCGTTGAAACAGTAAAATTTATAGTCGAGTGGTAAGTTCCCATGTTGATCGCTCAAATACTCTTCGATGATCACCCGCGGTTTGATCCCAAAATATTGATACTCACGGGCTTGCCAATAATAATCGCTGGCCAACCAGCCCGATACTTCCCGGATAATCGCCTCGCGATCCGCCTCCCCTCTGACGACGATCACGTGTCCGCTTGAGTGATTCGGCTTGATCACGTAGTTCGCCGGCAACCGGTCAAAGGGGATCGCGCGCGGGTCGTCCCCCTGCCATAAGAGGGGGATCAGATATTTCTCGCCGATCGTGCTGGCCACATGCGCGCGCACCGCGTATTTATCGGCCAACCGTCGGAACCGCGGAGGCATGTCGCCTCGATTCCACGTCACCATGCGCCAGAACAATTTCTCCGTAAAGGTCTGGGGGTTCGTCAGATTGAGCGGTTTGCCATGGATCCGCGCATAGCGGCGCAACAGGAAGGCCTCGCCCTCGGACCGCCGCAAGACCCGGCGCCGGATGGCCCGATAGTGTGTGACAAGGTCATACAGCCAAGTGTCTCGTAACTTGGCGCGTAGCGCCGCGGTCCCACGTGTGCGAATAGCTAGGTCCATCTCTACCTGCGCTTCAAAAATTCCTCAGCGTCGGTGAGGCACATGATCCTTACTGTATCGTGCTTTTTGTCACAAGGACAGCAAGATAGATGCCCGTGAAACGGCGTTTATTAGATTTCTCATTTTATGTGCCACTTGTCCTGTAAGATCAATGAAATCTACACTAGAATCTATCTCAAAATAGTTGACGGCACGAACTTCCCTCTCTATAAGTCCGGTCATGCTTCGCCTGCGTGATGACCAATGGGAGCGGATTCGAACCTATTTTCCCGAAGAGCATATTCCTGACAGTCGGCCTGGCCGCAAACCGATCCCGACCCGCGCGGTCTTGGAAGCCGTCCTCTGGATTTTGAACACCGGGGCGCAATGGCAGTTCCTGCCGCAGTGCTATCCCAACTACAAAACCGTCCATCGTCGCTTTCAGCAGTGGTGTCAACAAGAGGTCCTGCGCGAAGTGCTCACCCAGTTGGCCAATACGCTGCGCGAGGAAGGCACCATTGATGAGCGCGAGAGCTTCATTGATGCCACCTTTGCGGCGGCCAAGGGCGGCGGCGAGGCGGTGGGCCTCACGAAACGCGGCAAGGGCGTGAAAATCCTGGCGATCGTGGATCGGCATGGGTTGCCGCTTTCAGTGAGTACGCATGCGGCGAATCATCATGAAGTGACGTTGGTGCAACTCAGTTTCGACTTCTACATGTTGGAAGCCAAGCCGGAACATCTGATTGGGGATCGCGCGTATGACAGCGATGGCCTCGATACCGACCTCAAGCAAAATGGCATCAATATGATTGCACCACACCGCTCCACCCGGAAACTCAAGACCCAAGATGGACGGCATCTACGCCGGTACGAACGGCGCTGGCTCGTCGAACGGTTCTTTGCCTGGCTGCAATGGAAGCGGCGGTTGCTGATTCGCTGGGAGTACTACGCGACCAACTTCCTTGGTTTTGTGCAGCTCGCCTGCATCACGATGCTCCTCAAACAATTTTGAGATAGGTTCTAGACATGACATAAAGAAACATTGGGTAAACTCGGACTCTCCCTAGAGGCCTGTAGGAATTCGAATGCGCTTCCTAGTGAAGGTGCTTCGGAGTCCCACCGAGATCCAGTTTCATCCGGCAGGTGTTTCATCGCGCACTGGATGCGTCGGCAGTTCGTATCAACCACTCAACGGGAAATGGTCTTGGGAGCTTGAAGACGGCTAATGC
>CAYXKP010000294.1:0-2576 GCA_964465695.1 uncultured Nitrospira sp.
CGCTGCCGAACAGGTGGTAGGGCACGCAGGGCACGTCGCCGCCGCCGGCCACCGCGACCATGTAGTGGAAGGCCGGCAGCGCGCGGCGCAGGCAGGCCAGCGCGGCGGCGTTCGGCGAATGCGTGTGGACGACGGCGTGGAGTTCGGGGCGGGCGCGGTAGATCGCGGCGTGGAACGGTGATTCCGACGAGGGCTGCCAGTCGCCGCGCAGCGTGCCGTCGTCGCCGACCCAGACCAGATCCTCGGGCCGCAGATCGTCGGCGCCCATGCCGGTCGGCGTAATCAGCATGCCCTCGCCGCAGCGGTGGCTCAAGTTGCCGGTGCTGCCGCGGTTCAGGCCCAGCGCATCAAGGCGCTGCAGCGCCGCGACGATGCTGCTGCGCAGTACCGCTTCGGTGCTCACCGAGACCCCACGGCCGAGGGCGCGACGATGCCGCGCTCGGTCATCAACCCCGTCACCAGTCGCGCCGGCGTCACGTCGAAGGCCGGGTTCGCGGCCGAGCTGCCGTCGGGCACGAGCTGGACGTCGACCACGGCGCCATTGGCAGCGCGGCCGGCCAGGTGCGTGACCTCGCGCGCGCTGCGCTCCTCGATCGGGATCGCCCTGCCCTCGGGCAGCGCGAGGTCGAGCGTCGAGCGCGGCATCGCCACGTAGAACGGCACGCCGTTGTCGTGGGCCGCCAGCGCCTTGAGATAGGTGCCGATCTTGTTGCAGACGTCGCCGTTGGCGGCCACACGGTCGCAGCCGACGATCACCGCATCGACCTCGCCGCGCTGCATCAGGTGACCGCCGGCGTTGTCGGCGATCACCGTGTGCGGCACGCCTTCGTGGCCGAGCTCCCAGGCCGTCAGGCTGGCGCCCTGGTTGCGCGGCCGGGTCTCGTCGACCCAGACGTGCAGTGCCAGGCCTTCGGTGCGGGCCATGTAGATCGGCGCGGTGGCGGTGCCCCAGTCGACCGTCGCCAGCCAGCCGGCGTTGCAATGCGTCAGCAGGTTCAGCGGCGCGCCGCCCTTGCGCGCCGCCAACTCGCGCAGCAGCGCCAGGCCGTGGCGGCCGATCGCGGCATTGGCTCGCACGTCGTCCTCGGCGATCGTGCCGGCCTCGGCCCAGGCCGCGGCCCTGCGCTCGCCCGGTGCGCGTGCCAGCAGGTGCGCAAGCATCCGCTGCAGGGCCCAGTCGAGGTTCACCGCGGTCGGCCTGGCCGCGGCCAGGAAAGCTGCCGCCTCCCGCAGCGCGCCGTCGCCAGCGTCGCGGTTCGCCTGCAGCGCCAGCCCGTAGGCGGCGGTCGCGCCGATCAGCGGCGCGCCGCGGACCCACATGTCGCGGATCGCCGCGTGGACGGCGGCCACGCTGTCCAGCCGCTCGACCACCAGCCGGTGCGGCAGCGCGCGCTGGTCGATCACATGCACCGCGTCGCGCTCCGGCGCCGGCCGGAGCGTGCGCATCGGCCGGCCGTCGACCCTCACGTCAGCACGCGACCGGCGATGGCCCGCAGCTTCTCGACCATCGCCGGATCACGCGCCTCGGGCGCGGTGATCAGC
Organism: uncultured Nitrospira sp.; assembly: GCA_964465695.1. GTDB lineage: Bacteria > Nitrospirota > Nitrospiria > Nitrospirales > Nitrospiraceae > Nitrospira_D. Next base: position 1,543 of record CAYXKP010000294.1, read on the forward strand.
GCATGGTCGAGCACATGGCGGCAGGCGCAGGCGGCGCCGTGGGCATCGCCGTGCAGCGCCGCGGCGAGGTCGGCGACCAGGTTCTTCGCATGCGCCGCGTTGCCGAGCAGCACCTTGATGATCGCGTCGACCGTCACCGCGTCGTGGCCCGGGTGCCAGCAGTCGTAGTCGGTCACCATCGAGATCGACGCGTAGCAGAGCTCGGCCTCGCGCGCGAGCTTGGCCTCGGGCAGGTTGGTCATGCCGATCACGCTGGCGCCCCAGCTGCGGTAGAGGTGCGACTCGGCCTGGGTCGAGAACTGCGGCCCCTCCATCGCCAGGTAGGTGCCGCCGCGGTGGTGCGCGATGCCGAGCCGGCCCAAGGCCGCCTGCACATGGTCGCCGAGCCGGCTGCAGACCGGATGCGCCATCGACACATGCGCGACCAGGCCGGTGCCGAAGAAGGACGAGGCACGGCCCTTGGTCCGATCGATGAACTGGTCGACGACGACGAAGCTGCCGGGCGGCAGCTCCTCCTTCAGCCCACCGACCGCGCTGAGCGACAGCACGTCGGTCGCACCGAGCAGCTTCAAGGCCGCGATGTTGGCGCGGTAGTTGACCTCGCCCGGCGGGATGCGGTGGCCGCGGCCGTGGCGCGGCAGGAAGGCCAGCCGCGCGTCGCCCAGCCGGCCGAGAAAGACCTGGTCCGACGGCGCGCCCCAGGGCGTGTCGACCGTGACCCAGCCCGTGTCCACGAGGCCCGGCAGGTCGTACAGACCGCTGCCGCCGATGATGCCGATGACGTTGCTCATGCGGCGATTGTGGCGGCCTCGGCGCCTTGGCGGCGCGCCTGCGTGGCGAGCGCCTGCACGCGCCGCGGCGGCTCGGCCTTCAGCCGGGGGTCGGACCACACCTGCCGCCAGCGCCGCGCCCCCGGCGTGCCGTTCCACAGGCCCATCATGTGCCGCGCGACATGGCTCCAGGCCACGCCGGCACGGGCCTGCTCGCGCGCCATGTAGGCCACCATCGCATCCTCGACGGCCTCGCGGTCGGAT
>CAYXKP010000295.1:0-2557 GCA_964465695.1 uncultured Nitrospira sp.
AACAAGCAGAACGGGAAAGGGTTTATCAACGTGAAGACAGATTTCGACAACGATTTGCATTTTCTCACCTCTATACTGGCCTCGATTACGATGGTATCAGCCAATTTTTAAATCTAAAACCTGAGGACAACGAAACGACTGTTTATGTGCCTAAAGCTAAAGTAAAGGAGCTCGGTGAATTTTGTGTTTGGCTGTACGGAAGCAAGAAAGAAAATCGTCCTCCAGTTGTAGAATCCCAAAACCCTGACCTGAGACGACTGAGTGCTGTGCTGGCCAACCGAGAGGCCATCGCGGCTCTTCGTGCAGGAACTGAGCTCGTTAAGGCATTTGAAATTAGCCGCCCTCCTACTGCTGTGTTTGAAGAAGCACTTCTTGGAGCTAAGCGAGAACTAACTACGGCAAGAGCACATCTAACAACAGGGTATGACAAATCCGAGGCCCTCCTACGTATTGCAGGTAGCGTTGCCAATCTCGCGGACGATCTCTACACCGAGATGGAACGGAAACAGAACCCCGACATCACGAAAAATCGTCTTTCCGAAAATTGAAATGCCCTTCAAATTGCCGAAGAGCCCCAGCCCCAAAGCCGAGATCACTGAGTTGGCAGATTTTGCAGAGATCGTCTGTTGGCAGCAGGGCATAACCTCTCGGCGCGAAATTCTCGGAGACCTCGGCCGCATCGAAGAAAACGAAAATAACGTCGGCTGCGAAGACGATGACGATACGAATTCTGATTCGCTTGATGATGTCATGCTAGAGATAGAAAGAAGGCAAGCCGCATGTAGAGTAGGGTATCCATTCAAATTGGATATGGCTGGCACTGTCATAACGTATAACTCAAGTGCGAGCAAGCAACGAGCCGTTGTATATGAATACCTATTGTTAAGCACTAGACTAAACATGAGTACTGACCGTATCCAAGCAGGTATTGACGGAACTCTTCTGCTTGAAGAGTTATCCGGACAAGTTCTGAAAAACTATCTCGGTACTGACCGAGCACGTAGTTTCGTCTTTGGAACATCCGTTTCGACAACATTTGAACAGAAAGTGCGATCCTTGTGTCACGAGCTCAAAGAAGGAACTGACTTTAGAAAGCTTGATCCTGGCCAGGTAAGGGCACAGGATGATAAATTGGACGCAGTAGCGTGGGTCCCGTTCTCGGATCTGTTACCTGGACAATTAATTATCTTTGGACAGTGCAAAACCGGTACAAGTTGGGAAAACCAAACTTCGCAACTACAACCCGACGTTTTCATCAAACGCTGGATGCACACCCCTGTCCTTGTCCCACCCATACGTGCATTCTGCATCTCTGAAGCCGCAGATCGTTCACGTTGGCACGGGCTATGCCTCGGTGCTGGTGTCCTACTGGACCGATGTCGTTTGGTCGACTTTTCAGACGGACTTTCCCCAGATCTCTTGGATCGTATGGAGAGATGGACAACAGCAGCGCGTACCATGTTGCGCTAGCTTTCCATTGCCGTTGGCTTTACATTTCTCCAATAGTCCTTTCAAACCGCAGGTCGCCCGTTCAATCCGGGTCGCCGGCTCCAGAACCTTCCATGAAATTTCAGGGAGTGCCGTATTCGATCTGGTTTGGGGGGCCTTATGTGTATGCTGCCACTTTGCTACCACGACCTACAGCCGCAGCCGAATCGGGTTGCAGCTCATCGTGTCGATCCAGCGCACCAGGCGTCTTTTTCTTCAGTCAGCGGACATAGGTCGAGACAGTCAATTTAATCGACGCACGGCCGAGTTGTTCCTGCACATAGATTGGGCTCACGCCGCCGGCCAGCAAAATAGAGGCATAAGAATGCAGCAATGAATGCCGAGTGAAGCGCATCGCAGAGTGGCCTCCTTCAGCACGGTGGACATAGCCCTGCGCACATTGGCAGGGTCCAATGGAGTGCTTGGGTTCGTTATAAACAGCCAGGGCGTCAGAGCGATCCAGCCGTGCTTGAGCCGATGTTGCTTCAGTGTCAGGAGTGATTCGTATACTGCTATTTTCAACCACCATGTTGCGCCACATACGGAGACGCCGTGTCAGGTGGAGTCCGGCACCGTCGTGTCGCGCCACGCGACCCCACCTGCGGAGACAACAGCCGTCGCCCGTCAAGGAGGTGTGGCACGCCCAAGGTAACCGCGCACCCGGACGATGCCGCCCCTGCAGTTGTGCGTGACCATAGACTGGAAGATTCTGTTGCGGCCCCCAGCATCGGTGAGGGGAGGAACACGGTATTGAGAAGAGGTCGGTACGCGAGTCAGGCATCTGAGCCTGTTCATAATCGCGACGGCTCTTCAGGGAGGATCGGAGAGCAGAACGGAACCAATAAAAGCAGATACGAGTGTCACCACTATACAGTGGCATCAGCACCGGATGGCTTTTGCGCGGATGATGGCGAGATCGTTCTTTGTTACGCCGCATTGGGGCGCCGGCGCGATCGTTCACGACTCTTCGGCGTGCGTGGTCGGCGCGGAACCTGGTGCTCCATGGCTGCGCGCAGGATGCGGTTCAGCCGCGTCTGATAGCCCTTCCCATGCATTTTGAGCCAGTCGA
>CAYXKP010000296.1:0-2557 GCA_964465695.1 uncultured Nitrospira sp.
CCCTGGCCTCAGCTGCGGATCTCGCCCTGACCCAGCACGACCCACTTCATCGACGTCAGCCCCTCCAGCCCGACCGGCCCGCGGGCGTGTAACTTGTCGGTGGAGATGCCGATTTCGGCGCCGAGGCCGTACTCGAAGCCGTCGGCGAAGCGGGTGCTGGCATTGACCATCACGCTGGCCGAGTCGACCTCGCGAAGGAAGCGCATCGCGTTCGGGTGGTTCGTCGTCAGGATCGCGTCGGTGTGGTGCGAGCCGTAGCGGTTGATGCGCGCGATCGCCTCGTCGAGGCTGTCGACCAGCTTGATGCTGATGATCGGCGCGAGGTACTCCTCGGACCAATCGGCCTCGGTGGCGTCGACGAGCCTGGCCCCGGGCACCGCGGCGAGGATGGCCTTGGCCCGCGGCCCGCAGCGCATCTCGACGCCCTTGGCCGCGAACACCGCGCCGATCCGCGGCAGGAAGGCCGCGGCCACGTCGCGATGCACCAGCAGCGACTCGGTCGCGTTGCAGGGGCTGACCTTCTGCGTCTTGGCGTTGTCGGTGACCTTGACCGCCAGATCGAGGTCGACCTCGGCGTCGACGTAGGTGTGGCAGTTGCCGTCGAGGTGCTTGATGACCGGCACCTTGGCTTCCGCCGCGATGCGCTCGATCAGCCCCTTGCCGCCGCGCGGGATGATCACGTCGACGTACTCGGGCATCGCGATCAGACGCCCGACCGCGGCGCGGTCGGTGGTCTCGATCATCTGCACGCCGGAAGGCGGCAAGCCGGCGTCGGCCAGCGCGCGCTGGGCCAGCCGCCACAGCGCGAGGTTGGAATGCAGCGCCTCGGAGCCGCCGCGCAGGATGCAGGCGTTGCCGCTCTTGAGCGCCAGCGCCGCGGCGTCGACGGTCACGTTCGGCCGGCTCTCGTAGACCATGCCGAACACGCCCAGCGGCACGCGCATCTGGCCGACCGTGATGCCGCTCGGCCGGCGCCGCAGGTTCGTCATCTCGCCGATCGGGTCCGGGAGGGCGGCGACCTGCTCGCAGCCTTCGGCCATCTGCTCGATCACGGCGTCGCCGAGGCGCAGGCGGTCGACCATCGGCGCAGCCAGCCCCGCGGCCTCGGCGGCGGCCAGGTCCCTGGCGTTCTCGGCCTGCAGCGCGGCGCGCTCGGCGCGGATCAGCGCCGCCAGGCGCCGCAGCGCGGCGTTCTTCGCGGCGGTCGAGGCCGCCGCCATCGCCGCGGCGGCGGCGCGCGCGGTCACGCCGACATGGGCCATGGTGGCGTTGAGGTCGTTCGCACTCATGACGGGATTGTCGCAAACCGGCCTTGCGGTCCGGCGATGCGTGAAGGAGGCCGCATTCCCCGCCCTTGTTCGCCGAACCGCGGCGCCCCGCCGCCCGCACACTGCGGGCATGGCACGACGTCCCGCCCGCCCCGCCCCGCCTCGACCCGGCCGCACGATGCGCTTCGGCCGCGCCTTCGCCTTCTGGTCGGCGACGCTGGCCGCCGCCGTCAGCGTGACCGCGCTGCCGGCCGCGGACGCCCCGGCGGCGCTGGCCGCCGGCACGGCGCTGCTGCTCGCCTACCTGGGCGTGGTGCGGCTGCTGCAGCGCGGCCACCTCGACCGGCTGATCGCGGCGCCGACCCACTTCGCGTCCAGCCGCAGCACCCCACACGACGAACCCGGCGAACGCTGAGCGCCCAGGCCCGTGGCCGCGGCGCGGCTCAGCCCAGCGCCTGCAGCAGCAGCAACCACAGCGGCGCCGTCGCCGCGAAGGCCAGCGTCGACACGACGATCGCCGCCGTGGCTTCGCCCTCCTGGCTGCGGTAGCGCTGCGCGAACATCAGCGCGTTGGAGCCGGTCGGCATCGCCGCGGCCATCACGATCACCGTCAGCGGCAGGCCGCGCAGGCCCAGTCCCCAGCCGACCGCCAGCACCAGCGCCGGCTGCACCGCCAGCTTGCCGAAGGCCAGCAGCGCCGCCGAGCCGGCCGCGCCGCGCAGGCCGTAGTGGCCCAGCGACAGGCCGATCGCCACCAGGCACAGCGGCACGACCGCGGTGCCAAGCATCTGCAGCACCTCGTCGACCGGCCCGGGGATGGCCCAGCCGGTGAGGTTCCAGGCCATGCCGGCGAGCACCGGCAGCACGATCGGGTGGACGATGGTGTTCTTGGCGGTCAGCAGCAGCGTGCGGCCGAGCGGCACGCCGGCGCCGGCCTCGCGCGCGGCGGCACGCGCGATGTCCTGCTCGACCAGCAGCGTCAGCACCGTGAGCAGGATCAGCGCGTGCAGGCTGACCACCGACAGGTGCAGCTGCAGCCCCATCTCACCGAACAGCGCCGCGGCCATCGGGATGCCGAGCTGGGCGTTGTTGCCGAAGGCGGCGGTGATCGCCCGGGTGGCCGGCCGCGCCGGCGCGTCGGCGGCGCGGCGGCGCTGCTGCGCGTAGACCAGCAGCATCCAGCCGACCACCGGCACGAAGAAGGCCGCCAGCGCGTGCCAGGGCAGCGTGCCGAGGTCGATGCGGGCGGTGGCGCGGAACAGCAGCGCCGGCGCGAACACGTAGAAGGC
>CAYXKP010000297.1:0-2555 GCA_964465695.1 uncultured Nitrospira sp.
ACACCTACCTTTATCACCGACCAACATTCTTTGTATGCGAACCCGCGTTGGAACAATTTCATCGACTTGTTGGATTTTCCCAGCGGCAAGCCGATCAGTCGCATCTTGCGACACGTGCTTTTCGGACCGTTGGAGCACCGAGCAGTACCGTATGTCGGGGCGATGCTGGGAGGAACCCTGCCCGGAAGAGGTGCTCTTTCACCAGGTTACCTGTACGGAGGACAGATCGGCGTACGATTCCCTGTCACCCAGGGGTTTTCCGTCGATATGGGTCTTCAGTACACCCGTTTCGAGATCGATTTTCAGGGCAAGTCCGACTTGTCACGACAATGGCTCTTTACCATAGGCGTTCGGTTTTAAACCGATGACTCTTAGTCATGACGACATATCAAGACATGGAGGATATGCGGCGTGAGCCTGTACGCCATCAAAAGATGCCTCGTTCTGCTGGTCCTGACAACGCTGGGCGTCCCCCTGCATGGATGCGGCCTGGTGTATGATGCCGTTGAGCTCATACACCCGCTGACACATGAGGAATTGTCGTCGATCTGTTCGCGCGCGCGGCTACGTGTCGGCATTTCCGTCGAGCCGTTTCGCCCGTTTGTCTTTCCCGCCGTGTACACCGACGAAGGCATTCGTGTCACAGGTTTGGATGTCGAACTCATCCGAGAAATAGCCGATGCGCTTACCGCTCATTGTGGCGGAACCAGCCCCGTTATTCCGACCTTGCACGTGACTCGATTTCCTGATCTCTTCATCAAGATGAACGAAAGGCAACTCGATCTCTTCGTCTCCTCCGTCAGTGGAACCGTTCCCGGCGCAAGACCGCCGGGCCTGTGGTTTTCGTCTCCCTATTTTCATGAAGACGGCGTCGCAGCCATCATTCAAAAGCCTGAAGTGGCGGAGCGCGTCCTGAAACCATTTCAAAAGCAGAGCGGACAGGTGGATACGTTGACTGCAGTCCAGGAAGGCTTTGCCGGATTGACCGTCGCCGTCCAGAAGGGACGATCCTCTCACCTGTACGCCGAAGCCAATCTCAAGCACATCCGCATGGTCATCTGCGATTCACTTCCCGCCTCGATCGAAACGAAGGACCTGAATATCGACGTTATCCTGACCAACCATTCCATCCTCGAGTACGTGACGAAACGAGTCTGGCAAGATTGGCGGCTCTTGACGCACATCGACGGCACCCCTTTGATTCTGACTCGTGAGGATCTTTCCATTGTGACAAGCGACGACCACAGGCGGTTACAATGGTTCTTGAACAACCTGTTGTTTCGCCTCGAAGAGTCGGGGCGACTGAAGCACATGCGCCGGAGATGGGTTGAAGCGGAATACGCCCCTACTCGGCGGGCAACGAGCGAAGGACTGCCCCTGGAGGTGACGCAAGTTCCCCAGCATTATGATCAAGGGCAGTGCCGTCTGGCGGGGGGACAATGAGAAAGCTGAGGTGCTCATGATCGCTCTCTCGAAGACATGCCTATCGCTGAGCTTGGTCTTCATACTCATGTGGCCCCAGAGCGTCTTTGCGCAAACCTCACAAAAGGACAGCGAACAGGCTGCCCAACTCCTGGCGACGTTTCTGAATGCGGGGCGTGTCGTCATCGAGCGGAATCAATCCTTGATCAACGATCCGGGTAAAGGCGATAAAGGATTCACGCCCGAGGTCTTTGAAAGACTGGTCCTTGATGAGTTTTATCAGCAGAGCCATATCGATCTGAAGCATCCTCCTTCATGGCTGCCTTCTCCGACAAAAAATCTATTGACCATGCTCCTTCTCGCGAGCAAAGAGGTCGTGGCAGACGCTCAGTTGGTGATCAATCAACGGGGAATCGGATACAAAAATTTCATACCCGCCTCGTTCGGGAGCCAGGCCGCGCGGAAATTCTCGAAGCAATCGAAGGTCACGATGAAGCAGACGACTCTCGACCCGCGGAATTTAAAGAATGCTCCGGACGCATATGAGGAAACGGTCCTGAAACGGCTTGCGAACGAACCGGCGCCCAGCCCTCCGGTCGTCGAATGGGTCGACGGTGGACGGGTACTCAGAACGATGATGCCGATCTACTACTCGGAGGATTGCCTCACCTGTCATGGAAACCCCAAAGGGATCCTTGACATTTCCGGCTATCCGAGAGAAGGGGCTCAGGCAGGAGAACTGGCGGGGGCCATCAGTATTCAGATCCCCTCGGACCATCGATAGCAGTCAGCCCGTGCCGACGGAGGAGAGCGACGGGGTGAGCTGCCACCGATGATCTTCGAGAAGCTTAGTTCAACACCGCGGTCAGTTGCGGCCGCTCGTCCTCACGACTCTTCTCCTTTGCGGTTTTGCGGTTCAGCGCTTCCTCCACACCCGACTTGACCGCCCGGCCCCACCGGCTGGTCTGCACCTGCGCCTTGCGGGCATAGCGGCCGATGCTTCGACGCGTTTCCGCACCGGTCTGTGGAGCGAAGAGGAGCCCGAGTCCCGCTCCGATGACCGCCCCACCGGCGATGAATGCTGCTGCCTTGGCGACCTGATTCCCCTGCTCCGACATGGTGAACCTCCTCAT
>CAYXKP010000298.1:0-2545 GCA_964465695.1 uncultured Nitrospira sp.
TTGCACGAGGGGCCGCCGGTGGCGGCCCTTGTCGTTTCGGCCCCCACATCACCCTCCGAAGGAACCCCATGACCGCACGCTCGATCGACGGCAACGCCCTGTCCCGCCACCTGCGCCACGAGGTCGCCGCGCGCGCCGCCGCGCTGCGCGAGCGCGGCATCACCCCGGGGCTGGCGGTGATCCTGGTCGGCGAGAACCCGGCCTCGCAGGTCTACGTGCGCAACAAGGTCAAGGCCTGCCACGACAGCGGCCTGCACTCGGTGCTCGAGCACTACCCGGCCGGCATGACCGAGGCCGAGCTGCTGGCCCGCGTGCAGGCGCTCAACGCCGACCCGGCGATCCATGGCATCCTGGTGCAGCTGCCGCTGCCGGCGCACATCGACGCCAACCGCGTGATCGAGAGCATCGCGCCCGAGAAGGACGTCGACGGCTTCCACGTTGCCAGCGCCGGGGCGCTGATGGTCGGCCAACCGGGCTTCCGCCCCTGCACGCCCTACGGCTGCATGAAGATGCTCGAGTCGATCGGCTACGACCCCAAGGGCAAGCACGCGGTGGTGATCGGCCGCAGCAACATCGTCGGCAAGCCGATGGCGATGCTGCTGCTGCAGGCCCACGCCACCGTCACGGTCTGCCACAGCGCCACGCCCGACCTGGCCCACCACACGCGGCAGGCCGATATCGTGGTCGCCGCGGTCGGCAAGCGCAAGGTGCTGACGGCCGACATGGTCAAGCCCGGCGCGGTCGTCATCGACGTCGGCATGAACCGCGACGAGCACGGCCGCCTGTGCGGCGACGTCGACACCGCGGCCGTCGCCAAGGTGGCCGGCTGGATCACGCCGGTGCCGGGGGGGGTCGGGCCGATGACGATCACGATGCTGCTGGTCAACACCCTGGAGTCCGCCGAGCGCTCGGCCGGCTGAGATCCCCCGCCCCGGGGGTCGCTATGCCGACGATCGAAACGATCGAAGCCGGGGAACGCCGGCCGGGGCGACACTGTCGAACGCCCTCGCAACGACCACGAACCCGCCGCTCATGAGCAACCCCCTCCTCGACACCGCCGCCCTGCCCCGTTTCGACACGATCCGGCCCGAGCATGTCGCGCCGGCGGTCGACGTGCTGCTGGCCGAGGCCGAGGCCGCGCTCGAGAAGGCCACCGGCCCCGACGTCCCGCCCGACTACGACGCCCTGTCCGCCGTGCTCGACGTCGCCACCGAGCGCCTCGGCCGCGCCTGGGGCGCGGTCAGCCACCTCAACGCGGTCGCCGACACCCCCGAGCTGCGCGCCGCCTACACCGAGGCGCTGCCGCGCATCACCGAGTTCTACACGCGGCTGGGCGCCGACGAGCGCCTCTACGGCAAATACAAGGCGCTGGCGACCGGCCCGCAGGCGCAGGCGTTGAACCCGGCGCGTCGGCGCGCGCTGTCGAACGCGGTGCGCGACTTCGTGCTGTCGGGCGCCGAACTGCAGGGCGAGGCCAAGGCGCGTTTCGCTGCCATCCAGGCCCGGCTGGCCGAGCTGGGCCAGAGCTTCTCCGAGCACGTGCTCGACGCCACCGATGCCTGGTTCTACCTCGCCACCGAGGCCGAGCTGGCCGGCGTGCCCGAGGACGTGAAGGCTGCCACCCGCGCCGCCGCCGAGGCCGAAGGACAGACCGGGCACAAGCTCGGGCTGCAGATGCCGGTCTACCTGCCGGTGATGCAGTACGCGCACGATCGCGCGCTGCGCGAGCGCGCCTACCGTGCCCACGTCACGCGCGCCAGCGAGGCCGGCCCGACCGAGCGCGACAACGGCCCGGTGATGGCCGAAATCCTCGCGCTTCGCCAGGAGGAGGCCGCGCTGCTCGGCCACCGCAGCTACGCCGAGCTGTCGCTGGTGCCGAAGATGGCCGATTCACCCGCGCAGGTTCAGGCCTTCCTGCGCGACCTCGCGGCGCGCGCGCGGCCGCACGCCGAGCGCGACCTTGCCGAGCTGCAGGCCTTCGCGCGCGACGAGCTCGGCCTGCCCGAGCTGCAGGCCTGGGACATGGCCTACGCCTCCGAGAAGCTCAAGGAGGCGCGTTACGCGTTCAGCGACAACGAGGTCAAGCAATACTTCACCGAGCCCAAGGTGCTTGCAGGGCTGTTCCGCATCATCGAGACGCTGTTCGAGGTGGCGATCCGGCCCGACACCGCGCCGGTGTGGAACGAGCATGTGCGCTTCTTCCGTATCGAGCGGGGCTCGCAGCTCGTCGGCCAGTTCTACCTCGACCCCTACGCGCGCCCCGGCAAGCGCCCCGGCGCCTGGATGGACGACGTGCGCGGCCGCTGGTCGCGGCCCGAGGGCGCCCTGCAGACGCCGGTGGCGCAGCTGGTGTGCAACTTCGCTGCGCCGGTCGGCGGCAAGCCGGCGCTGCTGTCGCACGACGACGTGACCACCCTCTTCCACGAGTTCGGCCACGGCCTGCACCACATGCTGACGCAGGTCGACGACATCGGCGTGGCCGGCATCTCGGGCGTCGAGTGGGACGCGGTCGAGCTGCCCAGCCAGTTCATGGAGAACTTCTGCT
>CAYXKP010000299.1:0-2500 GCA_964465695.1 uncultured Nitrospira sp.
GCTCCGACCATTGCTGACACGACGATGATCCTAGGTGAGTCGCCGTTGGTGACGTCCTTCAGGAACTCAACGAGCGGAGTCGCCACGTGGCCGTTCAACACGAGGTCCACCAACGCCACATCTGGGTTCACGGTCTTCGCCAGCTCAATGGCTTCCTCGTCGTTCTTGGCCACGAAGGCGTGGTGTCCCATCGCTTCGATGATGGACACCATTGTCTCCCGGATCGTCTCGTCGTCCTCCACCAGCATAACTCGCATACTTGACTCCTTTTGTTTGGGATCAAATACAGCGAGCGGACCAGCTTGCAAACTAGAATGACTTGGGCGGCATAAGTACCTGATTTATTTAGTATTTTTAGATCCGACCGACGTACTCGTAGTTCCGGCTAAAGTACCAGTGGTCGACCGCGTAGCTGCCCGACATCGTCTCTAGGTCGTACGATTTCGCCTTCGGGTCGTACTTCTTAAGCCAGTAGATGAGCGGGCTCGCGCGGCGTCTGGGTCTCTGGACGAGCGCCAGGTTGCCGGTGTTCTTGTTTCGATACAGCCAACAGAATTTTCTAGGAGTAGGCATTTCAGTCCTCGTAGTCAGACGGGTCATCAAAATGATTTCTAGGCCACGTAGCCGTCTCTGCAGCTTGACAAAATCCGCACCCCGCTTTCGCACACTCAGTTTGAGTCCTCGTGCCACGACAGCTGCAGTCTGGGTCAAAAGGACCGTCTTCGTCGTGCCTACCGCAATCAGCGTGGCGTACAGTTACTTTTGATTTGTTTTTCATCAGAACACCCGGTCGATGATCGTCGTGAGGTACTGGCTCTCGATGTTGAAGTTTGGGTCGTTCTCCATCTTCCGGCGCAGAGCCTCGATGATGTGCGTGAAGTACGCGGAGTCGACGCCGATCAACTGGTCTTCGAGCACGTTGATGTTCTTTAGGTCGAGCTCCGAGACCTGGAAACACATCTTGAGGTACTGACCCGCGTTGATCTTGAACCCGCGTTGGATGAACTTCCTGGTGCGGATGATCGAGCACAAAGGATACTTGGAGCCGATGTACTTGAGCTCCTTCGCGAGGAGCGCCTCCAGAGCTTCCGGGCGCAACACGAGTTCCTGCTTCCCGTGGTCGTAGTAGTTCGTACAGTGGACGAAATCGTAGTTCGTGTGGAGCTCGTCTGGCTCTCCGTAGAACCTGACCACGAGCTGAATTCGGTCTGACAGCGTGATCGCGTTTGAGCTGAAGAAGATCGGCCGATACTTGGCTTTCTCCTCCTTAGGGTCCAGGACCTCTTCTGACATGTCGTCCGCGTCTTCGAGAGCTTCTACGGCGTCCTCGAACGGGGCGTCGAGGACTCTCTCAGCGTCGTCGCTCGCGGCGACTCCCCTTGACTTAACTAGAATCTTCACGCGGCCGGGCTCGCAGTTTTGCACCATGACACTCATGGAGTTTCCGAAAGCCTTCATGAGCGGCGACTTGGGACTAATCTGTCCGTCAACGATGTCGACACCGCCCTCAGCTACGTGGACGTCTTGCCCTGGGTTATCCTTGTTGAACTTATCGGCGTAGTACCGCGCGACCGCGAGCGTAGCTTCCTTGGTGCGGAAGTAGACGTCAAAGTCCTTGACCTTCTCCTTGAGGAGGAGCGACGCGATTGAACCGCCCGTCACGATCGTGTTCTTCGCGGCCAGCGACCGGACTTCTTGATCCTCGATCGACTTCAGCCAAGCCTCGACCTTCGCCTTCAATACCTTCTTGATCGTCTTCTTGTTCATGATTTCTCCACTTACCAGCCGCGACTAGCCTTGAATTTATCCAACCGAGCGGCAACCTTTGGTGGGATCGGCGCCGGTTTAGCGGTCGACAGCCCGCGTTTCTTGATCTCCGCGCGGAGCGCGTCGTAGCGCACTTGGTTTCCAATCTCGCGGTTGAGGTGGCGGTAGAAATCAGCCTGGTCGTCGCTGTTGTCGACGAACGTCAGGTCTAAGCTTTCTTGTCTGATCGTCTCCATCACCTTACGTTGAAACCTGAATGCGTTGATGAGGTGCGAGTTCGACATGCGCGAGATAGGGACAGACCGTCCGTCCTGGGTGCGCCAGATGACTGGTTTCAAACTACTCTTTGTCCGTCGCTTAGTCTTGTTTTTCATTAAGCCTCCTTACCGTACCGCATAGTTAAGAGCAACAACACGAAGAAAATAAATCCGATGCCGCATCCAGCTAAAAAAGATTTCAGGTTTTGACCGGCGATGAGCCCGAGGATTCCGAAGGGCCAGAAAATAACGACCCACGCTTCCTTCAAAAGCCCCTTGGTCGCCTCAATTCTGCGTTCCACGTTTTCTCTTCCCATAGCATTCCTCACAATAATCCTCGTCGATCACGACGCCGTCAACGATGACGTGCGCCCCCACCTCAGACTGTTTCCCGCAGATCATGCACGGGTCCTCGACCGGCGGAGACTCTAGTTTCAGTCCCTCTGACACGTTATGCATCCCTCACTCCCAACATC